>JBEBTI010000016.1:0-27612 GCA_040393845.1 Nocardioides daejeonensis
GTGCCGATCACGGTCGTGCACGGCGACGAGAGCAACATGAAGGTCACCGAACCGATCGACGTCTACATCGCCGACAAGCTCTTCCAACTCACCGCCCAGGACCATCCCCAGGGACACACCGACGCCGAGTACGCCGCGGCCCTGGCCGGCAAGGTGATGGTCGTCTTCGGCGGCAGCTACGGCATCGGTGGTGACATTGCCGACCTCGCCGAACGCAGCGGCGCCAAGGTGCACCGGTTCAGCCGCTCGAGCACCGGCACCCATGTGGAGCGGCGCGAGGACATCGTGGCGGCTCGCGACCGGGTGCTGGCTGCCGAGGGGCGCATCGACTTCGTCGTCAACACCGCCGGCGTGCTGCCCCGCGGCGAACTCCTCGAGACCAGCGAGGAGACGATCTGGGCCGCGACCGAGATCAACTACTTGGCGCCGATCTTCATCGCCCAGGCCTTCCACGACGCGCTGCAGGAGACCGACGGCGCGCTGCTGCTCTACACGTCGAGCTCCTACACCCGCGGGCGGAGCGGCTACAGCCTGTATTCGTCGGCCAAGGCTGCCACGGTCAACCTCACCCAGGCGCTGGCCGACGAGTGGGCTGCTGACGGCGTCCGGGTCAACTGCATCAACCCCGAGCGCACCGGCACGCCGATGCGCACCAAGGCGTTCGGGGACGAACCGGCCGACTCGCTGCTCTCCTCCGACGCGGTTGCCCGCACCTCGCTCGACGTCCTGCTGTCAGAGCTGACCGGACAGATCATCGACGTACGGCGCGACGACCCACTGGCCGCCCTGCTCGCCCAGCCCTGAGCTCAGAACTCGTAGCCGTAGGCTTCGATGTCATCGGCATACAGCTCGGCAACCTTCTGGCGAGTCACGGAGGTGTAGTAGTCCTGATAGGGACCGTGACTGCTCTTGTTGCGACGAGGGATCTCGTCGAGCTGCTCGAGACCAAGCCGTTCGCGGACGATGTTGACGTCGTTGCGGAAGTTCTCCACCCGCCCGACGAAGTCGATCTCGCGACCGGCTGCCGCCAGAGTGCGGAGTTGGGGACGCCCCACCTTCGCGATCTTCTCGGTGCCTTCGAGCACGAAGCGCTCGAAATCTTCAGCGAACTCAAACTCCGGCAGCCAGGCACCCGGATGGTTCTCGACCTTCTTCACCGCTTGCGGCTCACCGCGCTGGTAGGAGGCGTGCACTCCGTTGACCATGCTCCACCACGACACCATGCGCGACCACGGGTTGCGCACGAAGCCGAAGGACCAGTAGTCGGTCAGCTCCGGCTCGGCCTTCAGGAGGCGTCCGTACGGCGAGTGGCGGGCGCGGTCGGCGACGCGGCGCGTGTCTGCGACCTCGCGATCGAACATGGCGTCGATGGTCGAACCGCCCGTCTTCGGCACATGGACGAAAAGCACCCGCCGGGAATCAGAAACGCGCATGCGCCGCAGTCTATGCGGGCATCACGGTCGCACCGTGCTCGGCACCAGCCAATTCACTGCTCTGGCTGAGTTCGTCGCCGAACTCCTCGACCTCAGTCCGTGCCAGGGTGCTGGAGTTCGTCGACCGTCGGTGCGGCCGCCGCACCGAAGCCCTCCGCCAACGCCCAGGCCAACAACTCGGCTGCCGCATGGCTGGAGATCCGTGGCTCCGGCGCTGTGCCCTCCGACCGGCTGCGTACGGCGCGCTCCACCAGACTGCGAGGATCGCCGATCAGGGGATGTCCGCTGCGCTCGAGGAAGTCAGCACGGCGCTGGTTCAACGCCTCGACCCGACCGACGGCCCATCCGGGCAGTTCGATGCGTTCGTCGGCGGCGTCGACCGGCCGGTCCCGCATCAGCTTGGAGATGGCGGGCTTGAGCTCTGTGCGGTAGAGGACGTCGTCGACTCCGACATCCGCAATCAGGCGGTCCAGTTCGCGGAGCAACTCCGCTCCGGAGAGAGTGAGCGAACTGTTGGCGCCCTTCTCCGCAACCAGGGTGCCGCGCGGGATCGCGAGCAGGTCCTCGAAGACGTGCAGCAGGTAGTCGTAGTCGCCCTCCCGGCTGACCACGAACCGCATCCTGCGTGGGTCACCACCGCTCCACTTGGCCGACTGACCGGCCAGGTCGTGACGGGACCAGAAGTGGGTGTGTGCCGAGGTGGCTTCGTCAGCGAGCACCTCACGCAGCCAGTCGTCGTACGTCGGCGCGGAGCGAGAACGGCGTACTCGCTGCTGCCACTGCGACGGCAACAACTTGTCGATCGGCCGGACCACGTAGACGACCTCGACCCGGTCGCCGCCGAGGTCATCAACGGCCCGTGCTGCAACCTGAGCCGGCACTGCCGCGAAATCTTCGTTGCTGACCCAGACCCGGTCAGCCGCGCGACGCCCCACGGCAGCGGTGAACCTGGCCCAGCTCCCTCTCCCGTCTCCTCGGAGCAGATCGGCCAGGGGAGTCTTCGCGCGGCGCTCCTTGCCCGGGCACCGGACCCCGATCACCTCCAGATCGGACTTGGCCTGTCGGAATGCGCCCTGGACCGCGGTCGAGCCGGTCTTCGGTGGGCCGACGTGCAGCAGCACCGAACCAGCGGGCAGCGGATCACTCAGGCTCTGGGTCACTCCGCGTCACCGCCACGACGGCCGACCTTGCGCAGGACGCGTCGTCCGGCTTCCTTGATCAGGTCGCGACCGCCCACTTCGTCGACGCGCGGTGCCCCTGACCGTGCGGGTGGCGCGGGCAACTCGGCAGCCTCGGCGCTGAGGCGTTCGCGCTCCGCCTGGGCACCGGCACGGCGCGCCTCCTCGAGGCGCCCTTCGGCCGCGTCATGGCTGATCGCGCTGGCCTCGTCGAAGAGCTGGCGGTAGCGCTCGGCCAGCGCGTCAAGGTCGGCACTGGCCGTCTCGTCGGCGCCGCCGTTGTCGTGCAGTCGGTTGAGCGTCTGCCAGACCTCGTCACCGATCGCCTGCAACGCCGGCGGGATCTCGAGGTCGTCCCAGACCACCCGCACCCGACGCAGGTCGGGCTCGATGAAGTCGTCGACCGGGTGGTGCTCGGCTGTCGGCGGGACGGCGTACAGCAGACCGAGTTCGTCGGCGATCCGGGTGACCACCGGGCGCCAGTCCTCGAGCAGGTCGGTGTAGCGGACGAAGGAACGTCGCGCACCACGGGTCTCGCGTTCGCTGATCAGCTGGTTGTTGATCCACCTGCTGATGTTGAAGATCTCGTAGCGCCGGCGACGGTCAGCCTCGTCGCTGGCGTAATAGGTGGCCCGGCTGCCGATCGTCTCCGCCGGGTGCCGCAGCATCGAGACGTAGCGGATGTCGCGCCCGACCGTGGCGGCGGCGTCACGCCACAGCGGCTGGGTCCACACGCTCCGCGGGTCCTTGACCACGATCTGGTCGTGCTCGTCACCGACCTTGGCCAGGAACTTCTCCAGCCTGGCCCGGTGCTCAGGCGTGATCGCAGCCCGCACCTCGTCGAGTGCGTTCGGTCGACTGTCCATCGCGTTGACCCCGACCGAGTCGAGCAGTTCCTTGTGGAAGCGCATCGAGAAGCGCGACTCGAAGAAGCCCTTGGGGTTCGACTCGTTGGCCCCCAGATAGGGCCCCGGCACGTGCAGTCCGAGGTGGTGGAACGAACCCGACATCGTGCTCGTGCCGCTGCGACCGGTGCCGGTGATGAGGACGAGGAGACGCTCGGGATCAGACACGCGGCGACCCTACCAAGGCGCTCGTCGGCGGACCCATCTCACACATCTCCCCTCGCAGCGATCACCGCGTCGACGAACCGCGCACCGGCCTGACCGTCCTCCAGGTCCAGGTATTCCTTGCGGAACGCCTCGTAGGCATCGGCGTACGACGTGCGCAGGTTCTCGAAGTCGCGCAGGTGTGCCACCACCTGGTCGGTGGTGTCGACCAGCGGGCCGGGCGCAGTCGGCTCGTAGTCGAAGAGCCAGCCGCGGGTGTCCTTGTAACGCTGGAGATCGGGCACGTGGAAGACCATCGGCTTGCCGGTGACGCCGTAGTCGAAGCGCAGCGAGGAGTAGTCGGCGATCGCAGCGTCGGAGGCGAGGTAGAGGTCGGAGACCTCCGGGTAGTCGGTCACGTCGATGCAGCCCTTGAGCGTGCCGGCCCGCAGTCGGGTGCGGGCGTTGAAGGCGTGGCCCCTGATCAGGATCACCCACTCGTCGCCGAGAGCCCGGTGGGCGGCTTCGAAGTCGAAGAAGTCGACCATCAGCGCACTCTGGTCGTTGTCGGACAGATAGTCACGGAAGGTCGGCGCATAGAGGACCGCCTTCTGGTCAGGTCGGATCCCGAGGGTCCGTCGTACCTCGTCGCGCAACTGGTCGCGCTCCGGGGCGAACAGGATGTCGTTGCGCGGGTAGCCGATCTCCAACACGTCGCCGCGGTAGTTGAACTCGCGCTGCAACAACGGCGTCGCATAACGCGCAGGGGACACCAGGTGGTCCCACTCGGCGGCCCGCTCGTCGTACGCATCGATCTTGGCCTGCGAGAACTGCTGCAGCCGCCAGTGGGTGTGCCCCATCACCTTGAACGGATAGCCGTGGAAGGTCTGGACATAGACCTGGCCGTCCCGCTTCCGGAGGTACTGGGGTTGGTACATGTTGTCGACGAGATATTTCACCGACCCGATCAGGTCATACCACTCACGGGTGTTGACCACCACCGGGATGCTTCCGTCGGGCACGGGTGTGCCGTGGTGCTGGACCGCCCAGTAGACCGGGAGGTCCGAGCCCCGACGAGCCAACTCCGCCTGGATGGACAGGCCGTTGTCGGTGGCCCGCTCCCCGAAGTAGGAGCGGAACAGGATGCCGTGGGTCAGGCCCGGCGTGGTCGGCCCCTGCTCCTGGAGGAGCCGCTGCGCATACTTGCCGCGGCTCTCCCGGACCGGACGCAGCAGGCCGACCCGCAGGCCACCACCCGGGCCGCGGAGCAGGTTGCCCTCGAGGACATCGGTGTCGATCCGGACCGGCAGCTGCGCGGACAGTTGGTCACTGATCTCCGGTGAGAGCCATTCGCCGGGAGTGTCCTCGACCTCGAGATGCAGGTCGTGGTCGCCGATCGGCAACGGGAGACGGCCGAAGCGGAAGTAGTCGTGCCGCAGGTCGTGCCAGGCAGTGAACCGACCGTCGGTGATCTCCGACCACGGACCGTAGGAGACCTGGGCATGCAAGGTGGTGCGCAGCCGGATCCGACCGGTGGGTACGCCGTGCAATCGGCCCTGCAGGAGGATTCCCCCATCGGGTGCGACCTCCGCCGACAGCGCCTCGACACTGCGGGAGAACTCCCGCACCACCAGTTCGCCGTTGCGGTTGACGTCGAGCCGCAGCGGAGCGCCCGGAGACGCCTCAGCCAGGCCGGCCGCGTCAGGGACGAGGCGGCGGGGCTCCGAACCGCTCTGTGCGACCAGGACCCGCCACTCCCGCAGGTCACCGTGCGCCGGCACGTCCGCCGTCGGCAGGGTCACCGAGAAGTTGTCCCCCGACACACGCGCCTTCGCGTTCGCGACGTCAGAGACCACCTCGACCTCTCTGCCGCTGCTGCCCGGTGCGAGCGCACCACGCAGGGTGCGGCCGTCGAGTTGCACCGAGGACACCGGGACGCCGGAGGTGTCCAGAGCCAGCCGCAGCGGGCGCCGGAAGGTCCACACACAACGCAGCCGAGTGCTCTCGTCGAGCCGCAACGCAGGCACCGCGCCGGCGGCACCACTGCGCAGCAGCCTGGTCACCGGCGTCTCCACCGCGAACTGCCCGGCCTCGATCCGCAGATGCACCGACCACTCGTCACCGTGGCGGGCACCCCGGATCATGTCGTCGATCGAGAACCGCACCGAGAAGGTGCCGTTGCGGCTGTCGCTCCACGTGTCGTCGACCGGCGGCGGCAGGCACGGGAGCGGGTGCGCCGAGGCTCGGTGAGCGATCTCCTCACCCGTCCGCTCATTGCGGAGGACCAGCGAGGTCTCGGCGTCGAAGCGGGCCAGGTCGAGCTTGCGGACCAACGCCCAGCCGCTGGCTTCGCACCAGAACCTGCCGTCCTCCTCGATCCAGTGGAGGTTCTCCAGGGAGTGCGCCATGGAGAGTTGCTCGGGGCGCAGGAGAAACAGGTCGTCGTCGAGGTCCGGGTCATCGTGGAACGGCAGCTGCAGTTCGATCCCCCGGTCGCGGACCACGGGCGGCCACACACTGACCTTGTTGTGCTCTCGGCGGACCAGCTCCTGCGCGTCGGCGCGTCGGTCCTGCCGGGCCAACTCGATCAGCACTCGCTGGGGCGGCGACGTGTTGTCCCACACCCATTGCTCGGCCTGGTCGGAGTAGTGCCGCACCGCGGTGACCAGTTCGGCCCAGTAGTCGTCGTCCACGGTGCCGCGGCTGGTGAGGTACCACTGGAAGTGCGCGTCGAAGAGGGTTGCCAACCAGGCTTGGTAGACCGGCGCGGAGGGATCCTTGCCGAACGACTCCTCACTGACCCGCCATGCCTCGATGCGGTCGCGGAGGTCCTTCAGGCTTGCGGTCTGTTGGCTGATCGAGCTCTTGTCGTCACGGGCTCGGTAGAGATAGACCAGATCAGGGATCACGTCGATGCGATCGGCCGCGATGAAGAGCTCGGTGACGATCGGCTGGTCCTCGTAGGCGACCCCCTCGCGGAACCAGAGGCCTTGCGCCTGCCAGAAGTCGCGGCGGTAGACCTTGTTCCATGTGTAGAGATTGCGCAGGAGCGCGGGGAACTCGGTGACGGTGACCCCGGTACGCAGGTCGCGGTGCACCGAAGGCACCCAGGACGGTTGCCAGCGGCGCTGGCTGTCGAAACGTTCGACGGCGCCAGCGACGATGTCGGCACCACCCTGACGGGCCTGGGACATCAGCGCCCCGAGCGCTCCCGGTGGCAACAGGTCGTCGGAGTCGATGAAGGTGAGATGGTGACCACGAGCAGCCCGTACGCCGGTGTTGCGGGCCGCACCGAGACCGCCGTTGGGACGCGTCAGCAGCCGGACCCGGGAGTCCTTGGCGACGTATTGCTGCGCGATGGCTCGGGAACCGTCCGGCGAGCCGTCGTCGACCAGCAACAACTCGTAGTCGCCGAACCCCTGCTCGAGGATCGAGTCAAGGCAGTCGGCGAGGTATTTCTCCACGTTGTAGAACGGGACGATCACTGACAGCGCCGGGCGGCGCACCAGTCGACCGACCGGGGTCTTGGCCGCGCGAACGGCCAGCCCGCGGGCCCGGTTCTTCAACTTCGACATCGAGTTCCTCTCCAGCAACCGGCTCACGCCGGGAGTGCGCCCACACGCTCGACGAGTCGGTCCGTGACCTGCTGCCACTTGTGGCTCGCCGGGACCAGCGCGTCGTTCCACGGCTTGCCCGCGCCCGCATAGTGGATGATCCCGGGCTCCAGGTCGTCCTCGACCATCAACGGCAGTGCGTTCCAGCGCGGGTCCAACTCGACCCGGTCAGTCCCGGCGTACGCGTTGACGATGTCCTGGTCGTTGAGTCCGAAGTGGCGCGCCATCGGCACGAACTCGGCGACGAAGTTGTCGGCGCGCATCCGCGCCAGGTCGAGCACCAGCACACCGCAGTTGACGGTGGCGAAGTCGAAGGCGTGCCGCGCGGACATCAGACGACGCAACTCCGAGGCACGGTCCGCGTCGAGGTGGTTGCCGGCGTCGCGCCAGCAGACCGAGGCCATCTGCAGGCCCGGACGACCCGCCAACGGGGTGCCGGACAGGTCGGTGGCGGCCAACTCGCAGACGTCACCCTCGGTGACGGTGTCGATGTCGACATAGGTGATCCGGTCGAGGTCGGGAAGCAGCTCCGGCAGCAGCAGTCGGTCCATCGTCGCGACCGTGATGTGCCCGATCATCCGGTCGATCTCGCCGTAGTCGACGGAGTCGCAGCCAAGGAAGGTGACCGGAAGGTCCGGGAACGCCGCATGGAACCAGGCACGGTAGTCCTCGTCGAGCCCACGCTCGGTGACCCAGAGCCGCACCGGGCCGGACGCGTTGGCGAGCAACGACGCGACCGTCACCGGCAGGAGCGCCTTGAAGTTGGCGTCCAGGCTCATCGCCACATCGACGACACGGTCGGGATCGACGCTGTCGTGCGGTCCGTAGGCGTGGGTGTCGGTGGCGACTGCAGCGACCGCAGCAGCCACGTCGAACTCGGGTCGGGTCAACGCAGCCGGCGCGCGGAAGCGCTCCTTGGCGGCGGCGACCATCGGCGCCGTACGACGACGCCAGTCCGCACGCACCATCTCCTCGTCGGCACCCTCGAGCAGGAGTCCGAAGGTGCCGGCGAGCAACTCGCGGATGCCGTCGCGGATCGCCGTGAACGCCGGCACGCCGGGACTCATGCCCAACAGGCCGTCGAAACGGACGTCGCCGACCTTGTCGGGCCGGAAGTCGACGCCGATGCCGATCGAAGTCGCCGGCAGGTAGGAGTGCAACCGACTGGTGACGACGTGCGAGTAGTCACGCTGATAGGTGTCGAGCAGGTCGAGCGCGGCGCGGGTGCCCTCGACCAGGTTGAGCGACCGGTTGACCGGATCGACGTGGGTGAACACGTGCTTGGGCTCGGCGACGGCGTACGCGACCCGGTCGGGCACGTCGATCACCGCGGTGACCTGCGGGTCGGACTTCGGCACCGACGCGAGGTCGGGGTAGACCGCGTTGACGGTGGTGGTCAGGCAGCCGGTGAAGAAGGCGTCCACGCCGGCGCTCAGCAGCAGGTCGACGGTGGTCCAGTCGCGACAACCGATCGGGCCGTTGGCCTTGAGGTAGGCGATCGTCGGCTCGTCGAGCGTCGCCACCCGGTTGATGTGGAACGAGACGAAGATCGGCTTGATGTGCCGGTGGTAGGGCAGCCCGAAGTTGAGACGGAACGACGAGTGCATGTGCCACCCGAAGGCAACCATCCACGTGTCCTCCGGGAGCTGGTCGCCGTCACTGAAGTCGCGGCTGACCGGGATCAGGTGCACCGGCCGCTCCGTCGACGGGAGGTGCAGGTCGTCGGTGACCCGGCTCTGGATCGTGGTGCCGAGTTCGCCGAGGCCGTCAGCACCGCTGAAGCGGACGCCGCGGAAACGCGCCAGGTTGCCGAGCAGGGCGAGCGTCTGGACGTAGTCGCCGACGTTGCGCGAGGCGCGCGACTGGTCGGGCTGGTGGTAGCCGATCAGACCGAACTTGAGCGCACCGGCCGGTGGCTCGGCCGGTGCGGTCGGGGCGAACCAGTGGTCCAACTTCGCAAACTCGGCACGCTCGGCTCCGCTCAGTTCCGCTGAGCGTTCGAAGACCTCGTCGGCGAGCTGCTGCGCGACCTCGCGGTGACCGGTGACGAGCAGTCGCGGTGCGAGTTCGGCGAGCGTGGACGCCGGATGCCCCGGGCGCTGGGCGATCCACAGGGCAGCGGCGACTGCCTCAGCGTCACCGGCCGACAGCGCGGCGGTGACCGCCTCCACCGGGACCAGGTCGGCAAGCAGGTCGCGATCTGCGCGCGCGAACAACTCCCACGCGCGGTCGAAGACCGCCATGTCGGTGATCACGGCGCCCAGCCCGATCTCACGGAACTCGTCACCCGGCCGGGTGACGCCGATCACGAACGCGCGGGCGAGGTGACGGTCATTGGCGTCGAGGCAGGCGCGCACCGTCGCAATCTGGGCGGCCGGCGCCCCCACTCCCTGACTGAGCAGGTCGGCGTACGTCGCGAGCGCACGGTGGCGTCGCGCCTCCTGGCGCGTCGTGGAGACGTCGGGAAGCTCGACGTCGGGCTCTCCGTGGGAGATGCCGTGGACGATCTCGGTCAACCGGGTCTGGTTGCGTTCGAGGCGGGCGATCCGGGCCTGCTGCTTGGCGAGCCTCGCCTGCTGCTTGTCCGCCTGCGCCTCGGCACGCTTCACCGCGCGCCGGAGCTGCTTGAGTTCCTCGCTGTGGTCCGGCGCCGGCGCAGCCGGCGGAGGAGTGCCACCGACGGTCCGGCGCACCTTCCCGACAGCGCGACGGGCAAGGCTGGTCGGACTGGGGTTCCCGGAGATGTCCCTGTCAGCAGGCATGCGGGCAGAGTAACCGAACCACCGCGCCCGGCCAGAGCCGGCAATCCGTGGGTGATCGGCCTCACCGTCGTCAGGTGCGGACCACGTGCACCTTGGCGCGCATCTCCACCCGGAAGCCCGCACGGTCGGCGAAGTACTCGTCGACCGCAGTGCGGCAACCCGACCACGTGTAGTAGTCGTCGATCACGATCCGACCACCCGAGACCAAGCGGGGCGCGATCGCCTGCAGGCAGGTGATCGTGGAGGAGTACCAGTCACCGTCGACGTGGGCGAGCGCGACCGGTTCGTCGATCACCATCGTGTCCTCGAACAAGCCCTTGACCAGCTGCACGTTGTGCGTGTCGATCGGCACACCGTGGCGGGCGAACGAGTCCCGCACCTCGCCCTCGAGGTCGTCGCGGTAGCCGTAGTAGATCTCGTCGCCCTTGCCGCGGGCCCTGCCGTCGGCGATGTCCTGGTAGCGGCTCTGCACGTCGGCGCCGTCGCGTTCCGTGGGCGGCGGGATCATCCCGAACACGTCGTAGACCCGCATCGGACGCTGCCGGTCCTTGGCCGCCGCCATCGCTATCGCCGAGCCACCGCGCGCGGTGCCCGCCTCGATCACCAGTCCGGGTCGCCCCGCCATGTCGGCCTCGATGACGCACGTCACCAGCGAGTCCAGTTGTTGCGGGTCCAAGAAGGTCAATCCCTCGGCCCGCACGGCCTCGTGCACGCGCGCGACCTCGGCCGGGATCGGCACCTCGGGGAAGACGTCGAGGGTGGTGGTGCGCAGGAGGTCGAGCTCGCGCTGCTGGCGTTGCAAGCGATCGGTCAACGTCGCGTTGGCGGTCGTCAACCTCTCCACCCGGCGACGGAGACGGCGGAGCTTGTTGTTGGCCTTCACCGACCCTTGGGTCGCGTCACCGGGAGGGACCATGAGGTTGCGTACCCGACGGATCACGGCACCGACCCTATCGAGAGGATCGCGTCCACGACCCGGTTTGTCGCCAATCCGTCGTGGTGCTGGTTGAACCGGTGGTTGAACCCACCCAACTCGCTGCGGTGGCGCCGGAGCAACGCCTCGATGTCACGCACCTGCTCGATCACCTCTGCGGTGTCGGCGACCAGTGGCCCGGGTGCGGACTCGGTGAACGGGTGGAGGAAGCCGCGCGAGGTGTCGGCGTACGACGCCAGGTCGGGCACCAGGAAGACCATCGGACGTCCGGTGATCGCGAAGTCGAAACGCAGCGACGAATAGTCGAGCACCGCGACGTCGGCGGCCACGATCAGGTCGTTGATCTCCGGGTGGTCGGTGACGTCGATGACGGCGTCTCCGCCACCGCGCGGTGCGTGGAAGCGGTGACCACGCCACAACAGCACAT
Organism: Nocardioides daejeonensis; assembly: GCA_040393845.1. Taxonomy (GTDB): domain Bacteria; phylum Actinomycetota; class Actinomycetes; order Propionibacteriales; family Nocardioidaceae; genus Nocardioides; species Nocardioides daejeonensis_A. The sequence goes on from JBEBTI010000016.1 coordinate 11,398, forward strand.
GGGTGTCGCCGAGTGCCTCGGCGAAGGCAGTGGCGTCCAGGTGCTCGTCGGCAACTGCGCTCCGGAAGTTGGTCGCCTGGTCGTCGCGCCAGGTCGGCGCATGGAGCACCGCGATCCGGTCGCCGATGCCGAGCAGGTCACGCACCTCGGCGCGGCGGCGGTCGGCGGCCGCACCGACCAGCGCATCGTTGCGCGGGTAACCCTGGTTGACGATCGGACCGGTCCAGTCGTACTGGTCGCGGTAGTGCCGGTCCATCGCCTCGTCGGGTGTCACCACCAACGACCAGGTCGCTGCGGTGTGCTCGAGTTGGTAACGGATCTTGCGGGGCGAGAAGTTCTTCGACTGCCACAACACCTTGCCCATCGTCTTCGACGGGTAGCCGTGGAAGGTCTGCACCACGGTCTGCTCCGGACGGGGCGTGAACCACCGGTCGACCTCGACGTTGGTGACGATCAGCCCGGCCGAGGCCCACGCGTCGTACCACTCCCGGCTGCGGAGCAGCACCGGCTTCGCACCATCGGGCGGTACGACGGAGTGGTCGGCGACCGCCCAGCGCACCTTGAGGTCGGGACGTCGGCGGCGCAACTCCTGGTGGATCGCCGCGGGACTGTCGGTCACCCGGGTGCCGGCATAGCTGCTGAACAGCACCAGAGCAGGGTCGACCGGCGGTGGCGTGGTGCGGGCGGCTGCACGCAGCAGTTGTTGCCGTCGTGGGCCGCGCTCGTCGTCGGCGAGCGGAGGTGCCAGCCGCACTCGGAGCGTGCGGTCCTCCTCCGTCACCTCGACGCGGTGGTCGCGGCCGCTGATCTCGAGCGGCAACCTGGCGGCGAGAGCGGGGGCAGGGGCAACCGCGGCTCCGAGATCGATCGCACCACTGCGCCGCGGCGCGGGTCGACGTCCCCAGATCACTTCGCGGAGGGGGATCCGGATGCCGGTGCCGTCGAGCACGATGTCGTCGCCCTCGACCCGTACGTCGGACGCGACCGCCGTGCCGGGCGCCGGTGGCCGAGGCAGGCGGGCCCGGATCCGGTCGGCGGCGAGCGTCGCAGTGCGGACGAAGTCTCCGACCTCAAGTTCGACCTCCAACGGCTGGTCCGCGTCGGGCACCTCGACCGTGAACGCGCCGTCGTCGTGTCCTTGGAACCAGCGGGCGCTGAACCGGGTCGCGGCCGGGTCGGGACGTCGTACGACGGGCAGCTCCGCTCCTCCGCGCGACACGGTGATCTCGGGACGGTGGCTGTCGTAGTCGAGCGTGCGGACGATCGCGAAGAGCTCGAGCGTGATGCTGCTGCCCGTGGGTGCGCATCGTCTGATCCGCAACTCGAGCTGGGACTCCGTGGGACCGATCTCGACGATCTCGTCCGGGATCCCCTCGGGGTGCAGGTCGCCGAAGTCGGCCAACAGCCGGGTGCCGTCGAGGCGGGTGACCACGTTGCCACCGTGGTGGGCGCGTTCGACCACGAAGTCCGCGAGTTCGCGACGCCGGCCGGTTGCCGCCAGCCAGCAGCGGACCCGGTCCTCCACCGGCACTGCGAGCAGGTCGCTGCGGCGCAGCGCATCGGCAAGCAGGTCGCCCAACGCGGCGAAGGCCGGCTCCGACAGGTGCTCGGCGTCGACCAGGAACGGACCAGCCTCGACCAACTGACGTTCCGGCGTACGACGTCGCACCTTGCGCAACCATCCCGGCAGGTCATCGGCCACGGCTGGCACCTCGCCGAACCGGATCTGCACCTGGTCGTCCTGGCGTCCGAGGAGGTCGCGGGCCCATGCCGCGAGTGCGGTGCGCCCCGCCCCGCGCGTTCCGGGCTTCGGAGGTCGTCGCATCACCCGCGCCATGCTACGGCTCAACCCCTGGGACCAGGTCAAAGCCGACCTCGGCATGGCTTGACCGGGCCAGACCCACATGGGTACCCACCGCATCGAGGTGTCGCCCGCCGCCGCACGCCAACTGCGCAAGCTCGATCCGGCAGCACGGCGGCGCGTCCAAGCCGCCGTGGAGCTCTTGGCCGATGAACCACGCCCAGCCGGGGCAAGGAAGCTGGCTGGCGGCGACGGCGAGTGGCGTGTCCGCACCGGCGACCACCGGATCGTCTACGAGATCCGCGGCCAAGTGCTCCTGGCCGTTGCCGCTACTACTCGAACCAGACGTCGCTGGTCACGATCGCGGTGACGTCATCCACGGTGAGCACGGTGGTCGGCTCGTTGTCGGACGAGGCGTAGACATACCAGCCGTCGGCGGTCGCCCGGTTGGCCATGGTGAACGGCGAGTCGCTGTCCTCGTCGTCCCCGCCCGTGCCGGCCGCGAGCCACGCACCGTCAGGAAGCTCCCGGCACGGGTAGTTGGCGCTGTAGTTGCAGACCTCCTTCTCCGGCGAGTAGGCAACGAACTTGTCCAACTCAGCACACGACGGCGCCGCCGCGCACTCGTGCAACCGGTTGGCGTCGTTCCACAACACGCAGTCCATCTCTGCCGAAGTGCCGTCCAATGTCCCGACGATGTTGATGTCGGCACGCGCACGCCCTGCGGTGACCTGACAGTCTCCCGGCTTCGGCCCCGGGTCCTGCGACCAGTGGGCCCGGACCTGGTCAAGGTCCCGATCGAAGTCGATGAACTGCAGCCTCATCGGTGTGCCGTCGAGCCGGAGGTTCACCTCGACCCCTTGCTGGCTCCCGTCCCACTGCAGGTCGTCGGAGTCCTCCCGGACGATGACATCGCTGACGTCGCCCTCGGGCAGCATGGTCAGGAGGCGGTCGCGAATCTCCTCGGCTCCCGCCAACCGACGGCCGTCGATCGGATCGTTCGCCCCCGTTGCGAATGGCGTCGCGTCGCTCACGGTCAACTGCTCCACCGGAGCCGGCCGCTGCAACCACCAACCGCCACCGACACCCACGGCAGCGACGGCTGCCACCGTCGCGAGCGCCGTCCCCCGGCGTCGACGGCGCACCTGCCGCGACCCGTTGGTCATCGCCGCATCCACGATTCGGTCGACGTCCGGGCGCAGGCGCCGCTCGGCGCCCTCGATCGCGTCGTTGAGATCCATCTGATTCATCGCGTGACTCCTTCTCGCAGACCCGCCAGCGCGCGTGTGCTTCGACTGCGGACTGCTGCAGAGGAGAGATCGAGCATCTGAGCTACCTGGTCCACCGAGAGGTCGTCCAGATAGCGCAACACCACCACCGCACGATCGATCGGCCTGAGCCCGGCCAGTGCCTCGCTGAGCACCAACTTGATGTCGCTGGTCGCTGCGTGGTCGTCGACACTGGCATCGGGCAGATCGGCGTACGGCAACTCGGTGCTGCTCCGACGCCGCCGACTGCTGATGAAGGTGCGGGTCAGCACCGTCTGTGCATACGTCGCCGGGTGGTCGAGAGGGGCACTGAACCGTTTGCTCACGCGCACATAGACCTTGGTGAGGGTCTCCTGCACCAGGTCCTCCGCCTCGGCGTGCTGTCCGCAGAGCAGCCACGCGAGGCGGAACAGGTGCGGCGTACGCGCGTGGGCGAACTCGGCAAACGTGTCCGGGCTGAGCCGCGCTCGATCGTCGGTCATCTCTCTCCTGATTCGTCCTTGACGCAGTTTGGACGCGGGAGGAGCTCAGAATGTGTCAACTCGAAACGCGACGGGCCTCGTCCGTCGGGGCTCGCACCTCAGGAACCGGGGTGGGGTCAGGCGTGCTGGCGGCGCTCGGCCTCGACCATGGCGGTCCAGGCGTCGAGCTCGGCCTTGAGCACGTCGATCTCCTGCTCGAGTTCTGCGACGCGGACGATGGCCTCGGCGGCGCGCTCCTCGGCGGCGTCGACCTGCTCGGTGGCGACGGCGAGGTGCTGTTCGGCCTGGTCGGCGCGGCGGGCCTCGGCGCTCATCTTCAGGGTCTGCTCGGCGACGCGGCGTTGGGACGAGGCGAGTTCCTCCTGGAGGTCGTCGACCATCTGCTGGCGCGCGTTGATGCGCTCGGTCATCGCACGGGCGAACGCCTGGTTCTCGGCGACCCGTTCGGCCTCGATCAACTTGTAGGCCCGGGCCTGCGCGGCCCGGTCGCGAGCCGCGTCACGACGGGAGGTGAGCAACTCGGAGTGGGTGATCTTGGTGGCCGCGCCGCCGAGCACCACCGCGAGCACTGCGGCAACGGTGACCATCGGCAACGAGCCGGAGACCACCGCCGCGACCACGGTCGCAGCAGAGATCGTGAGCAGTGCGACAGCAACCGTCAGCCGGGTGCTGCGCTGACGGCGACGAGCGGAGGGGGAAGACATGGGTCCACGGTAGGCGCTCGCGGCCCGGAATCCGGGCAGGCGAGCAGCGCGTTGTCGACACGACCCCAGTGATGTCTGCTACGACGCGGGGTCGGGCTCCGCACCGTGTGGTGGCTCCGGGTCGTCGCCCTTGACCCGGCACGCCCGTTCGAGCAGCAGCGCAGCCCCGCACATCAGCAGACCGAGCAGTGCAGTGACACCGGAGCGGGTCATCCGTTGACCCGCGAGCGCGGCGTCGCTGCCGAGCCACGCCATCGCATACCCGGCGTACCCACCGGCCAGCAGTGCCCCGACCAGGGCGCACGCCTTGGCGAGCACCAGCCGGTTGACCGCCTGGTGCGGCTCCAGCCCGTGGGGGCGGGTCAGTGCCTGCTTGGTGGTCCACGCCGTGACGGCCAGGACCACGGCGACGAACCCGATCACCGCCGGCTGGGACCAGGAGACCACCGGAGGGTGCCGGTCCAACCACATCGATCCCGACCGGAACAACCACCCGATGACCAGACCAGCGACGGCCCAGCCGACCAACACGCCGTACGACGTGACCTGCACCCGCCCCGGAGTCGGGGCCTCAGGCTTCATTCCCGATCGTTCGAACCCGTCACTGCATCTGCAGGACGAGGTCGTCGCGCAACTTGAGGCCGCTCTCGTCCAGCTGCTCGAGGAGGTCGGCGATCGGGCCCGAGTCGAGCAGCACCGCATCGGATTCGAGGTCGTGCCACGGGCGCAGCACGAAGGCGCGCTCGGCAGCCCTCGGGTGCGGGAGCTGGAGGGCGTCGACCGAGGAGCGACGGTCACCGACCACGATCAGGTCGACGTCGAGCGTGCGCGGCTCGTTGGGCTGGCCGGTGCGCACTCGTCCGAACGCGTCCTCGACGGCCAGCACCCGGTCGAGAAGCGTCATCGCCGACAGCGTGCTGTCGAGCTGGACGACGGCGTTGAGGAAGCTCGGCGCGTCGTCCGGGCAGTCCACCGGCTCGGTCTCATAGACCGGCGACACACCGGTGACCCACACCTCGGGGGTGTCGGCGAGAGAGTCGACCGCACCCTGCAGGTTGGCGAGCCGGTCACCCTTGTTGGACCCCACGGCGACGACCACGCGCCGGATCGGGTGCATCTCGCCGGTGAGGGTGTCGGCGTCGATGATGTGGGGGTTGGGTGTCTCAGTCACTTGTCATCCTCTTCCGGGTGATCGTGAGCGCGACATCCGCAAACGTCGCGTCAATGGGGGCGTCCGGTTTGTGAACGGTGACCCGCGCCCATTCAACACGACCGTCGGTGAGGCAGACATTCGCGATGCGTTGGGCCAGGGTCTCGATCAGGTCGACCGGATCAGTCTCCACGGCGGCTTTCACCGAGTTCACGAGGCTTCCGTAATCAACCGTGTCTTGCAAGTCGTCCGACGCCGCCGCGGGCGCAGTGTCGATGCCCAGCACGAGGTCGATCACGAAGACCTGACCCTCGCGCCGCTCGAAGTCGAAGACGCCGTGGTGCCCGAAGCACTCGATGCCGAGCACTGCCAGTTCGTCGCTCATCCTCAGTCCTTGCTGTCGCCGTGTCGGAGTTGTTGCAACCGTTCGACGACCCGCACCGCGTCGGTGCAGGCACGTACGTCGTGCACCCGCAGACCCCACACGCCGCGGTTGGCGAGCAGGGTGGTGAGCGCCGTGTGGCCGGCCTCGCGGGCATCGACCGGACGCGGGCTGTCACCGTCGCCCAACAGGTGGCCGAGGAACGCCTTGCGACTGGCCCCGACCAGGATCGGCAGGCCCAACTCCTCCAGCCGGTCGAGTCCTGCGAGCAGCTCCCAGTTCTGGTCGGCAGTCTTCGAGAAGCCCAGCCCCGGGTCGATGATCAGTTGGTCTCGCCGGACTCCGGCTGCGGCTGCCAGCTCGATCCGCTCCCCCAACTCGGCCGTCACGCCGGGGACCACGCCGCCGGCGACGTCGTACGACGTGTGGTGCTGCATGTCGACACTGTGTGCGCGCCAGTGCATCAGCACGTAGTCGGCGCCGGTCTCTGCGACCACCGCAAACATCTCAGGGTCGGCCAGCCCGCCGGAGACGTCGTTGACGATCCGGGCGCCCGCGGCGACGGCGGCCGCCGCGACCTCCGCCCGCATCGTGTCGACCGAGACCGTGATGCCGCGCCCGGCGAGGTCCTCGATCACGGGTACGACGCGGGCGAGCTCGTCGGCGACCAGCGGCCGGGTCGCGCCCGGTCGGGTGGACTCTCCCCCGACGTCGATGAGGTCGGCGCCGTCGGCGACCAGGTCGAGACCGTGACGGATCGCGCTGTCGGAGGTCGCCCAGAATCCGCCGTCGGAGAAGGAGTCAGGAGTGACGTTGAGGACACCCATCACCCTCGGTCGCTGCCACGGCGTGGCCATGGTCAGCGACCGTTGTGGATGAGCGTCATCGCCTCGCTGCGGGTGGCGGGGTTGTGCATGATTCCGCGCACCGCCGAGGTGATCGTGCGCGCCCCGGCCTTGCGCACGCCACGCATGGTCATGCACAGGTGCTCCGCCTCGATCACCACGACCACGCCGCGCGCTTCGAGGATCTCCATCAGCGCGTCGGCGACCTGGGTGGTGAGGCGTTCCTGCACCTGGGGACGCTTGGCATAGACGTCGACCAGTCGGGCCAACTTCGACAGGCCGGTGATCTTGCCCGACTCGGCGGGGATGTAGCCGACGTGCGCCACCCCGGTGAACGGCACCAGGTGGTGCTCGCACATCGACCACAGCTCGATGTCGCGGACCAGGACCATCTCGTCGTGACCGATGTCGAACGTCGTGGTGAGCACGTCCTCGGGCGCCATCCGGAGCCCGGCGGTCACCTCGGCGTACGCACGGGCGACCCGGGCCGGGGTGTCCCGCAGGCCCTCCCGGTCGGGGTCCTCACCCATCGCGAACAGCAGCTCGCGAACTGCGGCGGCGGCCCGGTCGTGGTCGAAGTCCGGAGTGTGCTTGGGGTCGACAACGTGTCCGATCGGGTCGGTCATCGCGGGCCCGCCGTGTCAGAGCCGGGGTCACCGTGCAGGTCCCCTCCGGAGCCGGGTGGAGTGATGATGGTGCCACCCTCGGAGCCGCTGAGGTCGTCGACCGGCACCTTCGCGGAGGCCGGCACCTCGACCGGCGGGACCGTCGAGGGGACCCGGGTGTCCGAGCCGGTCCAGGCCGGGCGGGCGGACCGTCGACGCAGCGGCACGAACACTTCGGCCACCTGCGCCTTGTCGAGGGTCTCCTTCTCCATCAGTGCGATCACCAGTGCGTCGAGGACGTCGCGGTTCTCGGCGAGGATGTCGAACGCCTCCTGGTGGGCGTCGGTGAGGAGCTTCTTGGTCTCCTCGTCGACGATCGCGGCAACGTCTTCGGAGTAGTTGCGGCTGTGGCCCATGTCGCGCCCCAGGAACGGCTCGCCCTGCGTCTCGCCGAGCTTGATCGCGCCGAGGCGTTCGGTCATGCCGTACTGGGTGACCATCGCCCGAGCCAGGTTGGTGGCCTTCTCGATGTCGTTGCCGGCGCCCGTGGTCGGGTCGTGGAAGATCAGCTCCTCGGCCGCCCGACCCCCGAGCATGTAGGCAAGCTTGTCGAGCATCTCGGAGCGGGTCTGGGAATACTTGTCCTCGTCGGGCAGCACCATCGTGTAGCCGAGGGCGCGACCGCGCGGCAGGATCGTGATCTTGTGGACCGGGTCGGTGCCCGGCAACGCCGCCGCGACCAGGGCGTGTCCGCCCTCGTGGTAGGCGGTGATCAACTTCTCCTTCTCGTTCATCAGACGAGTGCGGCGCTGCGGTCCGGCGATCACGCGGTCGATCGCCTCGTCGAGAGCCTCGTTGTCGATCAACTTGCCGTTCTGGCGGGCGGTCAGCAACGCGGCCTCGTTGAGCACGTTGGCCAGGTCGGCACCGGTGAAGCCCGGCGTACGACGTGCCACGCTGACCAGGTCGATGTCGGGGGCGATCGGCTTGCCGCGCGAGTGCACCTTGAGGATCATGTGCCGGCCGTTGAGGTCCGGGGCGTCGACCTGGATCTGGCGGTCGAAGCGGCCCGGGCGCAGCAGCGCCGGGTCGAGCACGTCGGGCCGGTTGGTGGCCGCGATCAGGATCACGCCGCCACGGACGTCGAAGCCGTCCATCTCGACCAGCAGCTGGTTGAGGGTCTGCTCACGCTCGTCGTGACCGCCGCCCATGCCGGCGCCACGGTGCCGACCGACGGCGTCGATCTCGTCGATGAAGACGATCGCCGGGGCGTTCTCCTTGGCCTGCTCGAACAGGTCGCGCACCCGGGAGGCACCGACGCCGACGAACATCTCGACGAAGTCCGACCCGGAGATCGAGTAGAACGGCACGCCGGCCTCGCCGGCGACGGCGCGCGCCAGCAGCGTCTTGCCGGTGCCGGGCGGGCCGTAGAGCAGCACGCCCTTGGGGATCTTGGCGCCGACCGCCTGGAACTTGGCCGGCTCCTGGAGGAACTCCTTGATCTCGCCGAGCTCCTCGATCGCCTCCTCGCAGCCTGCGACGTCGGCAAAGGTGCTCTTGGGCATGTCCTTGCTGATCAGCTTGGCCTTGGACTTGGCGAACTGCATCACGCCACGGCCGCCACCGCCCTGCACACTGTTCATCAAGAAGATGAACAGCAAGATGATCAGCGCGAACGGCAACAGGGTCGCCAACAACTGACCAAAGAAGCTGGGCTGCGGGTTCTCGGAGTTGGACTTCGAGATCTTGCCCGCCTCGTACTGCTCACGGACCGACTTGATCAGGTCATTCTGCTGGCCGTCGACCCAGTGGGCGCTGACCTTGCGGCCGCCCTCGCGGTCGACGTCCTTGTCCAGCGTCGCCTGGATCTCCTGGTCGTTGTCGAGGAAGGTGATCTCGTCGACCTGCCCAGAGGTGATGTAGTCCTCCATCTCGGAGGTTTCGATCTCGTCCCACCCGCCATTGGGCGCGAGGAACTGCAGAGCGAGGAGCACCCCCACCACGGCCAGGACGATCCAGAGCCACGGACCCTTGAATATGCGCTTCACAGACTTCTCTCGTGACGGCCCAGAGCATGGCTGAGCAGCGACGTACGTGAACTCTGACGGTACACGGACCGCTCAATCGGCCCGCTTTCGCCTCGGCCCCGCCTGCCCGCGGTCGTTTCCCCGCCTGTGCGGGGAATTCCGCACTTCGCTACTGAAACTTCAGTATCGAAGTGACGAAAACCCCCTCCAAGTTCGCTCCGTTCGGGCGGTGTGAGCGACCCAGCACGCGGTGATGACGGCCCAGACCACGATCACGATCGCAATCTCCACCACGACGTACGCCGGCCACGGCCCCAGGTGGTCGAGCACGGAGGCGTTGGCAGGCTTGCCGTTGAGATAGCCGTAGTTGGTGCCGACGAGGCCGTTGAAGACCATCACCGAGCCGGCCCACACCGCAGTGATCGCCACCGTGCTGCGGAACTCGCGCCAGCCGGGGGCGATCCGCAGTCCCCAGACGAGGTAGACAGCCGACCAGACGACCAACCAGTGCATCCCCCAGAACATCCAGAATCTCGGCTCGCCCCAGCCGGACCCCAGGTCGGGCGTGAGCATCCCTTGCACGGTGAGGGTCAGGCCCCACAGCCAGTTGGCGGCGACCGCCCACCGGCGGTGCGTCCACAGCGCATACACCGCCACCACCCAGGCGATGTCACAGATCTGCAGCGGCAACGACGTGCGCAGACTCCACTCCCCCGGCAGGAACTGCAGCACCTGCATCGGCACGGTGAAGGCCGGGATGAGTACGGCGAACCCGCGGCTCATCCGCACCGCTCGGTCCGCGGTGCCCAGCCGCCGCCCGAGGAGTACGACGAGCACGCAACCGATTCCGAAGATGGCGAGCATTGCCCAGTGGACTGGGCCGAAGGTGGTGAAGTCGGTGCGTTCGTCAGCAAGCATGATTCGAGTGTCAAGGGCTGCCGCCCCTGATCACGAGAGCCCCGATACTCAGGTCGAAGGCTCCTCGACCTCAGCCAGCACCCGACGTAGTGCGGCAAGACCGCGCGACGAGTGACTCTTGACGGTGCCCGCGCCGGGGTCCGTCGCCGAAGGAACCGTCGATCGCCTCTCGCCAAGCGTATTCGTGCATGCCGTTGCCTCCTGCTTCATGGTGTGGAACCTCCACACCATGAAGACGGAACGACCACGTGCTCAGGTTGTCCCCGGCACGTTCAGTGGTTTCGCCGGACGTTCGCTGCGCTCACTGCTCAACCACCAGGGGGTTGCTCGCCGGTCAGCCACCATGGGCGTTCCCGGTCAACCACCAAGCGCCGTGGTGTGTCAGGAGTAGACGTGCGGCGCGAGGGTGCCGATGTCGCGCAGGTTGCGGTAGCGCTCCTTGTAGTCGAGGCCGTAGCCGACCACGAACTCGTTGGGGATGTCCCACCCGACGTACTTCGGCTCGACCGGCATCGACATGGCCTCGGGCTTGCGAAGCAGCGTGGCAATCTCGACGCTGGCCGGGTTGCGGCTCGACAGGTTGGTGATCAACCAGCTCAGCGTGAGGCCGGTGTCGATGATCTCGTCGACCACGAGCACGTGACGGCCGGAGATGTCGGTGTCGAGGTCCTTGAGGATGCGTACGACGCCACTCGACTTGGTGCCGGAACCGTAGGAGGACACCGCCATCCAGTCCATCTCGACGTGGCGGCCCAGCGACCGGGACAGGTCGGCCATCACCATCACGGCACCGCGCAGGACGCCGACCATCAGCAGGTCCTTGCCCTCGTAGTCGGCCGCGATCGTGTCGGCCATCTCCTGCAACTTCGCCTGGATCTGGTCCTCGGTGAAGAGGACGTTGACCAGATCGCTCTCGACATGGGCGGAATCCATGTCGTCAGGGTGTCACACCACCGGCGACGCACGCGGACCAGACCCGGTGTCGGTGGCCGGCCCTACGATTCGACGTGTGTCCGACCAGGTCCTCAACGCAGTTGTCGCGACGGTCCTCGGGAGCGTGCTCGCGGTGCTCCTGTTGGCGCCGGTCGCTGCCCGCGAGTACCGCCGCGACGGGCGACTGGGTCCCGACGACCTCGCCCTGCTGGTCTCGGGTGCGATCTATGCGCTTGCAGTGTGGACCTACACCTTGTTGCCGATGCCGGCCGGTGATCACGTGTGCGTCGGCCGCCAGACGACACCGTTCGCGACGATCCGCGAGATCCGGCCGGCGCCGGGCGACTCGTTGGTGACGCTGGTGCACGATCCGGCCTTCCTGCAGGTGGCACTCAACGTGCTGCTCTTCGTCCCGCTCGGCTTCTACGTCCGTCGCCTGCTGGGGCAGGGTGTGCTGGTCGCCACCGTCGTCGGCCTGGCCCTGTCGCTGGCGGTGGAGACCACCCAGGTCACCGGAGTGTGGGGCCTCTACGATTGTGCCTACCGGGTCTTCGACGTCGACGATCTGTTGGTCAACACTGCGGGCGCCGCCGTCGGCTCGCTGCTCTCTGCACTGGTGGTACGACGTCACGACGAGCCCGCGGCGCTGCCGACCTCGATCTCTCTCGGGCGCCGGTGGATCGGCATGGCCAGCGACGTCCTCTTCGTGGTGGTCGTCGGAGCTGCGGCAGGCACCGCCTTCCGCGCCTGGCACCTCCATGTGCTCCACCGGCCGGTCGAGGAGATCGATCTCGCGGCGCAGGCGGCCGTGCAGTGGGGGATCCCAGGCATCGTCGAGGCCGCCCTGGTGCTGGGATCGGGCCGCACCGTCGGCGAGTGGGTGGTGGCGGTGCGCACCCGACCACGTGGACAGATTCCGGTGGGGTGGGCGCGGGCGCTGAAGTTCGCCCTCGGCGTCGGCCCCTTCGTCGTCCTCGGTTGGGCGTCACCCGACTGGGCGCTGCTCGCCATGCTCGCCCACGCGGCACTGACAGCGGCGGCCGCGGTGCCCGGCCGCGAACACCGTGGGCTCGCCAACGCCGCCGCCGGCCTCGACCTCGAGGTGGCGCAGGATCGGGAGGAGGTCAGCGCTCGAACCGGATGAGGCCGTCGCGGCGGACACCGCGCACGTGGCCGGGCAGGTCGATCCAGCGCTGGCCGCGCCAGTCGGTGACCAGCCGCTCGAGCTCCAGCACCTGCTCGTGCGTGACCTCCTCGGCCAGTGCCCCGCCAGCGACAGCGGCGGCGCGCAGCACCCGAGTGCGCAGCGGACCGGGCAGCGCCGCGAGCGACGCCACCGCGAGGCCGGCGCCGTCGGCAGCCGCCGACACCTCGGCCAGGGCTGCGTCGGCGAGTTGGTCCAGCAGCTCCATGTCGGGGCGCAGCAGGTCTGCCGTGCGGGCCAGAGCGGCAGTGACCCCCGGACCGAGTTCGGACTCGAGCACCGGCAGCACCCGGCGGCGGACCCGCACCCGGGCATAGCCCGGATCGGCGTTGTGGGGGTCCTGCCACGGGGTGATCCCCAGCTCCGCGCATGCGGCCTCGGTCTGCAGTCGGGTGACGTCGAGGAGTGGGCGGCGGAACACGTCGTACGAGCGCCGCATGCCTGCGATCGATCGGCCCCCCGAACCCCGGGCCAGACCCAGCAACACGGTCTCGGCCTGGTCGTCGCGGGTGTGGCCGAGCAGCACCCACCGGGCGCCGGTGCGCTCGGCGACCGCGCCGAGCACCTCGTAGCGCGCCTGGCGCGCCGCCGCCTCAGGCCCGACGCCACGCGCGTCGACACCGACCCGCGCGGTCATCGTCTCGTCGACACCGAGACGGGCCATCAGTTTGACCGTGCGCGCGGCCTGGTCGCCCGAGCCGGGCTGCATGCCGTGGTCGACGGTCACGCCGAGCACCTTCAGGCCGACTTTGTGGCCCTCGAAGACGGCCGCTTCCAGCAGTGCCGTGGAGTCGGCGCCGCCGGAGCAGGCAACCACGACGACGTCACCGGGCGCGCCGTCGGCGAGCACCCGTCGTACGCCGAACCGGGTCGCGGCGAGCGCAGGGTGGAGCGCCATCGGCTGGTCAGCCGTGGACCCGGGCCAGCCAGAGCGGCGGATCGAGGATTTCTTCTTTCGACGGCAGCTGCTCGGGCGAGCGCCACACATCGTTGAAGCCGTCCATGCCGACCTTGTCGACAACGGTGCGGACGAAGTGGGCGCCGTCGCGGTACTGCGCCATCTTGGCGTCCAGCCCCATCACCCGACGCAGGATCCGGTCGAGCGGACCGACCCCCTTGCGGCGTTCGCTGAACCGGCGTCGGATCTTGCGGACGCTGGGGATCACCTCGGGTCCGACCCCGTCCATCACCACGTCGGCATGTCCCTCGAGCAGCGACATCATGCCCGTCACGCGGTCGATCACCTCGCGTTGTTCGGGAGTGCTGACCACGTCGATCAGGCTGGCCCCACCCCGGATCGACATGGCGATGCGGCGCACCGAGTCGTCGAGCGATCCACCGGACGGGACGATGCTGTCGGCGAGCGCGCCGACCTGTGCCATCAGGTGGTCACGCATCCAGGGGACGGCGGTGAACTGCACGCGGTGGGTCTCCTCGTGCAGACACACCCAGAGCCGGAAGTCGGACGGGTCGACGTCGAGCTCGCGCTCGATGTGCACCACGTTGGGCGCGACCAGCAGCAGTCGGCCGGCCGGCCGGTGGAACGGGTCGAACTGGCCGAGCACCCGGCTGCCCATGAAACCGAGCAGCAGGCCGACCTCGGCGCCGGTCACGCGCGCGCCGAGTTTGCGACCGAGGGGTCCCGGGCCGGACTTGCTGTCCATCACCTTGTCGACCACCGGGCCGAGCACGTGCGCGAAGCTGTCGGCGTTGGCCTGCACCCAGCCGGCCCGGTCCACCACCAGCACCGGGGCGGTCTCCTCCTCGGTGACGAGACCGGTGAAGTCACGCACCAGTCCGGTCGAACGACGTGCGTCGGCGCGCAACTCGGCGACCGCGACGTCGGCCTCCTCGCGGCTGACTTCGGGTCCTTCGCCGACCAGCCGTGAGCCGATGCGCACGGCGTAGTCCCAATCGATGAACGAACCCGGTGCCTCACTCATGGACCCGACCCTACGTCGGTCGTCCCACTGCACATCGGTGACTTCCGCTCCCGGGCCCCGGGAGCGCCCCGGCTCAGGAGCAGGTGCACGCGGCCAGCGCGGCCGTGAAGTCGTCGAGTGCCGCGCGAGCGGCGAGGGTGTCCTGCGGCGGGACCCGGTCGGCGAACACCACAAAGGTCAGCACGGTGCCGGTCAGGTCGACCACGGTGCCGGCCAGTCCGTGCACCCCCGTCAGGGTGCCGGTCTTGGCCCGGACCTTTCCGAGGCCTTCCGGGTTGCTCTCAGCCAGCCGCAGGCGCATCGAGCCGTTGAACCCGGCCACCGGGAGACCGTCGAGCACGGCGTTCAGTTCTGGTCGCTCGTCGGCTGCGGCGAGCACGCCCAGAATGGTCTCGGCGCTGAGCAGATTGTCCCGCGAGAGCCCACTGCCGTCGTACAACTCGGCGTCGTCGAGCGGCACGCCGAGTCGGTCCAGCACCGCGGTGACCCCGGTGACGCCACCCGCGAAGGAGCCGCTGGCCGCTTCGGCGAGCCCGACGTGGTGGGCCAGCACCTCGGCGCCCTCGTTGTCGCTGACCGCGATCACCTGCTCGATGATCTGCCACACCGGGGCACTGTCGACCCCAGCCAGCTCCGGCGCTTCGGCGGCGGCCGTCGTACGCCGGAGCTTGCCGGTGACCTGGATGCCCGCGTCGCGGAGCCGGGCAGCGAAGAACTGGGCCGCGGTCATCGCCGGGTCCTCGACATGGCCCCAGCCGTCCAAGCGGTCGCCCTGCTCCACCCACAGCGCGCTGATCGGTGCCACCACGCCGTCGGGGAAGTAGTTGTCCGGCCAGCGCGGGTTGAGCCCGGGCCCGGAGAAGAGGGAGTCGTCGTACCGCATCCGCACGCTGGTGCGACCGTCGGCGATCAGCGCTGCGGCGGCGTGGTCGGCGAGGGTGATCAGATCGGCACGGCGCGGCCACGCGGTCTCCGACAGATCCGGCTCGGCAGCCAGGAAGGGGTCACCACCACCCACGAGTACGACGTCGCGCGCCCCCGCGCCGGCCACCACCGACGTGCGGAACACTCGGTCCGGCCCGAGCGACTCGAGCGCGGCCAGACCGGTGACCAGCTTGGTGAGCGACGCCGGCATGCCCTCATCTCCGCCGTTGTCGAACCAGATCCGGCCGTCCGGCGTACCGACTGCGGCCACGACGTGCGGTCCGAGTGACTTGCGGCGCAGCACCTTCGCCACAGCACGGCGTACTGCCTTCGCGTCGGGTCGGGCGGTGGGGGCTGCCGCTGCAACCGGGGCGGCGTCGGCGAACTCCGGCAGGTCGAGACCGGGTGGTGCGGCCACCTGTTCGGGGGCGACCGCGGGCTCGTGCGCGATCCCGAGGCGGGCACCCAGATCGACCTCGAACGCTGCGAAGGCAGTGCCCAGGATCAGCAGCACCAGCGCCACCGGGAACCACCCGGCGACCCGACCCATCGGGCGACGCGCGTCGGTGGCAGCCACGTCCACTCCTTCGACCGAATACGTGATCGGGCCCATTGTGCGCGAAGATGGTCCACGGCCCCGCGCCCGGGGCTCTAATTCTGTTGTGTCCGAGGCCCGCCAAGGGCCCCACGAAGTGTGGAGGAAGAGAGTGCTCGAGTTCGACGTCCTGGTGGAGATCCCCAAGGGTGAGCGCAACAAGTACGAGGTCGACCACGAGTCGGGGCGGCTCCGCCTCGACCGGATGCTCTTCACCTCCACCGCCTACCCGACCGACTACGGCTACATCGAGGACACCCTCGGTCAGGACGGCGACCCGCTGGACGCCATGGTGATCCTGCAGGCCCCCACGTTCCCCGGTTGCCTGATCAAGTGCCGCGCGGTCGGCATGTTCCGGATGACCGACGAGGCCGGCGGTGACGACAAGGTCCTCGTCGTCCCCTCCTCCGACCCCCGGATGGAGCACCTGCGCG
>JBEBTI010000017.1:0-27507 GCA_040393845.1 Nocardioides daejeonensis
GGTTCAACTCCCCCCTCGCGCACCACCACAACCGGGGATTCCCCGGGGCCAAGGCCGGGTGTCCCAGAGATGGGAGATCCGGCCTTCAGGCTTTTGACGTGTCCGTCCTGTGCGTTGAGTTCCCCAGGTTGAAGATGACTCTTCACGGTCCGCTGCGCAGCTTGGGGCGCAGGTGACTGCGGACACGCCTCCGGCGGCAGGGATGGGCGTGACCCACGCCGCATGCGCGTCGATTGCGCAGCAGGTTGAACCAGCTGCGCGGTGGGCATCGAACTGGCTGCGCAGATTTGGCGACGCGATGCGACGCGACCCAGCGGCTCAGCTTGGCTTTACCTTCCTGATCTGGCCGCCAGCCCGATGAGTTCTTGTGCGAGGGGGACAGGTGTCCGGCCGACCCAGATCGCGGTCAATGGACGCTCGGCGGTGAAGTGCGGAACGACGAGCTCGACGAGTGCTCCGCTGGTGAGATCGCCCGAGACCGCTCGTGAACTGAGGACGCCGACGCCGCCACCGGCCCTGGCCATCGCGATGATTGTCGCGGTCGAGCCAAGCTCGGCTGCATGCGGCAACTCCGGAGCATCGGCGACACCGAGTGCGGTCGCCACCGACTGCAGGAAGGTGTCGCGAGTACCTGATCCCGGCTCGCGCATCAGCAGGGGCAGGTCGGGGAGTTCCGTGATCGACACGTCGCGGTTGGCCCGCGTGGCCAGTGGATGCTGTCGTGAGACGACCAACGCGAGGCGGTCACTTCCGATGTGCTGACCGGTGACGCCGGCCGGGAGTTCGGGGGATTCGATGAATCCGATGTCTGCCTCACCGGCTCGGACCTGTTCGGCTACCTTTCTGCTGTTCTCCACGGTCGCCGCGACATCCAGATCGGGGTGCCGCCCGCGGAGGATCAGGAGCCACGGAGGCATCAAGTACTCTGCGACAGTCAGGCTGGCCGCTACCCGCAATCGGGCGCTGCTCCCCTCTCGCAAGTACAGAGCGCCATCAGTGAGAGCACGTGTGGCGTCCACGACTCCGGCGGCCCATGCGACCACGGCCTCACCAGCGGGAGTCAGCGTGCTCCCGGTCGTGCTGCGAAGCAACACAGTGACACCGAGTTGCCGTTCCAAGCGGGACAGTCGAGCTGAGGCGCTGGGCTGACTGATCCCGTGATGGGCGGCCGCTTGGCCGACGCTGCCACGTTCGGCGACCGACAACAGCAGGTCGAGCGATGCCAGGTCAGGAGTCCACGGGGGTAGCACCGTCACATCGTGACCCACTGCAGCAACAGACTGGTCACCGACACGAGGACCCAGAGGGCTGCACCGAAGAGGACCGGACGAATGCCAGCCTGACGAAGCCCCTTGACGTCCACGGACATCCCAATGGCGACCAGGGCCATCGTGATGAGGAAGACGGAAGTACCGCTGATGGTCGGTTGGGCCGCGGCGGGGATCAGGCCGATGGTGTTGACGGCGACGACGAGAACGAAGCCGACGAGGAACGAAGGCACCAATCGAAAGACGGACGTCCTCTTGCGGACGTCGCGTGACCGACGGGCCATCATCGCGCCGAGGAACATCACGATCGGGATGATCATCAAGCTGCGGACCAACTTCACGACGACTGCGTGATCGGTGGCCTGATCGCCGAACGTCGTGGCGGCTGCAACCACGGATGAGGTGTCGTTGACGGCCGTGCCGGCGAACAGCCCGAAGGCTTCCTGGCTCATGCCGAGCAGATGACCCAGTGGCGGGAAGAGCAGTACAGCCGCGACATTGAAGACGAAGATCGTCGAAATTGCGTAGGCGACGCTCGTGTTGCGCGCCCTGATCACGGGGCTTACGGCGGCGATTGCGGCCGCCCCGCAGATCGCGGTCCCGGAGCCGACCAAGATGCGCAGTTCGGAGTCGATGCCCAAGGCACGCCCCAAGAAATATGCTGCGGCCAAGCAAACCGCCAGGGTGCCAAGCATCACGGGCAATGTCGAGACGCCGACGTGACCTACTTCGCGCAGCGACAAGCGGGCGCCCAACAGAACAACAGAAAGCTGCAGTACCGTGCCCGACGCGAACTTCACGCCGGGCCGGAGTGCCGTCGAGAGCGGCGTCGTCGACAACAGGGGGCGCGTGGCCAGCACGCCCAGGACGATTCCAGCCACCGGCGCACCCAACACCGGGAGTTGGCGCCCGATCACGGTGGCGATCAACGCGATGGCTGCGACAACCACCAGGCCCGGAACACGGCCTCTCGGCGCGCGTTCCTGATCCTCGCCCAACAGGGGAGGGGGAGTCGTTGTCACCAGTCCATGGTCTGGAAACAGTCTGCGGCGCGGTAGCAGTCAACTGCCTCCGGCGGTCATAGGGCTCATCTATGACCGCCGTGGCGCCGATGGGCCGCCGACGCCCGGTGGCCACCCGGCCGACGTTCGAGACCCCGCACGACGGGTGGACGAAGCAGCGGACCTCTGTCCTGGCTGAGTTTGAAGCGGACGGCCGCGTGGTATTCATACCTGCGGCCAGGAGGTCTGGCCACGAAGATTTGAGTGCGCGTGCCGCACGTGAGGACCCGCCCGATGAACCAGCAACACCCCGGCACGCCGCCCTACGGTCAGGGCGGTTGGCCGCCGCCCGGGCAGCAGCCGCCCCCGACCCGACCGGGGTCCGGACGCACGCTCGCCTGGCTGGCGGCGGGTCTGGTCGTGGTGCTGCTCGTGATCGGCGCGGTGGCCCTGGTGATGCTGAGCGACGGCGATGACGACGACGCCGGAAAGGACGATCAGGCAGGGGGCGACGCGCGCAAGGCGTCGTGCGAGGTCTATCGCGACGTCGTACTGAGTCCTGAGATCTGGGCGGCTACCGACCTCGAGGCTGACAAGTTGCAGGAGATGTACGACGCGGTCCGTGCCGACCTCACCGACGACGAGATCGACGAGCTGGTGGCCGCGGAGTCGGATGTGGTGGTCGGCCACTATCGAGCAGTGGATGAGTGGAAGCAGTCCATGGAGGACGCGTTGAGTCGGGGAGAGAATCCCGACACCAGCCTGCCCGCAGAAATCACCGGAGGACAGGCGGCGATCACCCAGGCCCGGACCGCCGTACTCGAAGCGTGCGCAGGCGCCCTGCCCCAGGGTGACGGTGGGCCCCAACCTCAGCTCACCGCCCCGCCGCTCGACCGTCCTGACGGGTTGGACGAAGAGTGATGCAGGGATCGCAGTACCCCCAGGGGTGGCCGCCGCCGGCTCCCAACAAGCGTCCCTTCCCATGGTTGGCCGTCCTCGGCACCGCCACGCTCGCACTGATCCTCGTGGTCGGTCTCACCGTCGTGCTGCTGTGGGACCGCGGCGACGAGGAGACGCCCGACGAGCAATCCCGCAGCTCGCAGACCGACGGACTTCGCGACCGCCTGCTCGTCGACGGACGCGCTGAACTGCCCACCGCAGTCAGCGTCGAGAACGCGCTGCCGGGCCACGACTTCACCACCCCCGTCACCGGTGTCGGCGTCGACGATGACCTCGCGCTCGCAGCGAGCTATGACGCCGACGTCACCGATCCGTGGCGCGGTGTCGAGGGCAAGATCGAGGTGTACGCCGACGCCGCGCTCACCCGCCCGGTGCCGATCATGGTCCTGCCGGACGCCACGGCAGCCAGCTCGGATCCCCACCTGGTGATCAAGCCGATCGCGCTGCAGCGGGCACACATCACCCGCGAGGACGGCGAGGCCAAGGGAACGTTGGCCGACCTCGGCTCCTACTGGAACCTCAACCCCGACGTGTACGTCGTCCAGCACCTCACTCCGGACGGCACCCGTCGCGCTCGACCTCTGGTCACCGAGGTGCACTTCAACGCTGAGGTGCCGGCGCCGGCACAGATCACCTCGTCGATGACTGCCGACGGCGACGCGTTGCTGGAGTGGTCACCGGTCGACGGCGCGACCGAATATCTGGTGGTGCTGCAGCAGCGCCGGGGCGATGACAGCAACGACACCGTGCGGGTGGTCGGCCGTACGACCGAGGTCAGCTGGTCGTCCGAGGAGACAGAACGCTGCCTGATCGCCACGTGCACTCAGAACGACGCCCTGTCGCTCACCACGATCAACGCATCCACGATGGCCTCCAGCCCGAGCCTGGTGCCGGAGGCGATCGACGCGCGTATGGGCGTCGTCGCTGTCGTCGACGACCAGGCCTCGGTGATGGCGCCGATCGGCTTCACCGGCCTCGAGACGCTCCCGGTGCGCTCCGACCGCACCTGGGACCGCGGAGCCGACGTGGCCGGCCGCGGCCTGGCCGCACTGCCGAGCAGGTTCCTGTTCGTCTCGATCGACGGATCCACCAGGGCCACCGGCGCCTTCGTCGTCCGTGACGACGTACGCCGTGAAGGTGACACGTGGGAGGTTCCGCTGCGAGGCCAGGGCACCCGACTCGTCGACACGGTGCGGATCCCGGTCGGAGCGGTGGACGACATCGACGCCGCCGTGGCCACCTTCAACGAACGGTCGCGTCGGGACTACCCGCCCGCTGGTCTGCTCGACTCGACCGTGGTGATCGACATCGACCAGCCGGAGACGCCGAGCCCTGAGCTGCCCGCGCCCGACTATCCCGTCTTCGGCAGCAACGACCTGACCAAGTTCATCGCCGGCCAGCTGATCGCGGGCTCGACGGCGATCGACGTCTCTGACTTCGGCGACCAGCCGGGCCTGCCGGATCTGAAGGACGCGTTGGACGAGGCGGTCTACCAGAACCCCTATGCGCTCGCCTACTTCGACACGTTCTCCTTGGGTGACGGTGTGATCCACGTCGATCCGGCGTACTCACCGAGCGAGAAGCAGGCTCGTCAGAAGCAGATCGCCAAGGTTGCCGAAGAGACCGTCGCCAACGTGGTCACCAAGGGGATGAGCCCTGCGGAGAAGGTCGGTGCGCTCAACCGGTACCTCGTCGACCACGCTGACTACGACCATGTGGCACTGGACGCGGCACCGGGCAAGTACCGCTCCGACGTGCCGGCGCGCTTCCGCTATGCGTGGGAGACCGACGGCACGCTGGTCGACGGCATGGGCGTGTGCATGAGCTATGCCTACGCCTTCCATGCAGTCGCCGAGGAAGCCGGCCTCGAGTCGGTCGTCGTCACCGGCGACCTCGCCGACGGTGGTGGTCACGCGTGGAACAAGGTGAAGGTCAACGGCAGTTGGCGCGCGGTCGACGTGACGTGGAACGACCCGGGCGGGTCGTGGTCTCCCGGATCGGGCACCGAGTACCTGCTGATCCGCGACGCGGAGTTCACCGGCAGTGCACTGCGCAGCGAGGACGACGGCTGGATGGCCGACGGTTACGCAGCTCAGTACGCCGCTCGTTGACGATGGGCTCCGAGCTGCGGAGTGTTTGTGGGGAACCTTGGTGCTCGGACATGGCACCAGAGTTCCCCACAAACCGCTACTGGAGACTCAGCCGTTGATCGACGACGGGTGCACTGCCAGCGGGGTCACCGTGATGTCCATGTAGGGAAACAGTGGCAACGCGGACAGCATCTCGTGCAGGGCGTCGTTGGAGTCGGCTTCGAAGATCGAGTAGTTCGCATACTCACCGACGATCCGCCACAGGTGCGGCCAGCGGCCCGCGCGCTGCAACTCCTGCGAGTAGTGCTTCTCGCGTGCCACGAGGTCGGCCTTGACCTCCGGGTCCATGTCGAGCGGGATCTGGACATCCATCCGGACGTGGAAGAGCATCGGCGGTCAGCCCTTTGCCGGGTCGAGCACGAAGCCGTAGGCGACGGTTGCGGTGCCGTCGTCCTGGCGCTGCGGGTCGAGGATCAGTTCGGGCTTCACCGCCGAGGCGATGTCGTCGTCGTTGTGCTCGTCGCCGGGGAAGTAGAGCTGGGCGGTGAGCAGTTCGTGGCCCGGGGCGGAGACCTTCACGTGCAGGTGCGCCGGACGCCAGGCGTGCCACCCGGCCGCTGCGATCAACTTGCCGCAGGAGCCGTCGGTGGGGATCTGATAGGGAGCCGGCTGGACGGTGGTGATCTCGAAGCGGCCCTCCTCGTCGGTGGTGAAGGTGCCACGCAGGTTCCACTCGGGGATGCCGGGCGCGAACTGGGAGTAGAGACCGTCGTCGTCGGCGTGCCACAGTTCGACCTTCGCACCGCCCAGTGCGGCGCCCTCGGTCGACGTGACCTGGCCGGTCCACACCAGTGGGGTGCCGCCCTCGTCCTCGCGCATTGGGATGGTGCCCTTGGCGCCCTGCTCGGGGGCGTCCGGGACGTAGTAGGGACCCTCGATCGAGCCCTTGTTGCCGTCGCGGTGCTCCGTGGCGACCTCCTCGACCACGTGCTCGAGCCAGACGTCGAGGAACAGCGGCCATTCGCCGTCCTCGCCGACGCTGATCATCCACGCCTTGAGGGCGTTGAACTCGGCGTAGGTGACCTTGTGCTTGCGTACCGTGGCGTAGATCGACTCGAGGACCTCGGTGGCCAGCGCGTTGACGCGCTCGGCGGGGACGTCCTGCACCGCGGCGTACGGCGACTTGTCGGCGTGGAAGCGTTCGGTCGCGCTGGCGCCCGACGCGGCGGCGGTGGCGGTTTCGGTGCTGCTCATGGTGCTGCTCCTTGCTCGGGATTCGTGGTGGATGTGCGGTGTGGCGTGCGCGCTCAGTCCTGGCGGTAGTGCGCGACCTTCTCGGGATCGAGGACGGCGCCGAGGCCGGGTCCGGTCCGGACGACGAGCTCGCCGCCGTGGATCTGGAGCGGCTCGGCGAGCAGGTCGTCGCTCATGTCGAGGAAGTTGGAGAGTTCGCCGGCCCGACGCGAGGTCAGCTCGAAGGCAGAGCCGAAGGCGACCGAGCACAGCGAGCCGAGTTGGCCGTCGATCTGGTTGCCCATCACCAGCTCGATCCCCAGCCCCTCGGCGAGGTGGTGGACCCGTCGGCTGGTGGTGAAGCCGGTGCGGGCGGTCTTGATGCTGGCCGCGGTCGCCGACCCGCCGAGGATCTCGCGCGTCACCTCGGCCGGCGTCACGACGGACTCGTCGGCGATGAACGGCACATCGAGCTGCGAGACCAGCCAGCGGCGACCGAGTACGTCGTCGGCAGGGCAGAGCTCCTCGGCGAAGGTGAGGCCGAGGTCGGCCATCTCCTTCATCGCCCGGGCGGACTCGGACGCCGACCAGCCGCGGTTGCCGTCGACGTACAACTCGATCTCGTCGCCGAGGCCGACCCGCAGCGCACGCACGACGGCCGTGTCGAGCGTGAACGGGTGCCGACCTACCTTCACCTTGAAGGTGGTGATGCCGTAGGTGTCGCGCATCCGCTCCGCCTCGGCAACCATCGCGGCCGGCTCGTCGAAGCCGAGCATGTGCGAGACGCGCATCCGGTCGGCGTAGCCGCCGAGCAGCTCGGTGACGCTGTAACCCAGGGACTGTCCGAGCGCGTCCCAGATCGCCATGTCGAGCGCCGACTTGGCGGTCGGGTTGCCAACCGTGCGGGAGAGACGGGCGTGGATCTGCTCGCGCTCCATGAGGTCGAGGCCGATCACCTGGGGGGCGAAGATGCCCTGGACCACGGCGACGATGCCGGCCTGGGTCTCGCCGTAGGTGAACGGCCGCGGAGGCGCTTCGGCGATGCCCACGACGCCGTCGTCCGTGGTCACCCGCACCAGCACGTGCTCAGCGACGTGGACCTCGCCACTGGCGAACTTCAGTGGCTTGCGATAGGGGATGGCGAAGGGGATCGCTTCGACCTGGGTGATCTTCATCGGCTGACCTCGTCGAGTTCGGGAGTGGAGTCGCGTTCGGGGAGGGAGGTGAACTGGCCCGCCGCCTCGAGCACGTCGAGGACGGCGAGCACGGAGGGGTCGGTGTCGTCGGTCCGCCAGGCCAGGGCGAGGTCGAGGGAGGCGGCGTCGGAGACGTCGCGCAGCACCACGCCGTCCAACTGGGCGGCCCGGACCGAACCCGGCACCAGGGCGACTCCGAGCGCGGCAGCGACCAGCGGGAGCATCACCGCGGTGCCGGCCACCCGATGCGCGACGGTGGGTGTGAACCCGGCTTCGCGGCAACTGGTGAGGACCGCGTCGTTGACCACCGACTCGGCGCCGGAGAAGAGGATGAACTCCTCCGCGCGGAGGTCGGCCATCGCAATGTCGGTCTGCTGGGCCAACGGGTGGTCGACAGGTACGGCGAGCACGAGCGGCTCCTGCGCGATCGTGCGCACGGTCAGTGCGTCGCCGGTCGTGGGCGGGCGCAGCACGCCGAGGTCGAGGCTGCCGTCGGTCAGGCCGGAGACCTGGGCGTGGGTGAGCAGGTCGGCATGGATCTCGAGGGCCACCCCGGGCAGCTCGCGCTTGACGATGCGAGCGATCTGCGGGAGCTGGGTGTAGGCGGCGGTGCCGGTGAAGGCGATCCGCACCAGACCCTGCCGCCCTTCGGCGATCCGGCGTACGCCGCGCACGCTCGCCTCGACGGCGGCCAACACTCGGGCGGTCTCGTCGCGCAGGAACTCGCCGGCGGCGGTGAGCTCGACGTGGCGGGTGGTGCGAACGAAGAGGCGAGTGCCGAGCTCGGCCTCGAGTTGGCGCACGGCCTGGGAGAGCGCGGGCTGGGCGATGTGCAGCCGTTCAGCGGCGCGACCGAAGTGCTTGGTCTCGGCGACGGCGGCGAAGTAGCGCAGGTGACGCAGTTCCACGACTTCTCCTTCGTCTCCGTGGCCGGTGCGACGCGGGTGGCGTCGTCGGCGATTGATTCACGGTAGTTCCGAATATTCATCGAGGACAAGGACTTGTTTGCCGATGATTGATATGTCGAAGTGATCAATCAGGAGGGTGCGGCGGCCCGGTCCCCGATAGCACTGTGGCCGGCCACGTGAAGTGGGCCGGCCACAGCGCTGGTGGGTTGGCGCTGGGCCTCCGGGGCGAGGTGTTCGGCTCCGGAGTTGTCGGGACCCAGGGCCAGGCCGGTGCCGGATCAGACGCCGGCCGGGACCCGCACCGGTGCGCCGGTGGCGGCGCTCACCTCGTCGGCCGTGACGCCCGGAGCCAACTCGACGAGTTCGAACCCGTCGCCGGCCACGTCGAGGACGCCGAGGTCGGTGATCACCCGCGACACGACGCGGCGACCGGTGAGGGGGAGGCTGCACTGTTCGAGGAGCTTGGCGTCGCCCTTCTTGGTGGTGTGCTCCATCAGCACGATCACCCGGCGGGCGCCGCTGACCAGATCCATCGCGCCGCCCATGCCCTTGACCATCGCCCCGGGCACCATCCAGTTGGCCAGGTCGCCGTTCATCGCCACCTGCATGCCACCGAGCACAGCGGTGTCGATGTGGCCACCGCGGATCATCGCGAAGCTCACCGAGGAGTCGAAGAACGACGCCCCCGGCAGCACCGTGACGGTCTCCTTTCCGGCGTTGATCAGGTCGGGATCGACCTCGTCGGCGTACGGGTAGGGGCCCACGCCGAGGATGCCGTTCTCGGCGTGCAGGGTCACCGTGGAGCCCGCCGGCAGGTGTCCGGGGATCAGGGTGGGCAGCCCGATGCCGAGGTTGACGTATTCGCCCTCGCGCAGTTCCAGGGCCGCATGGGCCGCCATCTCGTCTCGTGTCCAGGTCATGCCGAGGCCTCCTCGCGCGGTCGGGTGGTCAACTTCTCGATGTCCTTCTCGGTGGCCTGCGCGGGCGTCAGCTCGACGACGTGTTGCACGAACACACCGGGCAGGTGGACGTCGTCGGGATCGATGGCACCGACCTCCACGACCTCCTCCGCCTCGACGATCGTGAGTCGACCTGCCATCGCGGCCGGGATGTTGAAGTTGCGGGCCGAGGCGTGGAAGACGCAGTTGCCGGCGCGGTCCACCTTGGCCGCGCGGACCAGCGCCACGTCGGTGACGATCGACTCCTCCAGCACCATCTCGATGCCGTGGAAGGTGCGCACCTCCTTCGGCTCCGACGCCAGGGCGACGGTGCCGTCAGGGTGATAGCGCCAGGGCAGACCGCCCTCGGAGACCATCGTGCCGACACCGGTCGGGGTGAAGAAGGCGCCGATCCCGGCGCCCCCGGCCCGCATCCGCTCCGCGAGGGTGCCCTGCGGGGTGAGCTCGACGGTGAGCTCGCCGGCGAGGTACTGCCGGGCGAACTCCTTGTTCTCCCCGACGTAGGAGGCGATCACGCGGCTGATCCGGCGGGCCTCGAGGAGCAGGCCGAGGCCGGCGCCGTCGACGCCGCAGTTGTTGGAGACGACGGTGAGGTCGTCTGCGCCCTGCGCGAGCAGGGCGTCGATCAGTGTCCACGGGATGCCGACCAGGCCGAAACCTCCGACGGCCAGGCTGGAGCCCGGCGCGACGTCGGCGACGGCCTGTGCGGCGCTGGGGACGACCTTGTTGATGCTCATGACGCTCCCTTGAGGTGCTTGATGATCGCGGGGGTGATGGTGGCCGGCTGCTCGGCGTTGGCGAGGTGGGCCGACTCGGGGACGACGAGGAGTCGTCCGTCCTGGACGCCGTCGGCGATCGCTGACAGGTGGGGCGGCGGCGTGGCCGGGTCGTCGGCCCCGGCGATCGCCAGGGTCGGCGCGGAGATGGAGGCGAGGTCGGCCCGCAGGTCCATTGCGGCGATCACCTCGCAGCACGACGCATAGCCCTCGGCCGAGGTCGCCGCCACGGTGCTCTCGCACTCACGGCGTACGTCCGGGTTGGCCTCGAGGTACGCCGGAGTGAACCAGCGTTGGACGACGGCCTCGGCGACGGCCACGGATCCCTGCGCGCGCACCGTGGCGGCCCGGTCGCGCCAAGCGCTCGACGGGGTCAGCTGGGCGCCGGTGCAGAGCACCACCAAGCGGTCCACCCGCTCCGGGTTGCGAGCCGCCAGCCGCATGCCCGTCATCCCGCCGAGGGAGAGGCCGACGAAGTGCGCCCGCTCCACGCCGAGGGTGTCGAGCAGGGCGACCACGTCGTCGGCGAGGTCGTCGATGTCGTAGGGCCCTTGCGGTGTCGGCGACCCGCCGTGGCCGCGGGTGTCGTAGCGCACCACGCGGAAACGCTCCGCCAGGTCGGCGGCCTGGGCGTCCCACATCGACATGGTGGAGCCAAGGGAGTTGGAGAGTACGACGACGGGTGCGTCAGCGGGGCCGGTGACGACGTGGTGGACGGCGACGGCACTCATGTCAGTTGACCCTCTCGAAGATCGCGGCCAGGCCCTGACCGCCACCGATGCACATGGTCTCCAGGCCGTAGCGCGACTCGCGGCGCTGCATCTCGTGGGCCATCGTGGCGAGGATCCGGGCCCCGGTGGCGCCGACCGGGTGGCCCAGGGAGATGCCGGAGCCGTTGGGGTTGAGGCGCTCGTCGGTCGCGTCGACCTTCCACTCCCGCAGGCAGGCGAGCACCTGCGCGGCGAACGCCTCGTTGAGCTCGATCAGGTCGATCTGGTCGAGGGTGAGGCCGGCGCGCTCGAGCGCGGCCGCGGTGGCGGGCACCGGGCCGATGCCCATCCGCTCGGGTCCGACCCCGGCGACGGCCCATGACTTCAGGGCCAGCAGCGGACGCAGGCCACGGCGTTCGGCCTCCTCACGGGTGGTGACCACGCACATGGCGGCGCCGTCGTTCTGGCCGCTGGCGTTGCCGGCGGTGACTGTCGAGGCCTCGTCGATCTTGGCGCGCACCGGGCGCAGCTGGGCGAGTTGTTCGCGGGTGGTGTCGGGGCGTGGGTGTTCGTCACGGTCGACGACCACGTCGGGACGACCTCGTCTGCCGGGCACCATCACCGGCACCAGTTCCTCGGCGAACTTGCCGGCCTCGTGGGCGGCACCGGCGCGCTGCTGGGAGCGCACCGAGAACTCGTCCTGTTCCTCGCGCGAGATGGAGTAGTCGCGACGCAGGTTCTCGGCCGTCTCGAGCATGCCTCCGGGGACCGGGTGGTCCTTGCCGCCCGCAGTCTCACGGGCCCGGACCAGCCGGTCCATCAGCTCGATGCCGCCACTGCGTACGCCGGTGCGCAGCCCGAGCGCGTAGTGCTCGACGTTGGACATCGACTCCGCACCCCCGGCCACGATCAGGGTGCCGGCGCCGCTGGCGATCTGCGCGGCGGCGTACAGCACCGCCTGCAGGCCGGAGCCACACCGCCGGTCGAGTTGCAGCCCGGGTACGCCGGTGCCGAGTCCTGCGTCGAGAGCGGCGATCCGGCCGATCGCAGGGTTCTCGCCGCTCGGATAGCAGTTGCCCAGCACCACGTCGTCGACGTCGCCCTCTCCGAGACCGGTGCGTCGCACGAGCTCGGTGAGCGTGAGCGACGCCAGGTCGACCGCAGACATCGACGACAACGCGCCGCCGTAGCGTCCCACCGGCGTACGGACGGGTTCACAGATCACGATGTCGGACATGCCTCGAACCTACGGCCGACTTTCCATATAGGGAAGTATCCATTTAGCGTCTATAAAGACGTTGCAGATCTCAATGAGAGGTGGGCCAGCGGAGGTTGGTGGTTGAGCAGCGAGAAACGAGCGTGTCGAGACCATCCTCGCCACGCGTACTCAGCATCAAGCGCCGGCGACCTCGGCCACCCGGGCCAGGGCCTGCGCCAGCACCGGGTTCGGGTCGTCCGCCCGGGTGGCGACCATCAGGTCGACGCCAGGGCTGCCGACCAGCGGCACATAGACGACGCCCGGCACGTTGAGTGCCGAGGTCGGTTCGGGCACCACCGCCACGCCGATGCCGGCGGCGACGAAGGTGACCAGCGTCGACGTCTCCGCCACCTCGTGGACCACGTGCGGCTCGAGGTCGGCGGTCGCGAAGAGGTCGTGCACCACCGAGTGCATCGCCGAGCGGCCCCGACCGACGTGGATGATCAACCCCTCGCCATCGAGTTCGGCGATCCGCAGCCGGCGCCGGGCGGCGTAGCGGTGGTCCTGCGGCACGGCCACCAGGAGGCGCTCACGGCGTACCTCCGCCACCGTCAGTCCGGCCACGTCGGGCAGCGGTCGGAGCAGGCCCAGGTCGAGCGAACGGTCGTGCAGTGCGGCCGCCTGTTCCTGGGAGAGCATCTCGCCACGGAAGTCGAAGTCGACCCCCGGCAGTTCCTTGCGCAACGCCTTGGCCAGAGCCGGCAGCAGGGAGTAGGTCGCGGAACCGACACACCCCACCATCAGCCGCCCGGTGCGGCCGGCAGCGATCCGGCTCGCCACGTCGGCCGCCTCGTCGACCGCCGCCAGGATCTCCCGGGCATGGTCGAGGTACGCCGCCCCCGCGGGAGTCAGGTCGACCCGTCGCGTGGTCCTGGTCAGCAGGGTGACACCCAGCTCTGCTTCGAGCTGACGGATCTGCTGCGACAGCGGCGGCTGCGCCATGTGTAGACGCTCCGCCGCGCGCCCGAAGTGCCGCTGCTCGGCAACCGCGACGAAGTAGCGCAGGTGGCGTAGTTCCATCTGCCCATCGTCGCAGGCGCGCGAAGCGCCCGGAATCCGCGGGAACTGGCAGGGGCTTGGCGGGAGCTGGGGTGTGCGCGTTGCGGGGCTGTGTCGACCGTCGCTCGCGGGTGGCGCCGGCGATCCGCTCGATCCGGGTGGGCGCTCCGCGGTACGACGAGTACGGCGTCTGGGTGATCGCGACGTCGTGGTTCTCGGGGCTTGCCCAAGGCCGGGGACACGACGTACCCACCGTCCTGGTCACCTTCGAACCGCATCCGCCGGTGGTGCTCGCACCCGACCGCGCGCCCGTGCAGTTGTTGTCGCTCGACGACCGGGTCGCCCAGGCGTTGGCCCTCGGCGTCGACGGCGTCGTGGTGCTGCCGTTCACCGCCGAGCTCGCCGCCCAACCGGCTGCGGACTTCGTCGAGGAGGGGCTGGTCGGCCGGCTCGGGGTGCGATCAGTGGTGATCGGGGACAACTTCCGTTGCGGTCGCGCGGGTGAGGGGGACGTCGCCTTCCTCAGCGTGATCGGGCGACGCCTCGGCTTCGAGGTGCGCGGGGTCGACCTGGTCAGCCGTGGCGAGCGGACCTGTTCCTCCACCGAGGTACGCCGTGCCCTGGCGGCCGGGGACGTCGCCGGTGCGTTCGACCTGCTGGGGCGCGCTGATCCACGGATCGCGGCGATGGCCGGCTGAGCCCGAGCGTCGGCACCGGTCGTTCAGGCGGATTCCGTACCATGAACCACCAAGTGCGTCGGTCGTCGGCGCTGCCACCAGGAGAACTGCACGCCGATGGAAAGTGACAGTCCGGGCCAACCCTGTGCCGACTGCCCGCCCGAACCTCGACGCCGTGAGGGGAGGGAGTCCTGATGTGGGTGTTCACGCTGCTCATCGGCCTGCTGGTCGTGCTGGCGATCACCGCCGCCACCGGCTACTTCGTGGCCCAGGAGTTCTCCTACATGGCGGTCGACCGCTCCCGGCTGAAGGCCCGCGCCGCCGCCGGTGACCAGGCCGCGAAGCGTGCCCTGGGAGTCACCCAGCGCACCTCCTTCATGCTGTCCGGCGCCCAGTTGGGCATCACCGTCACCGCGCTGCTGGTCGGCTATGTCGCCGAACCGCTGATCGGCGCCTCGCTCGGCGAGGCGCTGGGTGGTGTGGGCGTGTCCACCGGAGTCGGCGTCGCGATCGGCACCGTGCTGGCGCTGCTCTTCTCCACCTTCCTGCAGATGATCTTCGGCGAACTCTTCCCCAAGAATCTCGCGATCGCCCGCCCCGAACCCGTCGCCGTGGCGTTGGCCACCTCCACGACCGTCTATCTCAAGGTCTTCGGCTGGCTGATCAGGATCTTCGACCAGGCCTCCAACCTGTTGCTGAAGTTGGTGCGCATCGAGCCGGTGCACGACGTGGAGCACTCCGCCACCGTGCGCGACCTCGAGAGCATCGTCGCGGAGTCCCGCGACAGCGGCGACCTGCCTGCCGAGCTGTCGATGTTGCTCGACCGGATCCTCGACTTCCCCGAGCAGGACGTCGAGCACGCGATGATCCCGCGAGCCCGGGTGGACGTCGTACGACACGACGACACGCTCGACGTGGTCTGGCAGCAGATGAGCACCGGGCACTCGCGCTATCCGGTGCTCGACGACGACGACCAGATCGTCGGAGTGGTGCAGTTGCAGGACGTGCTCACTGCACCCGAGCGCGACGGCGTACCGGTCACCACCCTGATGCGGCCGGCACTGCTGGTGCCGACCACGATGGCGCTTCCCGACGCCCTGGCCCAGCTCACCGACACCTCCAACCAGTTGGCCTGCGTGCTCGACGAGTACGGCGGGTTCGCCGGTGTGCTGACCGGCGAGGACCTCGCCGAGGAACTGGTCGGTGAGATCACCGACGAGCACGACCCGGTCGAGACGGTCGCGATCACCGAACACGGCGGCAGGTGGGTGATGCCGGGCGACCTCCCCCTTGACGAGGTCGAGCGCAGCATCGGGTGCGATTTGCCTCGTGACGACTACGAAACCCTTGCTGGATTGGCGATTGCGGAGCACGGCGCCCTGCCGACTGTCGGCACCGTGCTGCAGGTGGAACTGCCGGTCGACCCGGCTGACCTGGCCGGGGCCGAGGATCCGGAGCCGCGCCGGCTCAGGCTCGAGGTGCTGGAGGTCGAACGGCACGTGCCTTCGCGCATCGGCCTGCTGCTCGAGGAAGACACTGTCACCAGGGAGGAGACCCGATGAACAACCCGGTCGTGGTCACCGCGGTGACCGTGCTGCTGATCGTGCTGAGCGCCTTCTTCGTCGCTGCCGAGTTTGCGCTGCTCGCTGCCAAACGGCACCGGCTCGAGGCGCGTGCCGCCGAGAGCCGCTCGGCGCGGGCGGCGCTGCGCAGCTTCAACGAGCTCACGGTGCTGCTGGCCGGGTGCCAGCTCGGCATCACGGCGTGCGCGCTTGCGCTGGGTGCGATCACCAAGCCTGCCGTCAAATATGCCCTCGGCCCGGTGATCGAGGGCTGGGGTGCGCCGGCGTGGTTGGCCGAGAGCTCGGCGTTCTTCCTCGCCCTGGTCGTGGTCACCTTCCTGCATCTCGTGGTGGGTGAGATGGCGCCGAAGTCGTGGGCGATCGCGCACCCCGAGTCGGCGGCGACCCTGCTGGCGTTGCCGATGCGCGGATTCATGGTGGTGACCCGTCCGCTGCTCGTGGCCCTCAACGAGATGGCGAACTGGTGCCTGCGGAAGGTCGGTGTGGAACCCCAGGCCAGCGTCGCCTCCGGCCAGACCGCCGAGGACCTGCGCCACCTGGTCGAGCACTCGGCCAATGTGGGGGCGTTGGACGCCAGCTATTCGGCGCAGCTGACCGACGCCCTCGACCTGCAGCAACTCACCTTGGCCGACCTGGTCCGTCCCGGCCGCGGGATCACCGCGGTCGGCGCCGATGCCTCGGTCGCCGACGTGCGCGCCGCGACCCGGGCGAGTGGACATCTCCGGATCCTGATCACCCGCGACGAGGCCGTGGTTGGCGTGGTGCACGTGCGCGACACCCTGCAGTTGGCCGACTGCGAAGGCCTGGCCGAGGTGATGCGCCCGGTCTTCCGCCTGGCGGCCACGATGCCGGTGTACGCCGCGTTGGCCACCATGCGTGAGACTCGCAACCATCTGGCCCTGGTCACCGGTGACGACGGCGAGCGCGTGGTCACGCTGGCCGACGTCCTGCTGCGACTCTTCCCGCGAGCCTCCGCAGCCTGAGCAGGTGTTGTGGGTCAGCCCCCGAGACGCTCGGTCAGATTGACGAGCACCCCTTGGTGGATGGCCCGCAACCCCTTGGGGGCGAAGGCCCGCTCGAAGAATCCACCGATGCCGCCGGCGCCCTGCCAGGTGGTGGTCACCAGCACGCGGCTCCCAGTGCCTGCCGGCGTGACGCGGTAGGTGGTCACCATCGACGAGTTGCGGTCGGTCTCGACGACCGTGTCGTCGGTGGTGGTGACGTCGGCGACCACGTGCCGCACCCGCTTCTCGGTGGCCTGCAGGCGCCAGGTCACGACGGTGCCGTCTCCGACACCGCCCTCCTGCACCGCATAGTCGGAGAAGCGATCGGTGAGGATCGTCGGCCGGACGCTGGTGTAGTCGCCGAGCGCACCGAGGACGACGTCGGGTGCTGCGGCGACGGTGGCTTCTGCGGTGGCGGTGACCTGACCCATGGGATCTCACTCCTCAACTCGTCGGGATGACGCCTCATGCGTCCGCCGCAACCGTATGCCGCGTGCGCCACGGCCGCATCTGCGGTCCGGACCGGCGTGACGTCGTACGACGGGCGCTCCCGCAGGACGGCACCGGGCATCCACGGCCGGGCCGACCGGTCAACCATGGCGACAGCCCAGCATGACCGCCATGTCACCGTCTTCGAGGAGAACCCATGCGTACTGGAATCGCGTCGCCGATCTTGGCCCTGTCCGGCGGACGGCCGGCCTGGGAGCACGAGGGCGGCACCGCCGAGGTGGTCACCTATGCCACCGCAGCGGACCGGCTCGGCTTCGAGTTCATGACCGCCTCCGACCACGTCGCGGTGCCGACCGACTTCCACGCCGACACCCGCTTCTATGACGCGCTGGCGACCTTCTCCTACCTCGCGGCACTGACCAAGCGGATCCGGTTCGTGCCGTTCGTGCTGGTGCTGCCCTACTACCACCCGCTCGAGGTGGCCAAGCGCTACGGAACCCTCGACCACCTCAGCGGCGGTCGACTCACCCTCGGCGTCGGCGTCGGGCACCTCGAGAACGAGTTCGCGTTGCTCGGTGTCCCGTTCGAGGACCGCGGAGCACGTGCCGACGACGCGTTGAAGGCGCTGCGGGCCTCGTGGGGGAAATCGGTGGCGACCTACCACGGGAGCCACTATTCCTTTGAGAACTTGGTGGTTGAGCCGCACGCAGCCCAGTCGCACCTGCCGATCTGGGTGGGTGGCAACACCCGCCGCGCCCTCAACCGCGCCCTCACCTTCGGTGACGGCTGGTCGCCGGCGCCGGTCACCTTCCGCGGCCCGGACGCCGGCCGACTGCGCGAGATGCTGGCCGACGTCGACCGGCCGGAGGGCTTCGACGTGCTGCTCGGCTCGACCGACCCGCTCGACCCGATCAGGGAGCCCGGCCAGGTCACAGACGCCCTGGGCGAGGCCGCCGCCGCGGGCGCGACTGTCTTCCGGCTGGCGGTGCGGCACGATTCACTGGCCGAATACCTCGAGCAGCTCGAGGCCTACGCAGAGTTGGCCGGCCTCGACGCCGAGTGAGTCGCGGGCCGGCAGGCGGTGCGACAGACGTACGCCGTCCAGTGGGTGGTGCGGCCTGTGCGGGCAGCCGCCGAGCGTGTAGGAATGGACCATGGCTACCACTGCATTCAAGGGCAACCCCGTCAACACGATCGGCGAGCTGCCGTCCGTCGGTTCCGCTGCGCCGTCCTACGACCTGGTCGGTGAGGGTCTGTCGGCTCTCACCTCGGCCGACCGCTCCGGTCGCACGGTCCTCAACATCTTCCCGAGCGTCGACACCGGCGTCTGCGCGGCCAGCGTGCGCAAGTTCAACGAACTTGCCGCCGGCCTCGACAACACCACGGTGATCAACGTGAGC
Source organism: Nocardioides daejeonensis (assembly GCA_040393845.1). Classification (GTDB taxonomy): domain Bacteria; phylum Actinomycetota; class Actinomycetes; order Propionibacteriales; family Nocardioidaceae; genus Nocardioides; species Nocardioides daejeonensis_A. The sequence continues at coordinate 18,473 of JBEBTI010000017.1, forward strand.
AAGGACCTGCCGTTCGCGCAGGCGCGCTTCTGCGGCGCCGAGGGCATCGACAACGTCAAGGTCGGCTCGGCGTTCCGTGCCTCCTTCGGTGAGGACTTCGGCGTGACCATGCTCGACGGTCCGCTCGCCGGCCTGCTCGCCCGCTCGGTCGTCGTACTCGACGAGGCCGGCAACGTCGTGCACGCGCAGTTGGTCCCCGAGATCACCACGGAGCCCGACTACGACGCAGCGATCTCCGCACTCTCCTGACCTGACCTCGAACCCATCGGCGGGCCGCACGGCCCACCGATGGGCTCGTGCATTTCGACGGCAACTGACCCCTCGCCGCACTGGGAGTGACCACTCGCGGCTGGAAGTGGCGTCTCGCGCACTGGGAGTGGCGTGTCGGCGGGAGGGGGAACCGCGGCGAGGTCCGGTTCCGCTGGGTGGGAGTGGCCGGCGGCTTGGCGCACATTGCTGGTTGTCTACAAGTGATGACCGTCATGGGACCTCGGAGGTTGAGATGTCATTGACCACCCAGCGCCGGCCAGAGGTGAACGACGCGCCACCGGCGCCGGCACCTTCGCCGTCGATGATCGAGCGGATGACGACGGTGCTGGACGCCTTCGAGACGCCGACGTCGCGGTGCAGCCTCGAAGACGTCATGCGGCACACCGGTCTGGCCCGGTCCACCGCACACCGGATCCTGACCACGTTGGCGCAGTTGTCCTGGGTGCAGCGCACCAACGACGGCTATGCGCTCGGTGCTCGGTCACTCACCTTCGCCGACTGGGAACACGCCTCGATGGACCTGCGGCACGCGGCTGCGCCGGTGCTGCACGAGTTGCAGGTGGCGACCGGACTGGTGGTCCACCTGGGTGTCCTCAAGGGTGCGCACGTGCACTACCTCGACAAGCTCGGTGGCCGGTTCGCTGCGTCGGTGCCGTCCCGCGTCGGCGGACGGGCGCCGGCCCACGGCACCTCCTTGGGCAAGGCGATCCTGGCGTGGTTGCCGCCAGAACAGGTCGACGAGTTGGTCGGCAGCCAGATGGGCCGGATGACGGCCCACACGATCAACGACCTCAACGTGCTGCACCAGGAGTTGCGGCGGGTGCGTGAACGTCGCGGTCTCGCCTTCGAGCAGGGCGAATGCTTCCCGACCGTCGGCTGTGTGGGTTCGGCAGTGATGGGCGAGGACGGCCCGGTCGGCAGCATCTCGGTCGCGATGCCACCGCGTACGCCGTTGGAGAAGGTCGCGCCCCTGGTCGCAGACGCAACCCGACGAGTCAGTGCGGAGCTCAACCCGCGCCGCTCGACGGTCCCGACTGCTGAGAACCACCCCCTCCACACCTGGTCCCAAGAGGCGTTGGACAGCATCTTGGCGACCAGTTCTGGGCGTTGGATGTGATCCCTCCCACTCACTGGGTTCCGCGTCTGTGGAGCTTCGCGGATGTCTAGGGTCCCGGCCATGCGCCATGGAATCTCACTGTTCACCAGTGACCGAGGAATCAGCCCGCAGCGCGCCGCCCGTGCGGCCGAGGAGCGTGGCTTCCACACCTTCTACGTGCCCGAGCACACCCACATCCCGGTGCGTCGAGACGCTGCCCACCCGGCAACGGGCGGCGACGCACTGCCCGACGACCGATACCTGCGCACGCTCGACCCGTGGGTCACCCTCGGCGCGGTCGCCTCGGTGACCGACCGGATCGGCCTGGGCACCTCGGTCGCGCTTCCGGTCGAGTCCGACCCGATCACCCTCGCCAAGACGATCGCGACCCTCGACTTCCTCTCCGGCGGTCGGGTCGTGCTCGGCGCCGGCTTCGGTTGGAACACCGACGAGCTTGCCGACCACGGCGTGCCGCCTGCCCGACGTCGTACCGTGCTCAAGGAGTACCTCGAGGCGATGCGCGCGTTGTGGACGCAGGAGGAGGCGGCGTACGACGGCGAGTTCGTCAGCTTCCAGGCGTCGTGGGCGTGGCCGAAGCCGGTCCAGACCCACGTGCCGGTGATCATCGGCGCCCAGGCCGGACCGAAGACGTTTGCCTGGATCGCCGCCCACGCCGACGGTTGGCTCACCACGCCGCTCGACCAGTCGATCCCCGCTCAGGTCGAGCGTCTGGTGGAGGCCTGGGAAGCGGCCGGTCGCGAGGGTCGTCCCGAAGTGCGGGCGCTCCGACCGACCCACGAACTGCTCGACGAGTGGGAGGCCGGCGGCGTCACCGAGGCGGTCTGGACCCTGCCCGACGCAGACGAGACAGAGGTGCTCAAGCACCTCGACGAGATCGCAGGCCGCCTTGATCTCTGAGAACACGTACTGAACCCAAGAAGGGCACTCCCGTTGATCGGGAGTCGCCCCTCCCTGTCCCCCGCACGGTCGAGGATTCACCGAACCGTGTGACCAGCAGCACAGGCGAGCCCCTCGGGTGGGCACACGCACCGAACGAAGTGGAGAAACCCCGTGAAGCGAATCCCAGCCCTGGCAGTTGTCGCATGCCTGGCCCTCACCGCCTGTGGCGGAGGTGACGGCGGTGGCAACAGCGGCGAAGCCGACCCGTCCGCCGTCCTGCGTTACACCACGTCGGCCGGTGTGACCTCCTTCGACCCCCACAAGACGGTGTCGTCCTCCGACTACGTCATCCTCAACTACGTCTATGACCGCTTGGTCCACCAGAGCGTCGACGGCCAGGCCGTGCCGGGCCTGGCCGAGTCGTGGGAGTTCTCCGACGACGCGAAGACCCTGACCTTCAAGCTGCGCACCGGCGTGAAGTTCGAGGACGGTACGCCGTTCGACGCCGCAGCAGCGAAGGCCAACCTCGACCGCGCGCTCGAACCGGACTCGATCACGGCTCCGTTGCTGGCTGCCGTCGACAGCGTCGAGGTCGTCGACGAGTCCACGATCGCGTTGCAGTTGAACGCACCGGGAGCACACCTCGTGCTGACCCTCTCCGACCTGGCCGGAATGATGGTCAGCCCCCAGGCGTTCGCCACTCCGGAGGCGGCCGCCGGACTGGCGACCGACTCCAACGGGATCGGGCGATTCACCCTCACCGAGGCGGACCCCGGCTCCCACTACGTCTTCGCCGCGACCGAGGACTACTGGGACGCCGACGCGCTCAAGGTGGCGGGCATGGAGGTCACCGCGATCACCGACCCGCAGACCAACCTCAACGGCATCAGCTCCGGGCAGGCCGACTGCGCGTTGGTCTCCCCGGCGATGATCGCGCCGGCCGAGCAGATCCCCAACGCCAACACGTTGGCGCGCACGGTGCTGACCCAGACGGTGCTCTACTTCAACCGCACCAAGAGCGAACTCGACCAGCCCGAGGTACGCCGGGCGATCAACCTGGCCCTCGACCGTGAGGCGATCCTGGCCGGCGCCCAGGAGGGGCAGGGCGAGGCGTCCACCGGCCTCTTCCCGGCCGACTACTTCGTGCCGAACGACTCCGTCGCCGACCTGCTCTCCCAGGACCAGCAGGCCGCGAAGGACCTGCTCGCCGAGGCCGGTCTGCCCAACGGCTTCAAGTTCACCGCTCTCACCCTGACCATCCCGCAGTTCGTCACCACGGCCGAGATCGTCAAGGCGCAGCTCGCCGAGGTCGGCATCGACATGGAGATCAAGGCGCTGCCGCCGGCCGACATGGGAGTCAACTTCCTCAAGGGCGAGGGCGACGCTGTGATCACCGGTTGGACCGGCCGTCCCGACCCGTCGATGCTCTTCTCGGCCTACTTCGACGACGCCGCGCCGCAGAACGTCAGCCACAGCGAGATCGACGGGTTCGACGACGCACTGGCCGCTGCCAACGCCGTCCAGGACCCGACCGAGCGGGGCGTTGCCCTTGCTGAGGTGCAGAAGTTGGTGCTCGACGAAGGCCTGGTCGCACCGCTGACCTTCAACGCAGTCGGCACGGTCTGCAGCGACAAGGTCACCGGGTACGAGCCGCCGGTCGTCGGAATCAGCGAGTTCCGCGGCGTCGGCATCAACGGCTGACCCACCGCTGAACTGATCGAGTCGACGAACGTGACGAGGGAGACCTGATGAGCACCGGAGTGGTGGCACGACGTACCGCCTCCATGTTGGGGAGACGTCTGCTCGCGCTGATCCCGCTCCTGGCGATCGTCAGCCTGGCCACGTTCAGTCTGGTCTTCTTGATCCCCGGCGATCCGGCACACCGGATCGCCGGGGAAGGGGCCAGCGAGGCGCAGATCGAAGCCGTGCGCTCGGACCTGGGCCTGGACCAGCCGGCGTACCAGCAGTTCGCGACCTTCATCGGCAACCTGGCACAGGGCGATCTCGGCACCAGCTACACGTTCCGCACCCCAGTGTGGGACATGATCTCCGCACGGCTGCCGATCACGGTCTCGCTGACCTTGGTCGCGATGGTGATCGCGCTGCTGATCGGCATCCCGACCGGCGTGTTGGCTGCCCGCCGCGCGGGCCGTTGGCAGGACCGCGTCGTGACCGTCGGGTCGACCCTCGGCCTGGCCACCCCGAACTTCGTGCTTGGCCTGCTGCTGACCTTGGTGATCGGCGTCAAGTTCCAGTGGCTCCCGGCCACCGGATATGCCGAGATGTCCGAGGGTTTCGGGCTGTGGCTCAAACACCTGCTGTTACCCGGCTTCGCGCTCGGCATCGTGGCAGCCGCCGAGATCGCCCGACAATTGCGTGCTTCGTTGGCCGACGTCCTGCGGCAGGACTACGTGCGCACTGCAGTGGCCAAGGGGATGTTGCCCCGAAGCGTGGTCTGGAAGCACGGTCTCAAGAACGCCCTGATGCCGGTGGTCACGGTCGTCGGCATCCAGACCGGCTACCTCCTCGGCGGCACGGCAGTGGTCGAGACGATCTTCGGCATCCAAGGACTCGGTGACTTCGCCGTGCGCGCCGTGATGTCCGGCGACCTCCCGGCGATCCAGGGCATGGTCGTCTTCGCGGTGCTGATCACCGTCACCGCCAGCCTCCTGGTCGACCTGACCTACGGCTACCTCAACCCGCGAGGGGAGTCCCAGTGAGCGCGCTCCCCGAGACGCCCGGCACCGACGCTGCGGTGGTCGTACCCGAAACGCCGCGCCGGCGGTTCCTGCGGCGCTTCACCGGCCCGTGGGCCAACCGGTTTGCCCTGCTGGTGTTGGTGCTCTGGTTCGTCGCAGCGGTCGCGGCGCCGTGGTTGGCACCGCACGACCCGCTCGTGCAGGACATCGACGCCCGGCGCCTCGCGCCGTTCAGTGACGGTCACCTGCTCGGCACCGACACCCTCGGCCGCGACACCTTCTCCCGCCTGCTGTACGGCGCCCGCGTGGCCGGCATGGCTGCGCTCATCTCCGTCGGCGTCGGGTTGGCAGGCGGGGTGGTCCCCGCACTGCTCGCCGGACTCCTGCGCGGTTGGTGGGACGCCGTCTTTTCCCGCATCGCCGATGCACTGCTGAGTTTCCCGCCGCTGCTGCTGGCGCTCGCGATCGTCGGCGTGATGGGACCCAACCTGACCAACGCCATGCTGGCGATCGGCATCGTCTTCGTGCCGCGGTTCTATCGCGTGGTGCGCGCCGCCACCCTCTCCGTCCGCGAGGAGACCTTCATCGAGGCCTCCCGCAGCATCGGCACACCGACCCACTGGATCCTGCGCAAGCACGTGCTGCCCAACGTGCTCTCGCCGTTGGCGGTGCAGATCAGCCTGGCGTTCGGGTTCGCCATCCTCGCCGAGTCGTCGCTGAGCTTCCTCGGCCTCGGGGTGCAGCCTCCTGACCCGAGTTGGGGCTCGATGCTCTCGGAGGGTCGTGCCGCCTGGTTCTACACGCCGTGGCCGGTGATCGTGCCGACCGTCACGGTGGTACTCACTGTCCTTGCCTGCAACGTGACCGGCGACGGGCTCTCCGATTCGGTCGGCCGCGAGAAGGGGAGGGCCTGAGATGACCACGCCGCTGCTGTCGGTGCGCAACCTGACTGTCGAATTCGCCGTACGAGGCGCATGGCAGCCTGTCGTCACGGACGTCTCCTTCGACGTCCAACCCGGTCAGGTGGTCGCCCTGGTCGGCGAGTCCGGCTCGGGCAAGAGCGTGTCGTGCTTTGCCCTGCTGCGACTGCACGGCGACTCCGGGCGTACGTCGAGTGGTGAGGTGCTGCTCGACGGTCGTGACCTGCTCACCCTCAGTGAGCGGGAGATGGCCGACGTGCGCGGCAACGAGATCGCGATGATCTTCCAGGAGCCGATGACCAGCCTCAACCCCGCCTTCACCGTGGGTTCCCAGATCGCTGAAGTCGTGCGTCGGCACCGCGGCGGGAGCCGTGCGGACGCCAGGAGGCGCGCGATCGAGGTGCTCGACCTGGTCGGCATCCCGCGTGCTGCCGACCGGTTCGGCGAATACCCGCACCAGTTCTCCGGCGGGATGCGTCAGCGGGTGATGATCGCGATGGCGCTGGCCACCGAGCCACGCATGTTGATCGCCGACGAACCGACCACCGCACTCGACGTCACCATCCAGGCCCAGATCCTCGACCTGATGCGCGATCTGGCGCGGGACTTCGGAATGGGCGTGCTGCTGGTCACCCACGACCTCGGCGTCGTTGCCGACGTCTGCGACGAGGTGGTGGTGATGTACGCCGGCCAGGCGGTCGAGAAGGCCGAGGTCTTCAACATCTTCGAACGGCCGCGCCACCCCTACACCGCCGGGCTGATGCGTTCGCTCCCACGGGTCGACGGCGTTGGTGGCATCGAGATCATCCCGGGCACCCCGCCGATGCCCGACCAGTTCCCCGTCGGCTGCCGCTTCGCACCGCGCTGTGCCTATGCCGTGGCCGCCTGCGAGGAGTCGGCGATCGATCTGCAACCGCGCCAGAGCGGGGGAGAGGTGCGGTGCATCCGCACCGACGAACTCGACCTGCGGCGTACGACGGAAGGGGTGCCCACGTGAGTGCCTTGCTGCAGGTGCGAGACCTGCACGTGTCCCACCGGGTCGGCCGGCGGGCGCTGCCCGCAGTGCGGGGCATCGACCTCGACGTCGAGGCCGGTCAGGTGGTCGCGCTGGTCGGTGAGTCCGGTTCCGGCAAGTCGAGTGCGGTGCGTGGGGTCACCCAGCTGATCCGCCCCGACCGTGGCTCGGTCCACCTCGACGGGGTCGACCTGGTCGGCCTGCGTGGCAAGGCGTTGCGCACTGCCCGTCGTGACATCCAGATGGTCTTCCAGGACCCGTACTCCTCGCTCGACCCGTCGATGTCGGTCGCCGACATCATCAGCGAGCCTTTGGTCTTCCACACCGATCAGGGCAGTCGGGAACGACGTCGTACCGCGGTGGAGATGCTGGAGATGGTCGGTCTTCGCGCCGAGCACGCCGACCGCTATCCGCACGAGTTCTCCGGGGGGCAGAGACAGCGGATCGCGATCGCACGCGCGTTGGTGGTGCGTCCCAGGGTGATCGTCGCCGACGAGGCGGTCAGTGCCCTTGACGTCTCCAGCCAGAACCAGGTCCTCGCCCTGCTGCAGGAGCTGATTGCCGAGCTCGGCGTCGCCTGCCTGTTCATCACCCATGACCTCGCCGTGGTACGTCAGATCGCCGACCGGGTCGCGGTGATGTATCTCGGCACACTCGTCGAACAGGGCGCCACCGACGACCTGTTCGCCGCGCCCCAGCATCCCTACACGCGGGCGCTGCTGTCGGCTGCGCCGGTCGCGGACCCGGTGACGCAACGCACCCGCACCCGCATCCGCCTCACCGGTGAGCTGCCCGACCCGATGAACCCACCGCTCGGCTGTGTGTTCAGTTCCCGGTGCCCCGATGCCGTCGACCTGTGCCACCAGGAAGTGCCGCTGAACCGGACGTCGTACGCCGGCACGACGGCGGCCTGTCACCTGGTCGAGCCGGCCCCGGCCGCCTCGGCGTCCCTCCCCTGATTGCAGTTCCCCCGGACCCCTGCATCCCTTGCAGGACAGCGAAAGGAAGTCCCCGTGGCCACTGTTGAGGAGCGACTCGCGCGACTGGAGTCGATCGAGCAGATCAAGGCGCTCAAGCACCGCTACCTGCGAGCGTGCGACGCGAAGCGTCCGGAGGAGTTCCGCAACTGCTTCATCGCCAAGGGTGCGATCGTCGACTACGGCCCGCGGGTCGGGAAGTTCGAGGACGCCGACGGCATCGCCGCGGTGTTCAGTCACATCGCTCTCAAGCGGGTCGACGACAAGGTCGTGATCCTCGACATGCACCACGCGATGCACGCCGACATCGATGTCGTCAGCGACACCGAGGCGACGGGTGCGTGGACGTTGCGCTTCCGTCAGGTCGACCTCGAGGCGAACGTCGAGCGGCTCAGTGCGATCGAGTACGCCGACCGCTACGTCGTCGAGGACGGCGAGTGGCGCATCGCCCGCTGTGAGGTCACCGTGTTGTGGACGCTCGTGAACCCGCTCCCCGAGGGTTTCGAGATCACGGAGTCGTTCTCATGAGCGCGCGGGTTGCCCTGGTCACCGGTGGCAGCAAGGGCGTCGGTCAGGGCATCGCCGTCGGACTCGCCGAGGACGGCTGGACCGTGCACGTCTCCGGCCGCGACGCTGCGCGCCTGCAGGAGACCGTCGACCGGGTCAACGCGGCCGGTGGTCGAGGTGTTGCCCACAGTTGCGAGCACACCGACGACGACGACGTACGCCGCCTCGTCACCGATGCCCACGCCGACGCGGGACGCCTGGACCTGCTGGTCAACAACGCCTGGGCCGGTCCGCGGATGAACCACGTCACCCCGGAGAAGTTCTGGGAGCGGCCGTTGTCCGACTGGGACTCACTGATCGGGATCGGCCTGCGGGCCCACTATGTCGCGACGCACGCGGCCGCGCCGTTGCTGATCGAGCAGGGCAGTGGCCTCGTCGTCAACATCTCGTCGGTGGGCACCCGCGCCTACCTGCACTCCACGCTCTACGGCATCTCCAAGGCCGGGTTGGACAAGCTCACCCACGACGCCGCACTCGAGTTGCGTGAGCACGACGTCACCGTGGTCTCGCTGTGGCCCGGCCTGGTGCGCACCGCCCAACTGCTCGCCAGCGGCGTCGACAACATTGCCGGCGTACCCGTGACTGATGCCG
>JBEBTI010000018.1:0-26980 GCA_040393845.1 Nocardioides daejeonensis
TTCAGACCTCGCTGCGGCAGCGAAGGAGGAGAGCAAGCTGACGCATCATGACTCCTCCAGCATAGACGATGGGGTGTCGCCGATTCACCCCAGTCCGCGAAGATGAAGCACATGGCATCCCTGCTCGTCGTCCACCATTCACCCACCCGGTCGCTGCGCGCGTTGACCGACGCAGTCGTCGCCGGCGCATCGACCGACGAGATCGAGGGCGTGGAGGTGGTGGTGCGCTCGGCGCTCGAGGCGGACGCCGACGACGTCCTCGGCGCCGACGGATACCTGCTCGGCACCAGCGCCAACTTCGGCTACATGAGTGGCGCGCTCAAGCACTTCTTCGACTCGACCTTCCTCGCCGTCGGCGGCGCGCTCGACGACTCGGGCGGGGCCGGCGGAAGCACCGGCGCGACGGTGAGACGGCCGTTCGGCCTGTGGGTGCACGGCCGCTATGACACCACCGGTGCGGTGCGTTCGGTGACGTCGATCGTCGGCGCACTCGGCTGGCGTCAGGGGTACGACGTGCTGTCCGTCCTCGGCGACGTGACCGACGACGACCTCGAGCAGGCGAGAGAACTCGGCGCCACCCTCGCGGCACTCGTCACTGCAGGTTGACGAGAGGGTCGCGGTTAGGGTGTACCGACCCTCGCCCCGACCCCCGGAGGACCCGCTGTGCCGCTCCCGCTGCGTTCCCGGGTTGCGCTGTTCGGGGCTCTCGTCATCCTGACCGCGCTGATGGCCGGCTGCAGCGACGACGAGACCGACGTCGATCCGGCACAGGTCGACTCGGTCGAGATGCCCGAACTGGGCGCCTGCCGACTGCTGGCCCCGGCCCACGTCGCCGAGCCGAGCAATGCGGTCAAGGTGGTCGATTGCGGCGAGCGGCACACCGCAGAGACCTTCGCAGTCGGATCCCTTCCGGCCACCTTCGACGATGCCGAGTACGACGACCCCGCACTGGGCGGGTTCGCCTACACCGCGTGCAGCACGGCGTTCCAGGAGCACCTCGGAGCCGATGAGTCACTGGTGATGCGCTCCGTCCTCAGCTGGGCCTGGTTCCGCCCGTCCGAGAAGGCGTGGGACGAAGGCGCCCGTTGGTACCGCTGCGACGTGATCGGCGGCGGTGACCAGGCCCGGGAGTACGTCGACCTGCCCGAGACGACCGAGGGCCTCTTCCTCGGCAAGCCCAAGGACCGCTGGATGGTGTGTGCCGACGGCCCCAGCGTCGCCGGCACCGTGAAGATCCCGTGCTCCCAGCCGCACAACTGGCGCGCGGTCACCACGATCAAGGTCGGCCAGGACAAGGATCCCTACCCCGGGGACCGCCTCGTCGAGGTGCAGACCCGCGACTTCTGCTCCAAGTCGGTCGGCGCCTGGCTCAACTACCCCGACGAGTTCGACTACGCCTACACGTGGTTCCACCAGGCTGAGTGGGATGCCGGCAACCGACGCTCCATCTGCTGGGCGAGGACCCGGAAGTGATCCGGCGTCTTGCCGTGGTGGTGGCGCTGCTCGTGTCGGTCGGCGGGTGCACCGGCGAGGAGCCGACCGAGGTGGCGCCGGTGCCCACCCCGACACGCGAAGCCGTCGTACCCCCGGCTCCGCCGGAGGCCGGCACCTGCCACCGGCTCACCTACGCCCAGGCACTCGACCCGACCGTCGACGCCGGAGCTGAGCGCTGCAAGCGGCCGCACACGTCGCGCACCATCAAGGTGGGGCGTCTGGACATGACGGCACAGGGCCATGCGCTGGCCGTCGACGCAGCCCGGGTGCGCCGGCAACCTGCCGCCGAGTGCGCAACTGCCCTGGCGTCGTACGTCGGCGGGACGGTCGAGCAGCGCCGGCTCAGCATGCTCTCGACCGTCGCGTTCTCCCCGACCGTCGAGGCGTCCGACGCCGGCGAGGCCTGGTTCCGCTGTGACGTGGTGGCCGTGGTCGCGCCAGAAGAACTGGGCCGACTCCCCTTCGCGCTGAAGGGAATCCTCGACCGTCCGGACGGCCGGGACCGTTTCGGGATGTGCGGCACTGCGAAGCCCGACGCCGACGACTTCACCCGCGTTGCCTGCTCCCGTCCGCACACCTGGCGAGCGATCTCGACCGTCGAGGTGAAGGCGGGCGGGCCCGGCTGGCCTGGTCGCAAGGCCGTGGAGTCGGCAGGTCAGGAACCGTGTGCCGAGGCGGCTCGGAAGTTGGCCGACGACGCGCTCAACTACCAGTGGGGCTATGAGTGGCCGACGCGTGAGCAGTGGCAGACCGGCCGACGTCACGGCATCTGCTGGGCGCCGGCCTGAGCGTCCTCAGAACCCGAGCTTGCGCAGCTGACGGGGGTCGCGCTGCCAGTCCTTGGCGATCTTGACGTGCAGATCCAGATAGACCGGCGTGCCGAACAGCGCCTCGATCTGCTTGCGGGCGTTGGTACCCACCTCGCGGAGGCGCGATCCCTTGTGTCCGATCACGATCCCCTTCTGTGACGAGCGTTCGACATAGAGGTTGGCGTGGATGTCGAGCAGCGGTTTGTCGGCCGGCCGGTCCTCGCGCAGCTTCATCTCCTCGACCACCACGGCGATCGAGTGCGGCAACTCGTCACGAACTCCCTCGAGGGCTGCCTCGCGGATCAGCTCTGCAGCCAAGGTCTCTTCGGGTGCGTCGGTGAGGTCGCCGTCGGGATACAGCGGCGGGCCCTCAGGCATCAACGAGAGCAGGAGGTCGGCCACCAACTGCACCTGGTCGCCGGAGACCGCCGAGACCGGGATGATCTCGGCCCACTCGGTGCCGGTCTCCTGACCCAACTGCTGGATGGCCAGGAGGTGCTCGCCGATCTGCTCGGGGGTCGCGAGGTCGGTCTTGGTCGCCAGTGCGATCCGCACCGTACGCCGTACCTTGGCCAGTTCCTTGACGATGAACCGGTCTCCCGGTCCGATCTTCTCGTTGGCGGGGAAGCAGACCGCCACCACGTCCACTTCGGCCCACGTCGTCCTGACCAGGTCGTTGAGGCGCTCACCGAGCAGGGTGCGTGGCTTGTGCAGGCCGGGGGTGTCGACCAGCACCAACTGCCCGTCCTCGCGGTGCACGATGCCGCGGATCGCACTGCGCGTCGTCTGCGGACGCGACGAGGTGATCGCCACCTTCGTGCCCACGAGTGCGTTGGTCAGCGTCGACTTGCCGGCGTTCGGGCGGCCGACGAAGGAGGCGAAACCACTGCGGTGCCCGTCCTTGCCCTGTGACATCGGCATCGGGGCAGCGGCGACCCCGCTCAGGTCGAAGTCATCGTCGAAGTCGTCATGGTCAGTCATCGTGCGTCTCCCGTGCTGCGTCGTAGTCGGCCCAGATCTGCTCGTCCGACTTCCCGGCCGCCTTGCCGGCGCGGTAGATCGGTCCGGGATCAACGGCGCGCGGTTGACGTCCCGGGCTGGAACGCCAGTAGCCCATCACGTCGTACGCCGAGCTGGGAAGTTTGCGCACCCGCATCAGGTGCTTGCGGATCGACCGCATCTGCGCGGACTCGCCGGCCATCCAGAAGTAGCCCTCGCCGTCCGGCCACTCCAACGCCTCGACCGCCGTGGCGAGCTGACTGCTCCCGTCAGGCGCAGTCGCCAGCCAGGTCACGGTCGCGGAGTCGGGCAGATAGCCGGACAGGTCGTCGGCCACCTCGGCCCAGATCCGCACCGGGATGTCGGTGATCTCTTCGGCGATCCGGGCCATCGCGGGCATCGCGGTGAGGTCGCCGACCAGCAGCACCCACTCGGCGCCTTCGGGCAGGGTGAAGGAGCCCTTCGCCTCGAGCAGGGTGACGGTGTCACCGACGCAGTCGCCCTTCGCCCACTCGGTGACCAGACCGACGTCGTGCACGACGACGTCGATCACCAGTTCCCCGTCGGCCCAGCTGCGAACGGTGTAGTAGCGGCTCTGGAACTGCCCCGGGACCACCAGCCCGATCCACTCGTCCGGAATCCCGCTGCTGGTGAAGGCGGCCAACTCGACGCCGCCGAGGGTCAGCCTGACGAGGTGCGGCGACAGGACCTCACGTCGAAGCACCTGCGCGGTGCACTGCTCAGCTCGGGTGCTCACTGGCCACAGTCTACGCCGCGCTCACGGCACCCAGTCGGGACGACGCGGGAACGGTGCCGGGCCGTGCTCTGCGGCCTTGGTGAGGAGCACGTGGTGGAGTTCGATCTCCCCGCGTTCGAAGGCGATCCGGGAGCCTGCCATGTAGAGGCCCCACACCCGCGCGGTCCCCTCTCCTGCCTCGGCCACGCATTCGTCCCAGTGCGCCACGAGGTTGCTGCACCACGCGGCGAGAGTGCGTGCGTAGTGCTGGCGGAGGTTCTCGCTGTGCTGCACCTCGAGCCCGGCGTTCTGCGCGGCGCTGATCACGGTGCCGGAACCGGTCAGTTCCCCGTCGGGGAACACGTAGCGGTCGATGAAGGCCCCCGTGCGGGTCGGCCGGTTGTGGGGACGGGTGATGCAGTGGTTGAGCAGTCGACCGCCCGGCCTGAGCCGGTCCCGCAGGAAGCCGAAGTAGGTCTCGTAGTTGACCACACCGATGTGCTCGGTCATCCCGATCGAGCTGACCGCGTCGAAGTCCGACTCCACGACGTCGCGGTAGTCGCTGTGCCGCACCTCGGCCAGATCACCGAGACCTTCCCGGTCGATCGCGTCCTTGGCCCACGTCGCCTGCTCGTGCGACAACGTCACGCCGAGCGCCCGGACCCCGTAGTGCTTCGCGGCGTGTCGCACCATCCCGCCCCAACCGCAGCCGACGTCGAGCAACCGGTCGCCGGCGCGGAGACCGAGTTTGCGACAGATCAGGTCGTACTTGGCTGCCTGCGCTTCCTCCAGACTCACCTCGTCGTCGGCGTGCACGGCACAGGTGTAGGTCATCGAAGGGCCGAGGACCAGTTCGTAGAACCGGTTCGACACGTCGTAGTGGCGGGCGATCACCTCCGCGTCGCGCGCCATCGAGTGACGCAGGCCCTCGACCGTACGACGCCACCTCGGCAGGTGCTCCTGTGGCGGTGGGGCCGGTGGCACCAGGTTGCTGATCCCCAGGCCCCGCACGAGATTGAGCGCCTCACTGATGCTCGGGCGGCGAAAGCTCAACTTGCTCGCCAACACGGTCATCGCCTCGTAGGGGTCCCCTGGATGGGCGCCGGTGAGTTCGAGGTCGCCACTGACGTATGCCCGTGCCATGCCCAGGTCGCCGGGCGCGGTCATGATGTAGGACAACCCGCGCTCGTTGCGCAGGTGCAGACCGATCGTCGCGTCCGGGGGCCCGGCCGCACTCCCGTCGTACGCCGTGAACCGCACCGGGAGGCCCGCTGCCAACAGGCCTTCGATCGCCTGTCCGATCGTCACGGGTTCGAGCAGACTCATCTCCTGCGCACCGCCTTGTCGTAGAGGGACGTGAGTCGGTCCTGAGGGTCGTAGCGGCGCTTGACCTCGGCAAGACGGGAGCCGCCGTACAACCCGGCAAAGGTCTCGGCGTCATAGAACGCCTCGGAATAGAGGGACTTGTGGCCGCCGAGAGCGTGCACCGCCTTCTCGATCGCCCGGTTGAGCGGACCGTCGGACGCGTTCGGCCCAACCGGCACCGTGCCCCAGAAGCCCGCGTTGACATAGGTGACGGCGGGCTCCAACGGGTACGTCGGCCACGGGCGTGCCTCCCCCGCGCTGCCCTCACGCAACCGCAACGGGCACAGCCAGACCGGCCGCATCCCGACGTCGGCGTCGAACCAACGGAGGAACTCCGCGATCCTCTCGACCGGGACCTCGATGTCCTGGATCACCCGCTCACGTTGGGGCCTGCCCTTGATCCGGTCGATCCGGTCGACGAGTCCGAGTCGCCGGTCGAGCCCGACCAACGCGTGATAGGCGTCCGAGCGCCGCCAGCGGCGTGGCCAGATCCGCCGCACCCACGGCCGATCGAGGCCGAAGGCCGCCGAGCACCAGAACCAGTCGGTGTCCCACCGCCACAGGTAGTCCGCCATCGTCAGTCGGTCGGTCGTCTGCTCCAGCAGGGAGCGGTAGTAGACCCGGTCGCGGGTGTAGTCGCTCGTGGGCCCAGCCGGCTCGGCCTCATAGGTGGCGAAGCTCAGGATCACCTCGTCCGGGGTGAAGGCGACTCCGTCGAAGGCATCGACCCGGGTGCCTTCCCACAGGTGCGTCTCGGCCACCTGCGCGATCGCCTCGGCGGCGGCCTCCGCACCGGCAAGGCGCACATGGCGCAGCGCAACCGTCGCCGGCGCAGGCTCGAGCTCGATGCGCAGACGCGTGGCATAGCCGAGGGAGCCGTAGGAGTTGGGGAAGCTGCGGAACAGACCGGCATGCTCGCCCTCGCGGGAGCAGGTGACGACCTCACCTGCGCCGGTGAGCACGTCCATCTCGAGCACCGACTCGTGCGGGAGACCGTTGCGGAAGCTGGTGGACTCGATGCCGAGGCCGGTGACCGCGCCGCCGAGGGTGATGGTGCGCAGCTGCGGCACCACCAGCGGCACCAGTCCGTGGGCCAGGGTGACGTCCACGAGGTGCTCGTAGGTGCACATCCCCTGGACGTCCGCGGTGCGTGCGGCAGTGTCGATCGAGACCACCCCGTCGAGTGCGGCCACGTCGAGCCCGGCACCGACGGCGTCGCGAGGACGGAACAGGTTGGACGTGCGCTTGGCGAGGCGCACCGGGTCACCCGTTGCGATGGCGTCGTAGGACGCCCGCAACCCGTCGACTGCAGCGGCGTGTGCCGCCCTCCCGCGCGTGGTGGTCACTCTGGCAACCTATCGAGGGCTCACGGGCCCCGCAACAGGTTGCGCGATGCAATCAGTTCACCGGAGATGGAGCACGACGTCCGGCCCCGCGAAATCACTGATCGCGGCCGCGTCGGGCTCGGGCAGGGCGTCACCCGCTCCCATCACCACCGCCGCCTCGAGTCCCCGCGAACCCGACGACACCGCCATCGCGATGCAGACGCCGACCGCGGAGATCTTCAGCGACGGCAGGTCGACGGTGGCGCCGGCGTAGGTGCGGCCGTCCGTGTCACGCACTGCGGCTCCGTGTGCCGCACCGGTGCGGGCACGGGTGGCGCGGGCCAGGGTGACGAGTTTGCGGTCCTCGGCGGAGAGTTCAGCGGGGTCAGGCATGTTCGTCAGCGTAGTCGAGTCGGATCCGCACGGTGCCCACCCGGTTGCGTCGACCGGCGCCCTCCTCGGCCTCGAAACGCAGGCCGTGCGCGACCACTGTCGAGCCCGGGATCGGGACGCGTCCCAACTCCATCGCCAACAGGCCACCGACCGAGTCGATGTCCTCGACGTCGACCGAATGTCCGGGGAACAGGTCCTCGAGGTCGTCGATCGGAAACCGCGAGGAGACCCGCACGCTGCCGTCCTCGAACCGGACCACCTCGACCTCACCCGCGTCGTACTCGTCGGTGATCTCCCCGACGATCTCCTCGAGGACGTCCTCGATCGTGACCAGTCCTGCGGTGCCGCCGTACTCGTCGACCACCACGGCGATGTGCTGACGTCGCGCCTGCATCTCACTCAGCAACGCATCGGCCGCCTTGGTCTCCGGCACCCAGTGCGCGGGCCGGAGGTGCTGATCGATGCGTTCGGTGGTCTCCGCGTCGGCATCGTCGAAGACTCGCTTGGAGACGTCCTTGAGGTAGGCGATCCCGACGATGTCGTCGAGGTTGTCCCCGACGACGGGGATGCGGGAATAACCACTGCGCAGGAACAGCGACAGCGCCTGACGCAGGTTCTTGTGGCGCTCCACGAAGACGACGTCGTTGCGGGGCACCATCACCTCGCGGGCCACGGTGTCACCGAGTTCGAAGACAGAGTGGATCATCTTGCGTTCGCCGTCTTCGATGACGCTCGACGCCTCGGCAAAGTCGACCATCTCGCGCAGCTCGGTCTCGGTGGAGAACGGCCCCTCGCTGAACCCCCTGCCCGGGGTGAGCGCGTTGCCGAGCAGGATCAGCACCTTGGGCAGGGGGCCGAGCACGCGGGTGACCGCACTGAGCGGTGCGGCCGAGAGCAGCGCGACGGGCACGGCATGTTGTCGCCCGACCGTGCGGGGGGCGACGCCGATCACCACGAACGAGACCACGACCATCACACTGATCGCCACGAGGACGGTCTGCCACCAGCCGTCGACGACGGACGCGACCAGATGGGTGGCCAACACGATGCCGGCGACCTCGCACAGCATCCGCAGCAACAATGCCGTGTTGAGGTAGGCGGCCCGGTCACGGAGGACCACCACCAAGCGCTTGGCGCCGGCCCGGCCGTCGTCAGCGAGTTCCTCGGCGCGAGCCACGGAGAACCGCGCCAGAGCAGCATCGACAGCTGTCAGCAGACCGGCCGCGACGACGAGAACGACGATGGCCAGCAGTTTCCACAGATCCGCAGGCTCCATGACGTCAGGCGGTGCCGGTCGACGGGGTGCGCTGCCACTCGGCGAGCAACTCGCCCTGGAGGCCGAACATCTCCTTGTGCTCCTCCGGCTCGGCGTGGTCGTAGCCGAGCAGGTGCAGGATGCCGTGGACGGTCAGCAGCTCGATCTCGGCCAGCGTTCCGTGGCCGGCGGTCGCGCCCTGACGCTCGGCGATCGCCGGGCAGAGCACGAGGTCGCCGAGGACGCCCTCCTCCAGTTCCTCGTTGACCAGGCCGGGACGCAACTCGTCCATCGGGAAGGCGAGGACGTCGGTCGGGCCCTCCTTCTCCATCCACTTCTCGTTGAGTTCGGCGATGGTCGGCTCGTCGACCGCCTTGATGCACAGCTCCGCGAGGGGGTGCACGCGCATCTGGTCCATCACAAACCTGCTCAGGGTGGCGAGCCGCTGCACATCGATCTCGTGCCCGGACTCGTTGAGGACCTCGATGCTCATCGGTGCTCCCCTCCGGCCCGGTCCTGACCGATCCGCTGGGCGTGGGCGTCGAACTGGTCGTAGGCGGCGACGATCTCACCGACCAGTCGGTGCCGGACGACATCGTGGCTGGTGAGGTGGTTGAAGGAGATGTCGTCGACGTCCTCCAGGATCCCTTGGATCACCCGGAGCCCCGACCTGGTGCCGCCCGGCAGGTCGACCTGGGTGACGTCACCGGTGACCACGATCTTCGATCCGAATCCCAACCGGGTCAGGAACATCTTCATCTGCTCCGGCGTGGTGTTCTGCGCCTCGTCGAGGATGATGAAGGAGTCGTTGAGGGAGCGGCCACGGAGGAACGCCAACGGCGCCACCTCGATCGTGCCAGCGGCCAGCAACTTCGTGATCGACTCGGGGTCGACCATGTCGTGCAGCGCGTCGTACAACGGGCGCAGGTAGGGGTCGATCTTCTCGGTCAACGTGCCGGGCAGGAAGCCGAGCTTCTCCCCCGCCTCGACTGCCGGTCTGCTCAGGATGATCCGGTTGACCTGCTTGCTCTGCAGGGACTGCACGGCCTTGGCCATCGCCAGGTAGGTCTTGCCGGTGCCCGCAGGACCGATGCCGAAGGTGATCGTGTGGTTGTCGATCGCGTCGACGTAGCGCTTCTGGTTCAGCGTCTTGGGGCGGATCGTGCGTCCGCGGTTGCTGAGGATGTTCATCGCCAGCACGTCGGCCGGACGTTCCTTGGTCTCGGTGCGAAGCATCGACACCACCCGCTCGACGGTTTCCGAGGTGATCCCCTGTCCGGTGCGGATCAACGAGACCAACTCCTCGAGCGCGCGCTCGGCCAGAGCGATCTCTGCCGGCGCTCCGTGCATGGTGATCTGGTTGCCGCGGACGTGGACGTCAGCGTCGAAGGCCCGCTCGATGCGGGTCAGGTTCTCGTCGCCCGGTCCGAGCAGGCTCACCATGTTGATGCTGGCCGGAACCACCACGGTGTGTCGGGTGCGCGGCTGGTCCGTCTTCTCGCTGTCTGTCATCGTGCGGTCAATGCTACGTCTCCCCGCCCCACCGGGCACATCCGATTGTCAGCCCGGCGGCCAGGTGAAGGGACGGCCACCCAGGACGTGCAGGTGGGCATGGAAGACGGTCTGCTGGGCCGTGGCACCGGTGTTGAACACCGTGCGGTAGCCGTCGAGGCCCTCGCCCTCGGCGATCGCGCGAGCGACCGCGAACATGTCGGCGAGCGTGGTCGGCTCGGCGTGTGCCACCTCCGCGGCGTTCTCGTGGTGGCTGCGGGGAATCACCAGCACGTGGGTGGGCGCTTGCGGATTGACGTCGCGGAAAGCGACGCAGGTGTCGGTGGCGTGCACGACCTCGGCCGGGAGGTCACCGGCCACGATCTTGCAGAAGATGCAGTCGTCCGGGGACTCAGGTGCGTTCATGTGCTCGAGAATAGATGCCGGGCGGTCCGTGTAAACCCCCGGAACCACTGGGGCGTCGTACTAGCGTGACCATCCATGCACTCCCCACGCAACGGCGCAGCCGGGTGACCGGCTGGGACGCCGACACCGCGGTCGGTGAGTTGTACGCCGCCCACTGGCGTTCGTTGGTGCGACTGTCGGTCCTGCTGGTGCGGGACGTCGGCACGGCCGAGGAAGTGGTCCAGGACGCCTTCGTCGCGATGCACGGCAAGTGGGGACGCCTGCGGGAACCGGACAAGGCGCTGGCCTATCTGCGTCGTGCGGTGGTGAACCGCTCCCGATCCGTCCTGCGGCATCGCGGAGTGGTGGCCCGTCACCTGGCCAAGGAGGCCGGCCGCGGCGAACCCACCGCGCCGAGTGCCGACGAGGCAACGATGGACGCGGACCGCCGTGCCGCCGTCCTGGACGCACTCGCCGCCCTTCCCCGACGCCAACGTGAGGTGCTGGTCCTGCGCCACTACCTCGATCTCTCCGAGGCGGAGATCGCCGACGCCCTCTCCATCAGCCGGGGTGCGGTGAAGAGTCACGCCTCCCGAGGTGCGGCCGCGCTGCGCGGCCGCCTCGCCTTCCTGCACGAGGAGCAGCGATGAACAACCACGACCCGGGCCACGACCCCGAACTGCGCCGACTGCTCGACGATGCCGTCAGAGACATCAACCCCCATGAGGGGATCAGCGCGATCCGCGCACGCACCAACGAGAAGGAGAAGCCCATGCCTCGTCGATCTGCACTGTTCGGTGCCGCCGGCGCCGCTGTCGCCACCGCTGCCGTGATCGGAGTGGTCGTCGCGACCGGCGCACTCGACACCGACGACAAGGATGGCGACAACACCCCGGTCGCCACTCCCCGCACCCCGTCGGCCACCGTCGACGACCCGACGCCCGCGACCAGCGACCCGACACCGGACGACCCCGACACTGCTCCTGAGGGTCATGCGATCGCGGTCTACCACCTGGGAGACTCCGGCCGCGGCCCGGTGCTCTATCGCGAGTTCCAGCGTCTCGACGAGCCGGACCACGGCTTCGCCGACGACCTCGGCGCCCTGATGAGCCCGCCGCTCGACCCGGACTACCGCACCCTGTGGCAGCCCGGCGACCTGACCGGTGCCACCCTGGACGAGACGAGCGAGGTCCTGCGGGTCGAGATCCGCGACGCCGCGATGCGGCAACGACCGGACGGCATCAGCCGGGCCGAAGCCGAAGCCTCGGTGCAGCAGGTCGTCTACACGCTCCAGGCAGCGGCTGGCGAGCGGGCACCGGTGCAGTTCGTGCTCGACGGCAATCCCGTCGACCAGGTGTGGGGCGTGGCGACTGCGGAGCCGTTGGCGCATGCCTTCGAGGCACTCTCGATGATGAGCATCACCACGCCCGCAGAAGGCGAGACGGTCTCCGGCACGTTCACCGCCACCGGCGTCAACAACGGCTTCGAGGCGTGGGTCGGCTACCAGATCCTGAAGGACGGCAACGAGGTCGCCTCTGACTTCGGGATGGCCGAGGGCTGGGCGGAGGAGAAGCTCTTCCCGTGGGAGGTCGAGGTCGACGTGAGCGACCTGGAACCCGGTGAATACGTGCTCCGGTTCCACAACGACGACCCCTCCGGCGGCACCGAGGGCAGCGGGCCCGACGAGGACACCCGCACGATCATCGTGGAGTAGCCGCGTTCACCGCCGGTCGGGACCGTGCGGGCGCACCAGCACCTGCTCGACGCCGTACACCAGCGAGTTGGCGTGGAACCCGAGGTCGTCGTCGGTGAGCTGCATCTGCGGGAACCTCCGGGCCATCGCCGGGAAGGCGGCGCGCAGCTCCATCCGCGCCAACTCGGTGCCGACGCAGCGGTGGATGCCGTGACCGAAGGCCAGGTGTGAGCGCATCGGCCGGTCGGGATTGAACTCCTCGGCGTCGTCCCCGAAGGCAGGGTCGCGGTTGACGCCGGGAAGCGAGACGAGGACCACGTCGCCGGTGTGGATCTGGTGGCCGCCGACCACGATGTCGGACTTGGCGAACCGCGGGAAGGCGACCTGGACGACCGAGAGGTACCGCAGCAACTCTTCGATGACGGCATCCACGTCGACGTTGTCGTCGCACAGTTGCTGCCAGGACTTCTCATGCTCGAGCAGTACGGCGGAGCCCATCGCCAGCATCCCGGCGCTGGTCTCCATCCCGCCGGTGAAGACACCGTCGGCGAGGCCGGCCAGGTCGAAGTCGGAGATCGAGTCGCCCTGCTCGCGGATGATCTGACCGATCAGCCCCGGACCGGGGTCCTTGCGCTGCCTCGCGGTCGCCTCCTTGAGGAACTCGCGCGACGACGAGATGGCGCCCAGCACCCCGACGCCGCCGGCGCTGACGTCGAAGCGTGCGGCCCCCAACTGGCGGAACGTGTCACGGTCGGAGTCGGGCAGCCCGAGGAGTTCGCAGATCATCAGGAACGGCACCGGGAAGGCGAAGGTCGGCACCAGGTCGACCACGTCGTGCACGACGAGATGCTTCTCGATCTCGTCCAACTGGGTCTCGATGATCCGGTCCAGCGCGGGTTGGATCCGGCGCAGGCGTCGCATCGTGAACTCGGGCGTGATCATCTTGCGCAAGCGGGTGTGGTCCGGCGGGTCGGTGAACCCGAGGCCCCCGATGTCGCCGTCCGCAGCACCGCTGCGGCCCACGTAGGGGCGGATGTCGGTGCTGAAGGCGTCGGGCTCGGTCAGCACCTGACGGCCAGCCTCCTGACCGGTGACCAACCAGATCTTGATGCCGAGCAGGCTGCCGAGCTCGTGCACCGGGTCCAGAGCCCGGACCTCTGCGATCCGGCCGGTCGGGTCGAAGCCGTCACGCACCAGCGGCCACCCCAGGTGCGCGGGGACCTTGTCCAGGCGCGAGAGGTCGACCGCCTGCGCCGGCATCGCCCGCAGGAGTGCCTTGCGGACGACACCCAAGATCTGTCGCTTCATGGGACCAGACTTTCGCATGTTGCCGCCGACCGCATCAGGGACACCCCTGAAGTACGCCCCGGTCAACCCCATCGCGGCGTCCGGGAGAGCAGCGCGGCCAACGCCGCCACCCCGGCGGTGGAAGTGCGCAGCACCTCGTCACCGAGCCGGACGGCCGGTGCACCGGCTGTCGCGAACGCGTCCAGTTCTTCGGGCGAGACTCCGCCCTCGGGACCGACCACGAGCACGATCTCACCGTTCGGCAGGCGGATGTCGGCCACCCGCGAGACCGCCTCCTCGTGGAGCACCGCTGCACTGGCCGCGGCTGCAATCAGGTCGACCACCTCGACGGTGGTGGCGAGCGGTGCCACCTCCGGGAACCAAGGGCGACGGGCCTGCTTGGCGGCCTCGCGAGCCGTGGCGCTCCACTTCGCGTGCGACTTGACGGCGCGTTCGCCACGCCAGACCGCAATTGATCGCTGAGCCGCCCACGGCACGATGCGGTGCACGCCCATCTCGGTGAGCATCTCCACCGCCAACTCACCGCGGTCGCCCTTGGGCAAGGCCTGGACGACGGTGAACGCCGGCGCAGGCCGCGGCACCACGACGACGTCCTCGACGGCCAGGGCGAACCGGCGCTTGCCGGTCTCGGCGACCGGGCCGGTGACGGTCGTCCCGACTCCGTCGGTGAGGGCGAGCACCTCGCCGACCTCGACCCGCCGTACCGCAACGGCATGGTGAGCTTCGTCACCGGTGACCTCCACCTGCGCGCCGACCGCGCAACCGGAGAGGCTCGGAACCCAGTGCAGGTGGGCGGTCATCGACTCAGTGCGGGTTGAAGGCGTCGCGGAGTCGACCGAAGACCGACTTGTGCTGGCTGCCCTCGAGGTTGCCGTCGGGTTGCTCCTCGTCCCGGATCGCGGCAAGTTCACGCAACAGTTCCTCTTGGCGGACATCGAGCTTCGTCGGCGTCTCGACTGTCACCGTGACCACGAGGTCTCCCCGCCCGGTCGAGCGCAGGCCGGGCACACCACGGGCCCGGAGGACCTGCTCGGTGCCCGACTGGGTGCCAGGCTTCACCTCGAGCTCGAACGAGGTCTCCAGAGCGGAGTCGTCGCCGGCCACGTCGGCCTCCAGCGTCGGCAGGGTGAGCGTGGTGCCCAGCGCAGCGGCGGTCATCGGCACACTCACGTTGCAGTGCAGGTGGTTGCCGTGCCGCGAGAAGAACTCGTGCGGCGCGACGTGGATCTCCACGAAGAGGTCACCGGCCGGACCACCGCCCGGGCCGACCTCACCCTGTCCGGAGAGTTGCACGCGGGTGCCGGTGTCGACACCGGCCGGGATCTTCACCGTCAGGTTGCGGCGCGAGCGCACCCGGCCCTCGCCCGAGCACTCACGGCACTTGTCAGGGATCGTGGTGCCGAACCCGTGGCAGGCGCCGCACGGTCGCAAGGTGCGGATCTCGCCGAGGAAGGAACGCTGCACCTGGGCGACTTCGCCGGCGCCACGGCAGGTCTCGCAGACCACCGGCTTGCTGCCGGGCGCGGCGCCGTCGCCGTGACACGCCTCGCAGAGGACCGCGGTGTCGACCTTGAGTTCTCGGGTGACGCCGAACGCAGCCTCGGCGAGTTCGACCTCGAGGCGGATCAGTGCGTCCTGTCCCCGACGGACCCGCGGCCGGGGACCACGACCGGGCTGCTGGCCGCCGTTGCCGCCGAAGAAGGCGTCCATGATGTCGGTGAACGAGAAGCCGGCACCCTGGCCGAACCCGCCCGGTCCCCCGCCGAACGGGTCGCCACCGCGGTCATACATGGCCCGCTTCTCGGGGTCGCTCAGCACCTCGTAGGCGTGGCTGACCTCTTTGAACCGCTCTTGGGTGGCCGGGTCAGGGTTCACGTCGGGGTGCAGTTGACGTGCCAACTTGCGATACGCCTTCTTGATGGTGGCGTCGTCTGCGTCCTTGGCAACTCCGAGGAGTTCGTACAGGTCCTGGCTCATGAGTCCTTCTGTGTCTGCTTCGTTGCTCAGGCTTCGTCAAGAATGCGCGAGACATAGCGGGCCACTGCCCGCACGCTCGCCATGGTGCCGGGGTAGTCCATGCG
Organism: Nocardioides daejeonensis; assembly: GCA_040393845.1. GTDB lineage: Bacteria > Actinomycetota > Actinomycetes > Propionibacteriales > Nocardioidaceae > Nocardioides > Nocardioides daejeonensis_A. The sequence goes on from JBEBTI010000018.1 coordinate 15,355, forward strand.
GGTCGGTCCGACGATGCCCAGCGAGGCAATCGCCTGGTCGCCGGGACCGTAACCGGCTGCCACCACGCTGGTGGTGGCGAGGTTCTGGAACGGCCCCTCGTGGCCGATCCGGACGGTCACCATGCCGTCGTGCTCCGCCTCGCCGAGCAACTTGAGGAGCACGACGTGCTCCTCAAGTGCTTCGAGCAGGGGCCGGATGGTGGTGTCGAACTCGCCGAACCGGCTGAGGTTGGCGGTGCCGCCGACCACGACTCGGTCGCTGGCGCGATGGTCGGAGACGGCATCGGCAACCGCGGCAGCAATCTCGGTGGCTGCGGCGACCAGTTCCGGATGGACCTCGGTGTCGAAGGCGTCGAGAGCGGCGATCGCCTCGGAGATCCGTCGCCCACCGACGGTGGCGTTGAGTTTGCCGCGCAACGTGGCCAGTTCGTCGTCGGTGAGTGCGGCATCGACCTCGACCAGACGCTGCTCGACCCGCCCGGTGCTGAGGATCAGGACGACGAGCAGTCGGGTTGGAGTCATCGACACCAGTTCGACGTGGCGCACCGTGCTCCGGCTCAGTGTCGGATACTGCACGACGGCGACCTGACGGGTGAGTTGGGAGAGCAGGCGCACGCTGCGCTGGACGACGTCGTCGAGGTCGACCGCTCCGTCGAGGAAGGATGAGATCGCCCGCTTCTCGGCGCCGGTCATCGGCTTGACCTGGGTGAGCCTGTCGACGAAGAGCCGATAGCCCTTGTCGGTGGGCACCCGCCCGGCACTGGTGTGCGGCTGGGTGATGAAGCCTTCGTCCTCGAGCGCCGCCATGTCGTTGCGCACCGTGGCCGGAGAGACGCCGAGTTGGTGCCGCTCGACGAGTGCCTTGGAGCCGACCGGCTCCTCGGTGGCGACGTAGTCCTCGACGATCGCCCGCAGCACCGCGAGACGTCGGTCCTCGACCACCACGGCACGGCTCCTCACTGATCCGACTGCGGGCAGAGCATTGGCACTCCGACCGGCTGAGTGCCAAGCGTACCTGTTCGGCCATTCTCTGGTCACGCCACTCAAAACAGGTTAGGCTTGCCTTAATCTCCGAGGAGGGTGTGGATGAGTTCCGACACATGGTTGCCTGACGTGTGGTCGCCCGTGCAGGCTTCCGCTGCAGCAGAGGCCCGGAGCATGCTTGCCTGCCCGGAAACCACGTCCCTCCACGTCGACGGCATCGAGGATCCGATCGAGGCCGACGACCTCTCGGTCATCGACGACTGCGGCACGCCGGTGCTGCTGACCGTCGCCGACAGCGTGCTCGACGGTGCTGCCATCCGCGGCGCCCGGGCCCGCCTCGTCGTACACAGCCCCCTCGCCGAGCCCGACGACGCACCCGGCGCACTGGAGCTGGTCGGTCACCTGCACCGCCACCATGGGTGTGCCCGCGGACAGGTCGTCGTCACCGTGGTGGTCGACCACGTGCTCCTGCACAGCAGTCGTGGAGACAGGCCGACGGTCGCGATCGAGCCCGACCTGTTCACCCGCCCGGAGTTGCGTCTCAACCGTGGCTATCTGGAGCGCAGCGCCCAGCATGCCAACGAGGCCCACCAGGCCGAACTCTGCCGGTCGATCGCCACCGTGACCGGCACCCGACTGCACGCCGTCGCCGGCGTGCGACTCGAGCAGGTGACGCCGTCGGGAGTCGTCCTGACCTGGGTCGACACCAGCGGCGCCCACCGCACCGAGATCACCTTCGACCGCGTGGCGCGCTCCCCCGAAGAACTGGCCAGTCTGCTGAGCGACCATCTGCACCCCGACCTGTGCTGAGCGAGATCGCCGACCGGGTGTGGGTGTGGCGCCAGGACTGGCTCGACCTCAACGTCACACTCGTGGCCGGCACCGCCGGGCTGCTGCTGGTCGACACCACTGGCTCGGCCGCCGGCGGACGCCATCTGCGTGACGTCGTACGCCGGACCTCACCTCTGCCCCTGCAGGCCGTGGTGAACACTCACGCCCACTTCGACCACACCTTCGGCAACGGCGCCTTCCCCGACGTCACCACCGTGGCACACGTGAACGCCGCGGCCGCGACCTTCGAGTCGGGCGAGGAGTCCAAACGGGAGTACGCCGCTGGCAACGACCCACACCGCGACGACGTGCTCGCGACCGAGGTCGTGCCCGCGACCACCACCTTCTCCTCGGTGCATGCGCTCGACCTGGGGGAACGACTCGTCGAACTGGTGCACCCCGGCGCCGGTCACACCGACGGCGACATCGTGGTGCGGATCCCCGACGCCGACGTGCTCGTCGCGGGGGACCTGGTCGAGGAGTCCGGACCACCTGCGTGGGGACCCGACAGCCACCCGCTCGCCTGGCCGGCCAGCATCGACCTGCTGGCCCAACTGCTCGGACCTGACACCCGGGTCGTGCCCGGCCACGGCGCCGTCGTCGATCGCGCGTTCGTCGGCGACCAACGCGACCTGATCGGCACCGTCGCCGAGACGATCCGCGACCTGGTGCTGCGGGGAGTGCCGATGCAGGACGCGCTCGACACAGCCACCTGGCCCTACCCGGCCGCAGACCTGCAGCACGCCGTACGTCGCGGGTACGCCGCGCTCCCCCGCCACCTCCCACTGGCGTGAGCCGCGAGCCGGTAGCCTCGTGCGGGTGACTTCCCCGCACGACCGTTATGGCTCTGACGTCCTCTCCACCGACTGGCGCGCCCCGAAACGTGGACGCTCCACCGAAGCCGAGGCGACCCACGGTCTGGTCGTCGAAGAGGTGACCACCGACTGGTGCGGTGAAGTGGTCGCGGTCGACCGTGACCTGCGCACCGTGACTCTGGAGGACCGCCGCAACAAGCGTCGTACCTTCCCGCTCGGCCCCGGATTCCTCCTCGACGGCAAGCCGGTCGTGCTGGTCCCGCCGGTGACCCGAGCAGCACCGCAGAAGCCGACCCGCACCGCGTCCGGCTCGGTGGTCGTGGCCGGCGCCAAGGCCCGTGTCGCGCGGGCCAGCCGGATCTTCGTCGAGGGCCGCCACGACGCAGAACTCGTCGAGAAGGTCTGGGGCGACGACCTGCGCATCGAAGGGGTCGTCGTGGAGTTCCTCGGCGGTGTCGACGACCTCTCCGAAGCGCTGCGCGACTTCGGCCCGGGGCCCGATCGACGCGTCGGCGTCCTGGTCGACCACCTCGTGCCGGGCTCGAAGGAGAGCCGCATCGCACACACGGTGCAGAAGTCGCCGATCGGCCAGCACGTGCTGATCGTCGGGCACCCGTTCATCGACGTCTGGGAGGCGGTCAGACCGGAACGGATCGGCAAGTCGGCGTGGCCGACCGTGCCGCGTCACTTGGAGTGGAAGAAGGGGGTCTGCCAACAGTTCGGCTGGCCGCACCGCGACCAGAAGGACATTGCCCGAGCCTGGCAGTTCATCCTGTCGAAGGTGAACTCGTGGAACGACCTCGACCCCGCCCTGATCGGGCGGGTCGAGGAGCTGATCGACTTCGTGACCGCACCGAGCTGAGTCCGCCGCTCACGGCAACAGGTCGCGCACGACGCCGTCGGCCAGCAACCGACCGGCGTCGGTGAGCAGGATGCGGTCAGCCTCGGTCGTGAGCAGGCCGCGGGCGACCAGGTCGGGCACAGCGGCCCGCCCCTCGGGTCGGAGCTCCGCGATCGCGAACCCGTCGGCCAATCGGAGTTCGAGCAGCACCCGTTCGACGTACCGGCTCTCCTCGTCGAGCACCTCGCGGGCATGCGCCGGGGAGACCCCGCCGGCGAGTCTCTGGGCATAGGCGGTGGGGTGCTTCACGTTCCACCACCGGACGCCGCCCACGTGGGAGTGTGCGCCCGGCCCGACGCCCCACCAGTCGGCGCCACGCCAGTAGTGCAGGTTGTGACGGCAGCGGCTCTCAGGGCCGGTGGACCAGTTGGACACCTCGTACCAGCCGAGACCTGCGGCTCTGAGCACCTCGTCAGCCACGACGTACTTGTCGGCGAAGTCGTCCTCGTCGGGACTCGGCAGCTCCCCGCGCCGCACCCGACGCGCCAGCGCGGTGCCGTCCTCGACGATCAGGGAGTACGCCGACACGTGGTCCGGGGCGCAGGCCAGTGCCGCTTCGAGCGACGTCCGCCAGTCCGCCATGGTCTCCCCCGGCGTGCCGTAGATCAGATCGAGACTGATCTGTTCGAAACCCGCTTCGCGAGCCCAGGCAACGACCTGTGGGACCCGCGCGGGGTCATGGGAGCGGTCGAGGGTCGCCAACACGGACGGCACGGCAGATTGCATGCCGAAGGAAAGTCGGTTGAAGCCCGCCTCCCGCAGGGCGACCAGATCGGCGAGATCGACGCTGTCGGGATTGGCCTCGGTGGTCACCTCGACGTCGTCGGCAAGTCCGAACTCGGCGCGGATCGACCCCAGCATCCGGGCCAGGTCCCCCGGTGGCAGGAGGGTGGGCGTGCCACCGCCGAAGAAGACCGTGTCGACTTCCCTCCGGTCGCCGGCGAGCACCTGTCGGGCGAGCACGATCTCCCGGACCGCCGTGTCGGCGTACGACGTGCGGCTGGCGCCGCCGCCCAGCTCCTCGGCGGTGTAGGTGTTGAAGTCGCAGTAGCCGCACCGCACCCGACAGAACGGGACATGCACATAGAACGCCAACGGAAGGCGCTCCCGTCCGGCCAGGTTGGCCGGCGGGAGCGCACCGTTGGTCGGGACGGGATCGCCGTCAGGGAGGGCTGCGGGCATCAGCCCATCGTTGCAGAGGCGTCAGGTCAGCTGTAGAGCGAGTCGATCAGGTCGGCGTTGTTGGCCTCGACGACGTTGCGCTTGACCTTCATCGACGGGGTGAGCTCGCCGGTCTCGATCGCGAGGTCGTGGTCGAGGATCACGTGCTTCTTGATCGTCTCCCAGCGGTTGAGCTGCTGGTTGAGCTGGTCGACGTAGTCGGAGACCATCTTGGCCACGGCGTCGCTCTTGACGATGTCGGTGTAGTCGGCACCTGCCATGCCGTTCTCCTCGGCCCAGCCTGCCATCGCATCGGGGTCCAGGGTGATGAGTGCGATCACGTAGTTGCGCTCGGCGCCGAAGACGACGAACTGACTGGCGTAGGGGCACAGTGCCTTGAACTTGGCCTCGATCGCCGGCGGCGCGACGTACTTGCCTCCGGATGTCTTGAACAGCTCCTTGATCCGACCGGTGATGCGCAGGAAGCCGTCCTCGTCGAGGGAGCCCTTGTCACCGGTGCGCAACCAGCCGTCGTCGGTGAGCGCCTTCGCGGTCTCCTCGGGCAGGTTGTGGTAGCCGTCCATGATGCCCGGCCCGCGGACCCAGACCTCTCCCTCGGCCGCGTCGTTGCCGTTCTCGTCCACGATCCGGGCCTCGCTGCCGGTGAAGACCGGACCGACGGTGCCGAACTTGTATTGGTCGGGGTGATTGACGAAGGCGCCGGCCGACGTCTCGGTGAGGCCGTAGCCCTCGAGGATCACGATGCCGGCGGCGTGGAAGAACTCGGCGATGTCCTTGTTGAGTGCAGCCGCACCGGAGATGAAGAACCGCACCCGCCCGCCGAAGCGGTCGCGGACCTTGCTGTAGACCAGTTTGTCGAACAGGCCGTGCTGCAGGTTCAGCATGAACGGGACGCTCTTGCCCTCGAGTTTGAGGGCGTCGACCTTGCGACCGACCTCGAACGCCTTGTTGAAGATCTTCTCCTTGAGACCACCCTCGGCCGCCTGCATCGTGACGATGCGCGCGTAGGCCTTCTCGAAGATGCGGGGGGCGGCACCCATGAAGGTGGGCCGGACGACCGCGAGGTTGTCGATGATCTTGTCGACCCGGCCGTCGATCGCGGTGGAGAACCCGATCGCCAACTGTGTGGTGAGCAACACCTTGCCGAACGAGTGGGCCATCGGGAGCCACAGGAACTGGACGTCGTCCTCGTGCAGGATGCCCTGATTGCGGATGCACTCGCCCTCGTAGACCCAGGAGCTGTGTCGCAGGCGCACGCCCTTGGGGCGACCCGTCGTGCCGGAGGTGTAGATCAGGGTGGCGAGCTGGTCGGAGCGGATCGCCTCGGCGTGCTCGCGGATCGTGCCGGCGTGCTCAGCCAAGTAGGTCGCACCGAGCGCGGCGAGTTCGTCAAGTGTGATCACCCAGTCGCCGTCGGACGTGCCGTCGAACGTGACGACCTTGACCAGGGCAGGCAGTGTGTCACGGTGGCTGCGGAGCTTCTCGACCTGTTCGTCGTCCTCGGCGAACACGACGTTGCACTCGGCGTCACCGACGATGTAGGCGGTGTCCTCACCGTGGGTGGTCGGGTAGACCGTGGTGGTCGCGCCGCCGGCGACCATCACCGCGAGGTCGGCAACGATCCACTCGAAGCGAGTGCCGGAGATGATGCCGACCCGCTGCTCGGACTCGAGGCCGAGGGCGAGGAGGCCTCCTGCGATCTGCGAGACGCGATCGCCGGTCTGCGCCCAGGTCACGGACTCCCAGCCTTCGCCGCTGGGGAAGCTGAACGCCTCCCGGGCGCCAGATGTCTCCACCCGGTCGAGGAACTGCACGGCAACGTTCTTCGGCATCCGCTGGACGAAGGATGCGTCGTAATTGATCGGCATGAGACGTAACCTAGATCACGCGGCCTACCGTCGGGTAGGAACCCTGTGAAGTTGGGGCCGAACACCCACGAATTCTGCTGGTTTCGTTCAGTCGCGGGCGGCAGCGGTGATCCGCCATCCCGTCGGCATCTCCTCGACCAGCCCATGCGATCGGAGTTCCGCCAGCGCGGCATCCGCCACCCGCGGCAGCACTCGCGCGGTGCGGGCGATCGAGGTCACCGACACTGCCGCAGCCGACGGGACCGCCTCGAGCACGACCGACTGGGTGTGGGTGAGTTGGTCGCGCAGCGACTCCGGCGCCCGCGGCTCCGACTGCAGGTGCTCGCCGATCGCCGCGATCTCCTCGAGCACGTCGGCCGCCGTGGTGACCAGACTGCATCCGCCGGAACGGATCAGATGGTGACTGCCTTCGGAGGAGGCGCTGGTCACCGGCCCGGGCAGCGCCATCAGTTGCCGCGGCAGGCTGGTCGTCCATCCGGCGGTGTTGAGAGCACCGCTGCGCACTGCTGCCTCAACCACCACGGTGCCACGCGCCAGCGCAGCAATGATCCGGTTGCGGGAGAGGAACCGCATGCGCATCGGAGCGAATCCCGGCGGGACCTCGGCGATCACGGCACCGTGCTGGCCGATGTGGTCGATCAACTCGCGGTGCGCCGCCGGATAGACGCGGTCGGCACCACACGCCAACACACAAGCGGTCCGGCCACCGCCGGCCAACGCTCCCCTGTGCGCGCCGTTGTCGATGCCGAAGGCACCGCCGGAGACCACGGGATGGCCAGCACCGGCAAGCTCCGCGGCCAGTCGCTGGGCCATCTCGATGCCATAGCTGGTGGCGCTGCGTGAGCCGACGATCGCCACCGACTGCGCCAGTTCGTCGAGGCGCATCGGACCACGCACCCACAGACCGAGGGGAGCTCCGCCCACCCGCTGGAGCGCCGGCACCTGGTCCAGGTCGTCGAGCTGGGTCGGCCACTCGTCGTCACCGGGCACCACGAATCGGAGTCCGAGCCGGTGCGCCCGGTCGAGCTCCACCTCCGGATCGACTGCATCGATGCGTTCAGCGACGGCACGCTGCTCGGCAGTGGCGCGTTGCGCGAGGAGTTGCTCACGCACCGTGGCGGCGCCGGCGACCGACACCGCGGCGTGGAGCGTCGCGGTGCCGGCCTCGAAGGCGCGGTTGAGGGCTACTCTGGCCAGCCGCTCCGTCTGGTTGTCGGAGCGTCCCTCGAAGAGCGTTTCCTGCCTGGTGCTGCTCACCCTGCCGCCCTCTTGGTCCACGCCGACGCCGGCACCGGGTCACCCGAACGCAGCGCGAGTGCCGTGCGCACCTCGTCGAGGCCGGGGCGCTGGACCCCCGCGAGATCGGCCACCGTCCACGCGATCCGATGCACCCGGGTCGCCCCACGGTGCGTGAGATGGCCGTCGTAGACCGCGTCCTCGACCATCGCTGCGGCATCCGGGGTCAGGGGCCACTGCTGGAGCAGGGCCGGACCGGGCGCGTGAGCGTTGAGACGCCAGGACTGCTCTGCAAAACGCTCAGCCTGCACCGCACGGGCCGCAGTCACGCGGGTCCGGACGACCGCGCTGGCCTCCGGCGCGTCGAACGGCAACGCGGCTGCTGGCCGTCGGGCCGGTAGCACGTGTCTGGTGATGTCGATGCGATCGGTGATCGGGCCGGACAGCTTGCTGCGGTAACGGCGGCGTTGTGCCTCCATGCACTCGCAGCGCGACAGTCGCGGGTCGGCGGCGTAGTTGCCGCACGGGCACGGGTTGCAGGCCAGCACGAACATGCCCCGCGCGGGAAAGGTCGCGGTCTCCTCACCCCGGGCGATCGTGACTTCGCCGGATTCGAGGGGCTGCCGGAGCGCTTCGAGGATGTCGGCGTTGAAGAGCGGAAACTCGTCGAGCAGCAGCACCCCGCAGTGCGCCTTGCTCAGCTCCCCCGGCCGCACCCTTCCGGTGCCACCGCCCAGCAGACTGGCACGGGTGGCGCTGTGGTGCGGAGCTAGGAACGGCGGTCGGCTGACCAGGCCGGCCTCGGTGTCGATCGTGCCGGCCAGTGACCTGACCGCGGTCAGCTCGAGTGACTCCTCGACGCCAAGGTCGGGCAGGATGCCGGGCAGTCGTTCGGCGAGCGAGGTCTTGCCGGCCCCCTTGGGCCCGCTGAGCATCAGGTGGTGGCCGCCGGCTGCCGCGACCTCCATTGCATAGCGGGCGTCCTCCAGACCGCGGAGATCGGCCATGTCGACCTCGTCGAGACGGTCATCGCCGCGCCAGTGCAACAGACTGGTCGCCGACTCGACCTGGATCGGCGGTGCCTCGGGGATCTCCTTCCCCGCAAGGACGGCCACGACCTGGGCGAGCGATCGCACCCCGATCACGCTCATCCCCGGCACCAGCGCCGCCTCGGCCGCCTGTGGCTCGGGCACGAAGACACGCCTGATGCCACTGGCCGATGCCGCCATCACCATCGGCAGCACTCCCGGCACCTGGCGCAGGTGGCCCTCGAGAGTGAGTTCGCCGAGGAACACCGACCCGGCCAGATCGAGGTCCTTGAGGTGCTTGTCCGAGGCGCAGAGCACGCCGACAGCGACCGCGAGGTCGAAGTGGGACCCGCGCTTCGGCAGATCGGCCGGGGACAGCAGGATCGTGATCCGCCGCGTCGCGGGCCACTCCCAGCCACTGTTGCGGATCGCGGAGCGACAGCGGTCGCGGCCCTCGTTGATCGAGGCGTCGGCACGCCCGACGAGGTTGATGGCGACCAGCCCCTGCGAGACGTCGACCTGGACATCCACCAGGTGCCCGACGGCGCCCTGAAGAGTGATCGTGCGTGCGGTGGCGGTGGGCATCAGCAGACCCCGCGGACGTGGTCGAGGTGCGGAGCGCCGTGCTGTGGCGCAAGTACGCCGACGAGGTCGATCCGCACGTCAGGAACTCGCATTCCCCTGGCTTCGATCCACTGCGCAGCCAGACGACGCAGACGCGCCGCCTTCACCTCACTCACGGCCTCGAGCGGGGACCCGTGGGACCAGGAGCGCCTCGTCTTGACCTCGCAGATCACCAAGGTGCGGCCGTCACGCAGGACGAGGTCGATCTCGCCTGCGGGGCCGTGCCAGTTGTGGTCGAGGAGCACCATCCCGAGCTCCTGCGTCAGGTGGCGCGCGGCCAGCGCCTCGCCGTACGCCCCGAGCGCCTGTCGTGTTGTCGTCGTCATCCGGACCTCCTGGGCCCAGACTTCCTGCCCCCACCCCCGCTCCGCGGCGAGCCGAGGTTGCACTGTGGAGGACGGCAGCCAAGTCGGTTCCTGTGGACGGCAAGTGGGCTACCGCACGACGAGGAGTCAGCCCCTCAGCCCCGGGATCCCACAGTTGGGTTCGCGCACGACGTACATCTCTGCGCCACTCACGTCGAGCCCGACGAAAGAGAGCAAGGGGTCCAATACCCACGTGTCGAGGGTCGCCACGAGAGGGTTGACGATGCCGTTGAGAAGCAGGTCCAGCACCCGTTGGCTGACCGAGCCGACCTTGATGCCGAGGATCCTCAACTGTGAGACGTCGACGCTGACGTTGGGGACTCCGATGCTGCCCTTCCCGAGCGGTACCGGAACGTCATAGTCGGCGTCGCGGGTGATCATCTTGGTGATCTCGCCGCCATTTGCGGCGGTGCCCTTGATCACGATCGGACCCTCGACCAGGCGAACCAGATCGAGCACGGCAGTGACGCGCGGCCTCAGCGTGATCGTCCAGGTCAACAGACCCGTTGATGTCTCCGCAGTGACGGTCTTGTTGCCGACGCACGTTGTGTTGACGATCCGCGCCGACGCCGGTGCGACGTCGAGGTCGATCGTGGCCGTGAGCCTCGTCGTGGCCAGCGAAAAGTTGACCTTGCCCAACGCCCCAAGGTCGACCTCTCCCAGGCCCAAATCGAGGTCGAGCAAGGTGGCGTCGACGTCAGCCGCCACCTGCGAGGTGGTCGCCGTACCGCCCCGGCAGCCGATCTTGGGTGCGTCGGTGACGTGGACACTGCCGGTGACCTGCGCGAGCGGGCCCAGATCGATTCCGATCGCCGGGATCGCGACGCTGTTCTCGCCGTTGGCCACCTGTGCTGCGGCAGTGACCAGGTCGAGTAGGTTGACGTCGGCGTCGAGCCCGGCCGCACCCCTGTTGCCGAGGTCGATCAGGTCTGCGAGCTTGATCTGCAGGTTCTTGAACGCCTCGATGCCGATCAGCTTGTTGAGCAGGCCGACCGCTGCCAGGTTGCCACCACCGGCCTCCACTGCACCGAGCGTGGCGACGTAGAAGTCGTGGAGCGAGACCAACTTGTCACCCTCGAGGAGCGCACCGACCGTGCCGATGCTGGTCTCGGCGCCGACCAGATCGAGGAGGTTGATGTCGAGAGCGGCAATGCCGTTCCAGTCGAGCACACCGAGTTCGACGTCGGACCCCAGCAGCCGGCCAAGCACGAAGCCGAGCAGCGGCGAGTCACCGGTGTCGAGCCGCGCCGCGTACGACCCGACCTTCACACACGCGGTGTCCGGTGCGTCGGCGTACGCCGTCTTGGTCACCCACCCGTCGTTGGCATAGACCGGGAAGAAGTAGTCGATCCGCGTGCGCGTCACCACGCGCACGTGGCTTGCCGGGTCGTTGCCGCCGTTGGTGAAGACACCTGTCTCGGGATTGTAGACACCGGGAGTGGCGCAGATGACTGCCTTGCCGTTGGGCAACGTGTTGAGGTTGGTGTTGCACGGAACTGCTTCGAGCGGATCGCCGACGGTGTTGTCGTCGTTGCGATCCAGACTGGCGCGCAGCGCGCTCTGCCAACTGTTGCGGTTCTTGAGGACGTTGCCCTTGGTCACACCGTCGAGTTGACGCGCCATGTCGAGGGCCACGATGTCGGCCACCGCCTGCATGTCACGTGCTGCCACGCGTTGGTAACCGAGGTCGACGGCAAACGAGGCCAAGCCCACCAACAGCACAACCAGGATCGCGACGAACGGTGCCACCGCTCCACGCTCGTCGTCAGGCCGTACGCCGGCATTCCCCATG
>JBEBTI010000019.1:0-26875 GCA_040393845.1 Nocardioides daejeonensis
GAGAGCGCCAGCGGCGCGAAGTAGTCGGGGAAGATCGAGACCAGATCGATCTTCATTCGTCGTCCAGCGGGGTGACCAGCCCGGGCCGGTCCGCGACGATCACCTTGCCTGCGTCGAGATCGACCTCGGGCACCAGCGCCTTCACGAACGGCACGAGACCGTCACGACCGTCCGGCGTCCGGATCGTCAGCAGGTCCTGCGCACCGTGCACGACGCTCTTGACCGTGCCCAACTCACGCCCGTCCAGGTCGACGGCGAGCAGACCGACCAGTTGATGGTCATAGAACTCGTCGGGGTCCTCGGGCCGCGCATCGGCCGGGATGTCGGCATACAACAGGAGGCCACGGCCGGTCTCGGCGGCGTTGCGGTCGGCGAACTCCTCGAAGACCGCCAACAGCACCCCCTGGTGCCATCGGGTGGAGCGGACCGTGACCGTGGTGCGGGTCGATGACGAGCCCTTGGGAGGCTGGCACCTCAACCGGTTGCCGACCGCAAACCTGCGCTCGGGCTCGTCGGTGCGGACGTCGAGGGTCACTTCCCCCCGAATGCCGTGCGGCTTGCCGATGCGGCCGACCAGGACCTCGATGCTCTCCACGGGAGCAGCGTAGTCGGCGTGCTCGCGACGAAATGCACGAGAGGGCACATCCCGCTGGGATGTGCCCTCTGGTGGTGGAACAGATCAGTTGCGCCGGTCGACGTCCACGAAGTCGACCCGAGCCCCGCCGCGGCCGGCCAGCGCCGAGATCACGGTGCGGAAGGCCGACGCGGTGCGACCGTTGCGGCCGATCACCTTGCCGAGATCGTCGGGGTGCACCCGCACCTCGAGGACGGAACCGCGGCGCAACTGCTTGTCGCGCACGGTGACGTCGTCGGGATTGTCCACGACGCCGCGGACCAGGTGCTCGAGTGCGTCAGCCAGCACGGCGATCAGCCCTCGGTGCTCTCAGCAGCCGGCGCCTCTTCGGCAGGTGCCTCCTCGACTGCAGCCTCGGCGGCGGGAGCCTCCTCTGCAGGAGCCTCCTCCTTCTCGGCCTTCTTCTTCTTGGTGACCGCGCCGCCCTTGGGCTCGTTCGCAGCCTCCTTGAGCGCCTCGTTGAAGATCTCGAGCTTGTCTCGCTTCGGCTCGGCAACCTTCAGGGTGCCCTCCTGACCCGGCAGGCCCTTGAACTTCTGCCAGTCGCCGGTGATCTTGAGCAGGACCTCGACGGCCTCGGTCGGCTGCGCGCCGACACCCAGCCAGTACTGCGCGCGGTCGGAGGTGACGGCGATGAACGACGGCTCCTCCTTCGGGCGGTAGGTGCCGATCTCCTCGATCACTCGACCGTCGCGCTTCTTGCGCGAGTCGACGACGACGATGCGGTACTGCGGCACCCGGATCTTGCCCAGGCGCTTCAAACGGATCTTGACGGCCACGTTTGTGGTGTCTCCTCGGAAGTTGTGGTGGTTTGGAATGCTCGGGCACCAGGTGGGGACCGGGTCGAACACTCCCTGGGACCTGCGTTGCCGGATGAGAGGGGCCGCCAGCACAGGACTCAGCAGGAGATTCTGCCAGATGGAGTGCGCCTGACCGAAATCACCTCGACGTTTGCGTGGCCAGTCCGTGCGGCAGGATGCGTCCATGGCCGAAGTCACCGTCATTCTCGTCGGACTGATGATCGTGGTACCGCTCTTCATCGGTGCGATCCTGGCAATCATCCTGATCGCCGGACGCGCCCGACCCGAAGCGGGCCTCGGCCCGGTGCACAGCGGTACGGCCGCCCCGACCGGACGCTGGAACGCGCAGATCCTGGCGGACTCGGCGTTCGGAAAGCTGGGTGGTAGTGCCGGCGCCCTGACCGGTCACCTCGAGATCAGTGACGCACATCTGAGGTTCTTCCACGAAGGCGTACCGGGCACCGCACCGACCTGGTCGATCCCCTGCACACAGATCGCCGCGCGCGCCCAGGGCGCCTTCGCGAGTGCGGGCGTCGTGCTCCTCTCGCCCCACGGTCGCCTGCGATGCAACGTGAGCCGCGAGCACATCAACGCTTGGACACAGAACTCGCTCAAGTCGATGCGCGAGCCGCGCTACTACCGAGAGTTCGTGGAGGTCCTCGTCGCCCACGGCGCCAGTCGTCTGTGACGACAGCCCCGATCAGTCCCGGGCGAGGGCCTTTTCGATGTCGCGCGCCAACTTCTCGGGTTTGGTGGTCGGGGCGTAGCGCTCGATCACCTGACCGTCGCGACCGATCAGGAACTTGGTGAAGTTCCACTTGATCCGATCGCCGAGGACGCCGCCCCTCTGGTCACGGAGCCACTGGTAGAGCGGGTGCGCAGACGGGCCGTTGACGTCGACCTTGTCAAACATCGGGAACGTCACTCCGTAGTTGCGTTCGCAGAAGTCTCCGATCGCATCGGCGTCCCCGGGCTCCTGACCGGCGAACTGGTTGCACGGGAATCCCAGCACCACGAGACCGCGGTGGGCGTAGTCATCGTAGAGCTTCTCGAGGCCCTCGTACTGCGGAGTGAGGCCGCACTTGGAAGCCGTGTTGACGACCAGGATCACCTGTCCGGCGTACTCGGAAAGAGCGCGCTCCTCGCCGGTGAGCGTGGTCGCGGTGAAGTCGGACAGTGACGTCATGCCACCACCCTGCCACGAAGAACCACACGGACGGGACGTCGCAGGGTGGAGAGATCGTCACGCGGGTCGGCGTCGTACACGACGAAGTCGGCGCTGGCACCTTCGGTGAGGCCGTCGAAGCCGAGCCAGTCGCGTGCTCGCCACGAGGCGGCGGCGATCACGTCGGCAGCCGGAAGCCCCATCTCGACCATCGCCTCGATCTCGCCGACCAGTTCACCGTGGCGCGCCACGCCACCACCGTCCGACCCGACGAACATCGGTACGCCGGCCTCGAAGGCGGTCATCAACGTCTCCCGGCGGCGCGCGAACAGGTCGTCCATGGTGGCGCTGTAGGCGGGGAACCTCTCCCGACCGTCGGCAGCGAACGTGGGGAACTTGGCGGTCTGCATCACCGTCGGCACCAGCGCGACGCCTTGGTCGACCATCTGGGCGATGTGGTCGGTCGACAGGCCGGTGCCGTGCTCGATGCAGTCGATGCCGGCGTCCAGCAGACCTTGGAGCACGTCGCTGCCGAAGCAGTGTGCGGTCACCTTCACCCCCTCGGCGTGTACGGCGGCAATCGCCTCGGCGAACACCTCGGCCGGGAACGACGGAGCCAGGTCACCGGCGTCGCGGGAGATCCAGTCGCCGACCAGCTTGACCCATCCGTCGCTCCCACGCGCCTCGCGCACGGCGTACTCGACGAGTTGCTCCGGTTCGACCTCGTGACCGAAGTTGCGGATGTAACGCCGCGTGCGGGCCAGGTGGCGGCCGGCGCGCACCAGGCGGGGCAACTCGTCACGCTCGTGCACCCAGCGGGTGTCGGTCGGCGAGCCACAGTCACGCAACAGCAGCGCCCCAGTGTCCCGGTCGAGGATCGCCTGCTCGACGACCTCGTCGGGGTCGATCTCGCCGTGGTCCTCGAGGCCGAGGTGGTTGTGGGCGTCGACGAGCCCCGGCACCAGCCACCCGCGGGCCGCGGTGACGGCACCTGCCTGTGGTTCGAAGGTGATCCGGCCGTCCACGACGTGGACGTCGCGGCTCTCCTCGCTGGGCAGGACAGGTCCGACGAACCTCAACACAGTCATGCCTGAGAGACTAGCGAGCACCTCTGCGAGATGCTCAGAAGTGAGCGAGCAGCCAACTGGGGCCCATCGACATCGCGCCGAGCCCCTCACACCGTGACCGCAGGAACTGGTCGGCGGACACCACCGTGACCCGGTCGCCGCGATCCGCCGCGACCTGCACCTGATTGACGATCTCGTCGTCGCCACTCCGTTTCGCGTGCACGGTGCGGACATGGCCGTCGGTTCCCGCCCTGACGCCGCCCTTGGCACCCCCCTCGAGCACCATCACGATCACGTCGAAGGAAGTGTCGGCAACCAGCAGCTGCTCGTGCAACCGGCGGGCCGCGCCGGCCCGGTCCTTCCACCACCCGTCGGGGCGACTGCCCACCACGTTGGCTGCGTCGACGACCAGGACCGTGCTCATGAGGAGATCATCGCCGCTGCGAACCGGTGTCTGCTACTTCAGGAACTTCGAGAAGTCCTTGGGAAGCTCGAGGTTGGCTGCGGCCGCTTCGTAGTCGATGCCGTCGGGGTTGCCGAACGGGTTGCCACCTTGGGTGGACTTCTCAGCAGCAGCCTTGCGTTCCTGGGCCGCCTTGGCCGGGTTGCCGGAGGTGCGCTTCTTGGTCTTGCCCTTCTTGGCCTGCTTGGCGCCGGCACGCTTGCCGGCCCCGGGCAGGCCGGGCATCCCCGGCATCCCTGGCATCCCGCCGCCCTTGGCCATCTGCTGCATCATCTTCTTCGCGTCGAAGAAGCGGTCGACCAGCGTGTTGACGTCGGACACCTGGGTGCCGGAGCCCTTCGAGATGCGCAGACGGCGGGATCCGTCGATCAGCTTCGGGTTCTCACGCTCTGCGGGCGTCATCGACTGGATGATCGCCTGGATCTTGTCGATCTCGCGCTCGTCGAAGTTGTCGAGTTGCTCGCGGAACTGGCCCATTCCGGGCAGCATCCCCATGATCTTCGACAACGATCCGAGCTTGCGGATCTGCTGCATCTGCGCGAGGAAGTCGGTGAGGGTGAAGTCGCCGCCGCCGGTCAGCTTCTCGGCAGCCTTGAGCGCCTCCTCCTGGTCGAACGCCTTCTCGGCCTGCTCGATCAGGGTGAGCATGTCCCCCATGTCGAGGATCCGCGAAGCCATCCGGTCGGGGTGGAAGAGATCGAAATCGGTCATCTTCTCGCCGGCAGACGCAAACATCACGGGCTTGCCGGTGACCGAGGCGATCGAGAGAGCCGCACCACCGCGGGCGTCGCCGTCGAGCTTGGTGAGCACGACGCCGTCGTAGCCCACGCCGTCGGAGAAGGCCAGCGCAGTGTTGACGGCGTCCTGACCGATCATCGCGTCGACGACGAAGAGCACCTCGTCGGGCTGGACGGCGTCACGGATGTCGGCAGCCTGCTGCATCAGCTCGGCGTCCACACCGAGACGACCCGCGGTGTCGACGATCACGACGTCGTGGAGCTTGCGCTTCGCCTCCTCGACCGCAGCCCGCGCAACCTGCACCGGGTCGCCGACGCCGTTGCCCGGCTCGGGAGCAAAGACGGGTACGCCGACCCGCTCGCCGTTGACCTGGAGCTGGTTGACCGCGTTGGGGCGCTGGAGGTCGCAGGCGACCAACAACGGCGTCCTGTCCTGCTCCTTGAGCCACAACGCGAGCTTCGCGGCCAAGGTGGTCTTGCCGGCCCCCTGCAGACCGGCAAGCATGATCACCGTCGGTCCGGACTTGGCGTAACGCAGTCGACGGGTCTCGCCACCGAGGATGTTGACGAGCTCCTCGTTGACGATCTTGATGATCTGCTGCGCGGGGTTGAGCGCCTGCGAGACCTCCTCACCCCGGGCGCGCTCCTTGACCGCACCGACGAACTCCTTCACCACCGGCAGCGCGACGTCGGCCTCGAGCAGGGCGATGCGGATCTCCCGTGCAGTGGCGTCGATGTCGGCTTCGGAGAGCCGTCCCTTGCCACGCAGGTTCTTGAAAGTGTCTGCGAGACGATCGGAGAGAGTGGCGAACAAGTCGGTGTCCTAGTTCTGGCCTGACGGATGACGAGGTCCCAGCCTAACTGCCTGCCCCCGGCGTACGCTGATCAGCATGGGCAGTGCTTGGTTCTGGGACACGTTCGCGGTGACGATCTCGATCGTCGCGGTGATCGCGATCCTCACCGTCGGAGTCGGCCGCGACATGCGGCGCGGCGGGACAGGCCGAAGCGTGCACGCCAATCCACTGGGTGCGATGGACGAGGTCTTCCATCCGGCAGCGCACCGGGCACGAGAAGAGCTGCGCCACTGGGACGAGATCTCCGAGACGATTCCGTCCCCCGACGGAGACGACCGGACGGCGTCCGGCCTCCGCCTCACCCGCGGTCCGGACGGCCTGCCTCGCGCCGCCCGGATCATTCGCAAACCCTGACTCAGGCACTCAGCGCCACCCGCACCGCCTCGGCGGCCGCGGCAGCACGGAGGTCGGTGAGCGGCACCGCGCCGAGTTCCTGCACATAGAAGACGTCCACGGCCTGAGGTCCGAGGGTGGAGACATGGGCGGAGCGCACCGTCAACTGCAGGCCGGACAATGCGGCACACACCGTGTGCACCACGCCCAGTCGGTCGTCGGTGCGCACCTCCAGCACGGTCGCGGTCTGCGACGCCGAGGGCTGTACGACGACCACCGGCGCCAACGCAACAGGTGCATACCGGGCCAGGCGGTCGCGGCCGTCGGATCGTCCCTCTGCAGCAGCCCGGATCCGCTCGCGCAGCACTCGCGAGTCCAGTTGGTCCTCGGGGGTGTCCCACTCGGAGACGCCGTAGCCGCCGTGCGGCCAGGCCCGCGCCGCTCGCACCTGAATCCGTTGCATCGCCAGGGCGGCAGCGACGTCGGCGAGGAGCCCGAGACGGTCATGGGCGACCACGCGGACCCGACTTCCGTCGTCGACACGGCTCACCTCCACGACCACCCGGTCGGAGGCGCCGGGCGTGGTCACCACACGGTCGGCGGGACCCGACTGCTCGGGGTCCTCCCCCGGCACACACGCCAGGGAGTGGCGCACCCGCGCTGCCAGGTCCCGGACCAGCGACGCGCGCCAACTCGTCCAGGCCTTCTGAGCGGTGGCTCGGGCGTCGGCCTCGGTGAGGGCCAGGAGCAGGTCGACGTGTTCCGGACCGGGCAGGAGCGCCGCCACCGCCGCCACCGTGGTCGGGTCCTCCGGGTCCCGGGTCGTGGCGGTCTCCGAGAGCAGTAGGTGCCGTCGTACCAGCAGTGCGACCACCTCCACGTCGGACGACGCGAAGCCGAGCCGGGTCGCCACGGCGCGGGCGACCGGCTCACCGACCACCGAGTGGTCGCCGGTGCTGCCCTTGCCGATGTCGTGCAACAGCGCGGCCACCATCAGCAGGTCAGGGCGCGAGACGTCACGGATCAGTGCCGACGCCTCGATGCAGGTCTCGATCACGTGGCGGTCGACGGTGAACCGGTGGATCACCGAGGCATGGGGCAACGCGCGCAACTGCGCCCACTCGGGAAGGACGAGGTGCAGCGCGCCGGTCTCCTCCAACGTCTCCCACACCGACAGCAGGCCCCGCCCGGCCGCGAGCAGGCGGACCAGTAGCGACCGAGCCTCCTCCGGCCAGGGCTCGGGCAGCGACGCGGACTCCCGAGCCAACCGAGCTGCGGTCGCCGGAGCCAACTCCAGACTGCGCTCCGCAGCCACCGCCGCGGCCCTCAACAGCAGCACCGGGTCGGCTGCCGGACCAGCCGACCGGTCGAGCACCACCTCGCCCCGCGAGACCGCGACGCCTCGCGCAGCCCGGACCAGCTCGGGGCGGCGGGCACCACGCACCGACTGTGGCCGGGCCAGGACGTGGTCGACCCGTCGCCAGGTCAGCCGGGACAGGTGGGTGATCCGTCGACCGAGCTCACGCACGTGCACCTGCACGGCACCGGCGTCGACCAGTCCGAGCCGGCCAGCCAGTTGGCCCCACATCTCCGGCACGATCCGGTCGCTGGCGCGTCCGGCCAGGGTCTGCACCTGGTCCCTGACGTCCAGCAGTTCTTGACGAGTCCGTTCGAGGTCGGGCCACGAGGCGTCGACCAGCCATGTCATCTGCAGCGCCCCGAGGATGCCGGCGTCACGGAGCCCACCTTGGGCCTCCTTCACGTCCGGCACCGCAGCATGGGCCAACTCCCCCGCGATCCGGTGTCGCTGCTCCCGCATCGTGGCCAGCTCGGGGAGCCGACGCCGCGCATCACGGCGCCAGGCGGCGAGCAACGTCGTACGCAATTTGAGGGTGAGGTTCTGGTCGCCAGCCAGGTGCCGCAGGTCGAGCAGCCCCATCGCCACCCGCAGGTCGTCGGCGGCTGCTTTGGCCATTTCGCTGGCCGAGCGCACCGAGTGGTCGAGCCGGTGCCCGGCGTCCCAGACCGGATACCAGAGCTGCTCGGCGAGCTCACCGATCTCGACGTCGTCGGCGTGCACCAGCACCACGTCGAGATCGGAGTGTGGCGCCAGCTCGCCGCGGCCATAGCCACCCACGGCAAGCAGGCAGCAGCCCGTGTCCGGACCACCGAGGTCGACGTACGCCTGTTGACACAGGGCGTCGGCCGCCAGGGTTCGCCGGGCGCGGGCTGCTGCACTCATCGATCAGATCGCCGCGGTGTCACGGTCTCCGGTGCGCACCCGCACCACCGTGTCGATGCTGCTGACCCACACCTTGCCATCACCGATCCGCCCGGTCTGCGCGGACTTCACGACGATCCCGACCACGTCGTCGGCATCAGCGTCGTCGACCACGATCTCGACCCGGATCTTGGGCACCAGGGCGATGTCGTACTCGGCACCGCGATAGACCTCGGTGTGGCCCTTCTGGCGGCCGTAGCCACTGACCTCGCTGACGGTCATCCCGGTGACCCCGAATGTCTCGAGTGCTTCGCGGACGTCTTCCCACTTGTGCGGCTTGATCACCGCGGTGACGAGCTTCATGCCGACACTCCTTCCGAAACCTGGTCCGTGGTGTTGAGGATGCTGCCGCGACGCGAACCGCTGGTGCCCACCAGGTCGTAGGCCGACTCGCCGTGCTCGATGAAGTCGATGCCGTCGATCTCGGCGTCCTCGTCGATGCGCCATCCCATGACTGCCTTGATCGCGAGGCCGATGACGAGCGTTGCGACCGCGGCCCAGACCATCGCAAACAGGGCGACCACGACCTGGACCACCAGCAGCTTCACGCCGTCGCCGTAGAAGAGTCCCCCGGAGGTGGCCAGGAAGCCGATGCCGACGGTGCCGATCAGACCACCGACGAGGTGCACGCCGACCACGTCGAGCGAGTCGTCGAACCCGAAGCGGTGCTTGAGGCCGACGGCCAGCGCACACACGACGCCCGAGACGAGACCGAGCAGGATCGCACCGACCGGCGACAGGGAACCACAGGCGGGGGTGACGGCGACCAGACCGGCGACCACACCGGAGGCGGCGCCGAGGCTGGTGGCCTTGCCGTCGCGGATCTTCTCGAGCAGCAACCAACCGAGCATCGCCGCGCAGGTCGCCATCGTGGTGTTGAGCCAGACCAGACCGGTCTCCTCGACGAACTGGGTGTACATCTCGGTGGGGTCGTCGCTGGCGAACACGATCGAGCCGACGTTGAAGCCGAACCAGCCGAACCAAAGCAGCCCGGCACCGATCATGGTCAGTGGCAGGTTGTGCGGCTTCATCGGAGTCTTGCCGAAGCCGATCCGCTTGCCGATCAGCAGCGCCAACACCAGGCCGGCCACACCGGCGTTGATGTGCACCACGGTGCCACCGGCGTAGTCGACCGGCGCGATCTCGGCGACCGCCGCGGCGCCGTCACCGATGGTGCCGAAGATCCGCGCTGCCAGGCCGTCCGGGTTGTCGCTCAGGAAGCCGCCGCCCCAGACCATGTGGGCGAGCGGGAAGTACGACACGGTCGCCCAGATCGGCATGAAGACCAACCAGGAGGAGAACTTGACCCGGTCGGCGATCGCCCCGCTGATCAGCGCGACGGTGATCACTGCGAAGGTCAACTGGAATGCCACGAAGACGTAGTCCGCAGCGGCGACGTCCTTGAGGCCGAAGTGGGTGAACGGGTTGGCGAACAGCGTGGCGACATCACCGTCGCTGTAGGACATCGACCAGCCCCACAGCACATAGACGATGCCGACGACGGCCAAGGCACTGAACGACATCATCATCATGTTCAGCACGGACTTCGAGCGGCTCATGCCGCCGTAGAAAAGTGCGAGCCCCGGTGCTGTCATCAGCAGGACAAGGGATGCCGAGATCAGCATCCAAGCGTGGTATCCGTCCACGGAAACCTCCAACAATCAGTGACGATGGGAGGTCCGCAGTCGGCGACTGCGCTGTCTGCCGGTAGCGGACCACCCCGTTGCGTCACAGCCTGCTGGGCCTTCGTTTCAGCACGTTCCGTCTGACGTTTCGGGAACGAAACGACATCCTCGGATCGTGTTACGACCCCGTGAACGGAGCCTCACATCGGCCGGGCAGCTCAGCCCAACAGCGCGTCGACGAATGCCTCGGAGTCGAAGGGCGCCAGGTCGTCGGGGCCCTCACCGAGACCGACCAACTTCACGGGTACGCCGAGCTCGCGCTGCACCGCGACCACGATGCCGCCCTTCGCCGATCCGTCGAGCTTGGTGAGCACGATGCCGGTGACGTCGACGACCTCGGAGAAGACGCGCGCCTGGATCATGCCGTTCTGGCCGGTCGTGGCGTCGAGCACCAGCAGCACCTCGGTGACCGGAGCCTGCTTCTCGATGACTCGCTTGACCTTGCCCAGCTCGTCCATCAGGCCGGACTTGTTCTGCAGGCGCCCGGCGGTGTCGACGATGACCACGTCGCGCTCCTCCTCGACGCCCTGCTTGACGGCTTCGAACGCGACCGACGCCGGGTCGGACCCCTCCTCGCCGCGAACCACGGGCACGCCGACGCGGGAGCCCCAGGTGGCCAGCTGCTCGACCGCTGCCGCGCGGAACGTGTCGGCAGCACCCAGCACGACCTGCAGGTCCTCCGCCACCAGGATGCGGGAGATCTTGCCGACGGTCGTGGTCTTGCCGGCACCGTTCACGCCGACGACCAACACCACGCCCGGCTTGCCGTCCTCACCGGTGACCGACAGGCGACGGTCCATCGTGGGATCGACCAGGTTGATCAGTTCTTCTCGCAACACCGCGCGAGCGTCAGCGGCCCGGTCGCCCTCGACACGGAGGCGAGTGCGCAGTTTCTCCACCAGCTCCTGGGTCGGAGCGACACCGATGTCGGCGGTGAGGAGCGTGTCCTCGATGTCCTCCCACGTGTCTTCGTCGAGCCGATCGCGGGAGAGCAGGGCGAGCAGGCCCTTGCCGAGCGCACCCTGTGAGCGGGAGAGCCGCTCCCGCAGCCGGACCAGGCGACTCTTCGTCCCCTCGGGCCGTTCGAGGACCGGCTCCTCGACCGCCGGCTCGTCGGGGAGGGCGGGCGTCTCGACCGGCTCCGGCGGCGCCTCCGCCGGCGCCTTCGGCGGGGTGATGACGTCGACGTCGCCACCGGACGGCGTACGACGCTTGGAGCCGGTGAAGACGAAGCCGAGCGCGATCGCGCCGACCACGAGAATGCCGATGACGAGGTAGAGCCATTCCTGCAGGGTGTCCATGGGCGCAATCCTTCCAGAGCCAGCCCACCCGATCCGGATCAGGTGCGCAGCAGCGGGGTGACGGCCGCCCGGATCACGTCGGGCATCGGCGCGACCGGCCGGTTGCCGGCCCCGTGGGTGTTGTCGACATAGACGTGCACGAACCTGCCCTCGGCCGCGGCGACGTCGGAGTCACCTTGGAACAGGCCGATCCGGTAGACGATCGACGAGGTGCCGACCTTGTCGACGACCAACCCCATCTCGATCGGCTCCGGGAAGCCGATCTCGCGGAAGTATCGGCACGATGTCTCCGCCACCACGCCGATCTGGGCCAGGTGCCGCACGTTCGTGCCGGTGTGCTCGAAGAGGTGCGCGTTGACCGCGGTGTCGAAGAGCTCGTAGTAGGTCGCGTTGTTGAGGTGGCCGTAGGCGTCGTCGTCACGCCACCGCGTGGTCACGGTCCGCCAGGCGACGTAGTCGGCGCGGGTGGGCAGAGGTTCCTTGTCACTCACGCCGTTCATCCAATCAGGTCGCGCAGGTCCAGCACTCGGTCGCACAGGCGCCCGAGGAGCGCATCGTCGTGGGAGATGACGAGGACGCCGATCGCACCGGCCCGGGTGCGCACGAGCAGGTCGGTCCAGATCCTGGCCTGCGTGATCGCATCCAGACTCGCCGTGATCTCGTCGGCGACAAGGAACTCGGGGTCGGCCAACAGCGCGCGGGCCAGGTTGACCCGTTGCAACTGCCCTCCACTGACCTCGTGCGGGTAGCGGTCGAGCCATTCGGGCTCCACCAGTCCGTCGATGACACTCGCCCGATCGAGGTCGGAGAGCGGCTCGGCGAGTACGTCGCGGATCCGCCATCTCGGATTCATGGCGAGCACCGCATGCTGCATCACCAGTTGCACGGGATGACTGCGACGCGTCGTGTCGCGGCCTCCGCCGATCCGCACCGTGCCCCGCTGGGGCAACGACAGGCCGGCCAAGACACGGGCCACCGTGCTCTTGCCGATCCCCGAGGGGCCGCGCAACCCGACGACCTCGTCGTTGCGCACCTGCAGCGACACCTCACGCAGCACCCACGGGGCGCGGCGTCGGTGTCGGAACGAGATGCCCTCGGCATGCAATGTGGCTGTCGCTGTCGCAGGCGGAGCGAGCTGGTCCAAGGTCATGGTTCCTCCTCTGCAGCGAACCCGTGGGCAGGCAGGGCCGCCCACAGCGCTCGTGAATACGGATGGGTCAGGGTGTGGTTGCGGAAGTCGTCGGGGGTCGCCGTCTCGACGGTGCGGCCGGACTGGCAGACCACCACGCGGTCGGCGACACCGATCACCTCGGAGAGATCGTGCGAGACCGCCACCACGGCGCAACCGGAGTCGGCGATCGCCCGCAGCTCGGCAAAGATCGCGCGCACCGCCTCTGCGTCCAGCCCCGGCGTGGGCTCGTCTGCGAAGACCAGCGCCGGACGTCCGGCCAACGCCATCGTCAGCAGCACCCGCCTGGCCATCCCGCCGGACAACTCGTGGGGGAAACGCCGCGTCACGTCGTCGGGCAGGTCCCGCGCGACCAACGCCCGGCGTACGTCGTCCCGTCCCGCCGGGCGTCCGGCCAGCCGGAAGGCACGTCGCACCTGCGCACCGACCGTCGCCGTCGGGTCGAGATAGGTCACCGACTGCGGCAGCATCACCATCTCGTGTCCGGCCAACTCACGACGCCGAGCCCGGGTGAGCACCTCCCCGCGGAAACGGATCTCACCGGCGTCGACCCCGTTGGCCGGCAGCATCCCGAGCGCCGCCTCACCGAGCAGGGTCTTGCCGGCACCGCTCTCCCCCACCAACGCGACGAGTTCGCCCGTGTCGACGGTCAGGTCCATCGCCCGGACCGGAGTGATCGTGCGCCGTCGCAGGCCGCGGTCGTACTGCCGGAAGGAGACCGACAGTTGATTGATCTCGAAGAGGCTCACAGGTGGTGACTCCTCGGGTCGGTCAGGCGCCGGAGGTTCTCACCGATCGCGTCGACAGTCTTGACCACCAGCAGCAGACACACCCCGGGAAGGACGGCCATCCACCACATGCCGGTGGAGAGGTGGCGCATCGACTCCGAGAGCAGGATGCCGATCGCCGGGCGGGACGGGTCGACCCCGAGGCCCAGGAACGACAGTGCGGCTTCGTGGAGGATCGCGTGCGGGAACAACAGCACCAGGCCGACCACGAAGTGCGGCACCAGATGGCGTGCGACGTGCCGGCCCATGATGAAACGGCGGGAGCGGCCGAAGGAGCGGGACAGCGCGACATAGTCGGAGTTGACCACCACCTTGGCCTGCGACTGCAGCACGCGGGTGAGGCTGGGCCAATGGGTCACTGCCACGGCGATCACGACGGCCTTGGTGCCGCCGCCGAGGGCGAACGCGATCAGGATCAGCAGCACCAGGTGTGGCAACGCAAGGAACAGGTCGACAAGCCAGTTGACCATCGCGGTGACCCAGCCACCGAAGACGGCCGAGGCAGCTGCCATCAGCATCGCGATCCCGGCCGAGCACGACGCCGCGACGCCGCCGACGAAGAGACTCAACTTCAGGCCCACCAGGGTGCGGGCGAGCATGTCGCGACCGAGCCAGTCGGTCCCGAACCAGGCACCCCACGATGGTGCCTGGCGACGGTCGTCGAGGGACGTCGTACCCGCAGGCCCCTCGGCCCAGATTCCCGCGACCACCACGACAACCACGAAGACCAGCAGGGCTGCGGTGACCCAGACAGTACGACGGCGCCTGCCGTCGAAACGCGCGCTGCGGTCCACCTCGAGGCGGCTCATCGTGCTGCCTCCTGTCGGAGGTCCACGCGCGGGTCGACCTTCGCGTGCAGCAGGTCGCCGACCAGGTTGCCGGCAAACACGAAGAGCGCCATGGCCAGCGAGATGCCCATCAGCAAGGGGATGTCCTGACGCAGAGCTGCCGTGGTGATCGCCTGTCCCAGACCCGGATAGTTGAAGACCTGCTCGGCCAGCACCGACCCTCCGAACAGTTCACCCAAGGAGGCGAACTGCAGCATCAGAGCCGGTGCCGCCGCGTTGCGCAGCACCCGGTGCACGATCACTCCGCGTGGCGACTCTCCCAACGACCTGGCGAAGGTGACGTGGTCCTGCGTCAACACCTCGATCACGGCCTGCCGGGTGTGCAGGACCACCGGCGCCACCCCGACGATGCTCAGCGTCAACGCCGGCAGCAACAGATGGTGCAGCCGCTCCCACAACGACACCTCTCCCGGCAGTGCGCCGATCGGTCCGGCACAACACACGGGTGTCCACTGCAGGGAGACCGAGAAGACATAGAGCAACAACAGCCCCACCCAGAAGACCGGGGCCGAGGCGAGCGTGTAGGCCCACCAGGAGATCCCTCGGTCGAGCCAGGTGCCACGGCGGGAACCGGCGACCACTCCGGCGGTGAAGCCGATCACCCCGGAGAACAGCCACGCCGCGGCCATCAGGGCCAGGCTGCTGAGGAACTTCTCGCCGATCACGTCGGTGACCGGGGCGTTGAAGACCTGCGAGACTCCGAGGTTGCCCTGCACCATCTGGCCCGACCACGCGACGAACCGCTCGACCGGTGGTTCGTCCAGTCCCCATCGTTCGGCGATCTGGTCGCGCTGCTCGGGCGACATGCTGGCGGTCTCGGCGCCGACGTAGGCCTCGACCGGATCCACCGGTGAGGCCGACATCAGCGCAAACGTCCCGATCGCCACCCCGATCATCAAGGTGACGAGCCGGAAGGCCCTCCCGAGGAGGAACCTGCTCAACAGGTCCGCTTCCACGAAGTGATGCCTGCCGTGATCGGCCAGCCGTGGCCGTGCGGTTCGACCTGCGGCGTGCCGATGTCGAGGCAGTCGCTGACGAAGTAGGTGTGCTCGAGGTTGACCAACCACACCCAAGCGGCGTCGGCGGCCGCAGCGGAGCCGTTGCCCTCGGCGTCGAGTTGGGCGTCCTGCCAGTGCACGATCGCCTCCTCCTCGGTGCGCGCCGCCATCGCTGCGTCGAGCGCCGCGTCGACCTTCGGGTTGGAGTAGTAGCCGGGGTTGAGCAGTTCGACGCCGGCCCGCGAGGAGTGCAGGAGGTTGTAGGTCTCGGTCGGGTCGTGGCTGCCCCAACCGAACAGCACCGGTTGGGAGTGGATCAGCTTCGGCAGTTCGTCCCAGCTCTTGCCGGCCACGTCGACATCGATGCCGATCGGCTCCACCATGTCGGCGAAGCTCAGGGCCAACCCCTGCCGCAGGCTGTCACCGGCGGGATGGAACACGGTGAACGCGGCCTTGACGCCGTCCTTCTCCCGGATGCCGTCGCCGTCGGTGTCGGTCCAACCGGCGTCCTCCAGCAACGCCTTGGCTCCATCGATGTCGTTGTCCTCGACCACTGAGGTCGGCTCGAACCACGGCGCCGCGTCTGCGGGTCCGAAGGCGGGAGAGCCGTAGCCCTCGAGGATGCCGTCGACCAGCTTCTGCCGGTCCACGGCGATGTTGAGCGCGCGGCGTACGGCCACGTCGCTGGTCACGTCGTTGCCGATCGGTCCGCCGTCGGGTGCCGTGCGCCCCTCGTCCGGCACTGTCGGCATCGAGAGACCCCGGTTGTCGACCGACGTGACGGCTTCGAGGTGCATCCCGGCGATCTCCCCGGTGGCGAGTGCTGCGGGAACGCCGGCGATGTCGACCTCGCCGGCCTGGGCAGCGGCGGGGGCGGCGTCGGCGCGGTCGTAGAAGAGGAAGTCGACCCCGGCGAACGCAGGCGGGTCGCCGTAATAGGCGTCGTTGCGTTCGACGATCAACTGTTGGCCGCGTTCCCAGTGCACCATCCGGAACGGACCCGAGCCCACCGGCTCCAACGCATAGTCCTCGTCGTGGAGCGCCTTCGGGACGATGCCCAACGACACCAGCCGGTTGACGAAGGTGCTCTGCGGTTGCTTGAGGTGGAAGGCAACCGTGTCGTCATCGACGACCTCTGCCGACTCGAGCGCCGTGACGTCGGTGAGTCCGCCCGACTTGGCAGCGGTCTCGAAGGTGTAGGCGACGTCCTCGGTGGTCACCGGGTCACCAGTGGTGAAGACGGCATCCGTGCGGATGTCGACGGTCCAGGTCAGCGCGTCGTCACTGACCTCGTAGGCGGTGGCGAGGTCAGTGGTGATCGACAGATCCGGGTTGCGGGCCAGCAGCGTCGACTGGAACAGCGGCGATCCGTAGCGGCCCCAGCCGAGGGTGGGGTCGTAGCCCTCCTCCGACTCGCCGCCGACCGCGAGCCTCAGCTCCCGTTCGCCGCCGCCGACCGTTGCGTCGCCGTCGCTGCAGGCGGCGAGCCCGGTCGCCATCAGGGCGACGGCCCCCAGCAGCGCCCACCGCCGCATCGAGTCGCGTCGTGCCACTGTTCTTCCCCTCGCGTCGCTGTTGCAAAATGTTTGCAAGAAGAACGCTAGCGGAGATCGCCCCGATCCGTCGGAGCGGGTCCGGCGCAGGTCAGGCCGGCTGCACGTCGCGCAACCGTTGGCTGATCACCGTGGTCACACCGTCGCCTCGCATGGTCACGCCGTACAACGCGTCGCCGATCTCCATCGTGCGCTTCTGGTGGGTGATCACCAGCAGTTGGGAGTTCTCGCGGAGTTCCTCATAGATCTCCAGCAGTCGCCCGAGGTTGGTGTCGTCGAGCGCGGCCTCGACCTCGTCGAGGATGTAGAACGGTGACGGACGCGCCTTGAACAGCGAGACCAGGAACGCCACCGCAACCAGGGACCGCTCTCCGCCCGAGAGCAGCGAGAGCCGCTTCACCTTCTTGCCGGCCGGCCGTGCCTCCACCTCGATGCCGGTGGTCAGCATGTCACCGGGGTCGGTCAACAGCAGCCGTCCCTCGCCGCCGGGGAAGAGTCGCTTGAAGACATGGTCGAACGCGACCCGGACGTCTTCCCATGCCTCGGCGAAGACCTCCTGCACCCGGGCATCCACCTCCCGCACGATGTCGAGCAGGTCCTTGCGGGTGCGCTTGAGGTCTTCGAGTTGTTCGGTGAGGAAGTTGTGGCGCTCCTCCATCGCCGAGAACTCCTCCAGCGCCAGCGGGTTCACCTTGCCGAGCATCGCCAGGGCCCGCTCGGCCGCGCGCAGCCGCTTCACCTGCTCCTCGCGGACGAAGGGGATCGTGGCCTGCTCCGGCTCGGTGACCGGGACGGGTTGGTCGGGTCCGTAGTCAGTGACCAGCGCTTCCGGCTCGAGGCCGAGCTCGGTCAGCGCACGCTCCTCCAGCTGCTCGATCCGCATGCGCTGTTGGGCACGGGCGACCTCGTCGCGGTGCACGGTGTTGACCAGTTCGTCGTGCTCACGGCCGAGGTCACGCAGTTGCGCGCGCACCTCGAGCAACGCCTGTTCGCGTCCGGCGCGGGACTCCTCGACCTCGGTGCGCCGCCGCGTCGCCTGCTCGACCGACTCCTCGAGCTTGTCGAGCACGTGCTCGACGCCGGCTGACACGGCGGTGGCAGCGCGCGCCTCGCGGGCCACCCGTTCGCGTCGCTCGGCAGCCTTCGCCCTGGCCTCGCGCTCCTGGCGCGCAGCGCGTCGGAGTCCGTCGGCGCGACCGTGCAGCGCTCGCGCCCGCTCCTCCGAGGTGCGCAACGCCAGACGGGCATCCATCTCGGTCTGGCGTGCGACGCGGGCCGCCTCGAGCAGCCGCTCACGCTCGTCAGTGTCGGGCTCCTCCTCGGGAGCCTCCTCAGCTGCTGCCAGCCGGATCTCGAGCTCGGCCAGCCCGGCCAGGTCACGTTCGCGCGCCGCCTCTGCACCTTCGACGGCCTTGGCGAGGCGGTCAGCCTCGCCTCGGGCAGCGCGCGCCTGCGATCCGTACTGGCCAAGTTCCTCGGCGACGGCTGCCAGCGTGGCATCGGACTCGTGGAGCTGCGCCAGCGCGACGTCGGCCCGCTTCTGGGCCTCGAGTCGTTGCGCCTCCCACTTCGAGGTCTCGAAGGTGAGGCGCTCCGAAGAGGCGATCACCTCTGCCAACGCCGCCGCCGTCTCGTCGACCGCAGCCTGGATCTCGATCAGGGACTCAGTGGCGCTGCTGCCGCCCGAGGCGAAGTGGGCCCCGAGGAGGTCTCCCTCACGGGTCACCGCGGTGACGTCGGGCAACTCGGCGACCAGGGCGCGGGCGGTGTCGAGGTCGTCGACGACGGCCACCTTGTGCAGGAGGCGCAGCAGTGCACTCCTCAGTTCTGCCGGGCACTCGACCGCATCGACGGCGTACGACGCGTGGGAGGGCAGGCCCGGCCAGTCGGCATCCGTGGTCTCCTCACCGCTGCCACCGACGAGCATTCCGGCCCGACCCAGTTCGCCGGCCTTGAGATGCTGCAGTGCCTCGACCGCCACTCCGGCACCGGTCACGGCAACCGCGTCTGCCGCGCTGCCGAGCGCGCCGGCCACTGCGGCTTCAAAACCTGACCGCACCGAGAGCAGCGCTGCCACGGATCCGAGCAGTCCGGAGACCGTGTCGGTCGCCGCGAGCAACGCCCCCGCGCCGTCCTTGCGGGCAAGGCCCAACTCGAGCGCGTCCTTGCGGGCGGCAAGCGCGCTGCGCTCGCGATCGGCCTGTTGGGCCTCCTCGCGAGCCTTGGCCAGTTGTTCCTCGATGTCGTCGAGGGCACCGACCGCGGCTTCGTGCTCGGCGTCGAGGCCTTCCTCACCGGCGTCGAGTCCCGCGACCCGCGTCTCGAGCGCGGTGAAGTCACGCTGCGCGCGGTCTGCCCGGGCCAACGCTTCCTCGCGGGCCCGGTGGAGCCGACCGATCTCCTCGTCGGCTGCAGCCGAGCGCGACCTCAATGCGTTGACCTGACCGGTCAGCCGGGCCAGGCCCTCGCGACGGTCGGCCGCAGCACGCTGGAGACCGGCGATCCGGCGGTCCTCCTCGGCAGCCGCGTCTTCGGCGGTCTTGCGGGCCGCGACGGCGTCGTTGAGGCCGCTCCGCTGTCGTTCGACCTCGGCACCGATCTCGTCCTCCTGGGCCGCCACGCGCTCGGCCTCGGCGTCGAGCTGGTCGGGATCACGGCCTGACGTCTGCTCGGGCAACTGTGCCGACTCCGCGTTGCGCAACCGCTCGACGGCGAGTGACTGGGTGCCGCGGAGCCGCTCCCTCAACCCGGACAGCGCAAACCACGTGTCCTGGGCCCGGGCCAGGGCCGGCAGGTCTTCCCGCAGCGCCGCCTCGAGGGACGACTCCTGCTCGCGGGCCCCGACGAGTGCCGCCTCGAGCTGCTCACGACGCTGCACCAGCACCGACTCGTCGGCCATCTCCTGTTCCAACGACGTGCGCGCGGCGACCAGATCGTCTGCCAGCAGTCGGGCGCGGGCGTCGCGCACGTCGGCCTGCACCGTTGCCGCCCTGCGGGCCACCTCGGCCTGCCGGCCCAGCGGCTTGAGTTGACGGCGGATCTCGGTGACCAGGTCACCGAGACGGTTCAGGTTGCCCTCGGTGGCGTCGAGCTTGCGGAGTGCCTTCTCCTTGCGCTTGCGATGCTTGAGGACACCGGCCGCCTCCTCGATGAACCCGCGGCGGTCCTCGGGGGTGGCCCGCAGGATGGAGTCGAGTTGGCCCTGCCCGACGATCACGTGCATCTCGCGTCCGATGCCGGAGTCGCTGAGCAGTTCCTGCACGTCGAGGAGTCGGCACGAGGTGCCGTTGATCGCATACTCCGACCCGCCGTTGCGGAACATCGTGCGGCTGATCGTCACCTCGGCGTACTCGATCGGCAGGGCGCCGTCGGAGTTGTCGATCGTCAGAGCGACCTCAGCGCGGCCGAGCGGTGGTCGGCCGGCGGTGCCGGCGAAGATGACGTCCTCCATCTTGCCGCCGCGCAGAGACTTCGCGCCCTGCTCCCCCATCACCCAGGCGAGCGCGTCGACGACGTTGGACTTGCCGGAGCCGTTGGGGCCCACGATGCAGGTGATCCCGGGCTCCAACTGCAAGGTGGTCGAGGACGCGAAGGACTTGAACCCCTTCAGGGTCAGGCTCTTCAGGTACAACTCCAGCTCCTCTGCTCCGACGAACGGCACCGAGCCTACGCTCCGCGTGTCGCAGATCGCACCCACTCACCGGAGCGTGCGCAACTCGCCGCCGCGGCGCACCACTGCGACGTCACCGGTGCGGTCGGTGCGCAGCACCTCGACACCGGCCTCGTCGAGCACCTCCAGCGTCTCCGGAGCAGGGTGCCCGTAGTCGTTGTCGGCGCCAGCCGAGACGATCGCCACCCGTGGTCGGATCGCTGCGAACAGGGCGAACTCCTGATGGCGGCTTCCGTGGTGCGGCACCTTCAACACGTCGACGGTCAGACCCGCCAGGGTGGGACGCAGAGCGGCCTGGGCGGGAGGTTCGACGTCACCGGTGAGGAGCACTCGGGTGCCTGCCACTTCGGCCAGCAGCACGAGAGAGGCGTCGTTGGCGCCCGTGGGCGCGAAGGACGGAGGTGGGCCGATCACCTGCAGGGTCAGCGCACCGACCGTCACCGTCTCGCCGTACGCCGGGACCCGCGCCGCGGGCAACTGTCGACGGACCGCCGCGGCGGAGCCGGGTGGATCGTCGAGACCGGCGACCAGCACCTCGCCGACCCGACGCCCCTCCAACACTCCGGGCAGTCCGCCCACGTGATCGGCGTGGAAGTGGCTGAGCACCAGCAGCGGCACCTCGACGATCCCGAGCCGGTCGAGGCAGCGACTCATCGCGCCCGGGTCGGGCCCGGCGTCGACCACGACCGCTGCGCCGGCGCCGGCCCGCAGGACCAGACCATCTCCCTGCCCGACGTCACAGGCGACCAGGATCCAGCCGGCCGGCGGCCAACCCGGTGTCGGCAGAGGCACCAGCAGCACCACGAGCAGCAGGCAGCCGGCGCAGACGGTCGGCACCCGCCGTGACAGCAGTGGGCCGGTGACGAGGACGACCACGACGCAGATCGCGGTGAGCGCGGCCAGTGCCCCGGCACCGGTCGACCACGAGATGGCCGGGAGCTCGGTGCCGGCCGAGCGGTGCGCCACCTCGATGATGCCGGCGGCCGACCACACCGCCATCCGCCCGAAGAGTGCGCCGAGCCACGGCGAGACCAGATGGACCAGACCGCCGAGCAACCCACACACCGTCGCCGGTGCGACCAAGGGCGCGGCGAGCAGGTTGGCCAGCACCGCGACCAGACTGACCTCCCCGGAGATCGCGGTGACGACCGGTGTGCAGGCGATCTGCGCTGCCAGCGGTACGGCGATTGCCTGCGCCGCCCATCGCGGCAGCCAGGTCGACAACCGGGCCACCCATCCCGGGGTGAGGGCGAGGATGCCGGCAGTCGCGAGCACCGACAGCGCAAAACCGACCGTCGTCGCCATCCACGGATCCCACGCCAGCAGTCCCACGACCGCCACACCCAGTGCCCGCAGGCCGCGGTCGGTGCCGTTGCGGGAGAGCCCCAGCAATGCTGCTCCTCCCATCGCGGCAGCACGTACGACGCTGGGTTCGGTGCGTGCCAGCAGGATGAACCCGACGATGCCCAGCACCGCAACGAGGTAGTGCCACCGACCGCGCACGCCACACCATCGCCCCACGATCACCAGACAGCCGACGACCAGGGTCAGGTTGGTGCCGGAGACGGCGAGCAGGTGGGTGAGTCCGGTGGTGCGGAAGTCCGCCTTCACCTCGTCGGGGAGCGCTGAGTCGTCACCGTCGACCAGAGCAGGCACCAAGGCCCGCGCCGGCATCGCCCCGCCCGAGGCGGCCGCCTTCACCCCTGCACGCACCGCTGCCGATCCCTGCCACAGCAGCGATGCCTCGTCGACGACGGTCGCCACGTCGAGTGGTGACGCGCGCGCCGCGAGGTCGTGGTCGTCAGCGGGCGCCAGCCGAAGTCGCACGGACAGGGTGGTGCCGAGGGCGACCGACTCCCACGTGGCATCGGCGGCAACCAGCACCGGAGAGCGGACCTGCCAACTGCCTTCGGCCGTGGTCACCCGCAGCACCTGCACCCGCACCAGCACCCGGTCACCGAAACTCCCGGCGAACAGGCGAGGGTCGTCGACCACCCGCACCACCGCGTCGACGGCCGCCCGCTGCTCGGCCAACCGGGCGACCGCTCCCCCGGCCACAGCGACATCACGCAACCCGGCCGAGGTGCCGATCGCGAGCGCCAGCAGCAGCCAGGCGGTGAACGCCCACCGGTGCCGCCACCACCAGCCGCGAGTCACCAGCGCGACGCAACCCATGAGGCCCACGGCCCAGCCCAGCCAGGCACCGGCGAACAGACCGGCCAGCGCTCCGAGCCATGCAGCCGCCCCCAGGGCGGGCATCCGCAGGTCGCGCCCCTCGACCCGCACCATCAGATGGTCACGAGGGGAGCCAACTCCGCCAGTGTCGCCTCACCGATCCCCTTGACGTCGAGGAGTTGGTCGACCGACGAGAAGCCACCGTTGGCCTCGCGCCAGTCGAGGATCGCCTGCGCCGTCACCGGTCCGACCCCTGGTAGCGAGTCGAGCTCATCGAGACCGGCCAGATTGAGGTTCACCAGCACACCGGCTCCGTCGGCCGAGCCGTCGGACGGGTCAGCCGCCGACGATGCCGCCAACCCCGGCGCCGGGGGGATCCCGACCACCACCTGCTCGCCGTCCGCGAGAACGCGAGCCAGGTTGAGACCGGTCAGATCAGCACCGCGGGTCGCCCCGCCCGCGGCGTCGACGGCGTCCACCACCCGCGCACCCGGGGCCAGGACGACCACGCCCGGACGGCGTACCTTGCCGGTCACGTCGACGACGATCTCGCTGACGTCGCCGGTGCCGGTGCCGGTCGGCTCCGTCGACGGCTCAGGACCGCTCGGGGTCACCAACGGTGCCGTGGGCACCGGAGCAGCGAGCGGTTCACCGGCATCGTCGCGCAACACCCACCAGCACGTGACGGCGAGAGCGATCGCGGCGACCACGGCGGCGATCGCGACGTGGGCCGGCTCGAGGCGCACCCGTCCGGACAGTGCGCCGACGTCGAGCCAACCCGTTCGCCGGTCGGCCGCGTGCCGTCCGACCCGAGGCAGTGCCGGGGCCAACTCCTCGGCCACCTCCGGCTCCCGCGGCTGCGGCGGTGCGTCGTACGGCGTGTGGCCGACAGCCGGACGGATCCGGGTGTGCTCCTCGGTCGTCTGCAGCCCGGCGGGCCGGACGGCAGGCTCGGCGAGCTGGAGGTCGGCGGTGAGTTGTTCGAGCCTCCTGGCCAAGATCTCGGAGTGCTCCTTGGTGGGTCGGACGCGCATGCGCCGAACCTAGGCAGTTGTCCGGATCTCGCGCTGGCGCCCGCCGTCCACCTGTGGACAGGAGCGTCGATCGACTGCAGCCAGCCGTTCCGCGTCGGTGAACTGCCCCGGTCTCTGCTACCCGACCGAGGGAGCGACGCAGACCGCGACCATGCCCGGTCCCACGTGGGCGCCGAGCACGGCACCCAGTTCGCCGATCCTGATCGGGGCCGCCAACTGCACCCGCGGCTCGAGTCTCTCGGCGAGCTGTTCGGCACGCTCGGCACTGGCCAGGTGCGCGACCATCACCTCGACCGGGCCCTCGCCGGCCGCTTGGACGGCGTGCTCCTCGAGCCGGGCCAGCGCACGACCGGCAGTGCGCACCTTCTCGAACGAGTCGATGCGCCCCTCGGAGATCCGCAGCAACGGCTTCACCGCCAGCGCTCCGCCCAGGAGCGCGGCAGCTGCTCCGACGCGGCCACCGCGGCGCAGGTATTCGAGCGTGTCGACATAGAACAGGGACGTTGCCGCAGCCGCGCGCTGCCGCGCAGCTTCGGCTGCCTCGGCCGCGGAGCCACCGTCCGCGAGCACCCGCGCCGCCGAGACGGCCGCGTAGCCGGTGGCCGGCCCGACCTGCATCGAGTCGACTGCGTGGACGGGCACCGGCGCAGTGCGCGCCGCCACCGCCGCCGACTCGAAGGTGCCGCTCATCTGTGCCGAGAGATGGATCGCGACGATCTCCTCGACCCCTTCGGAGGCAAGGCGCGTGTAGAGCTGCGTCATCACCGCCGGTGAAGGTCGCGAGGTCGACACCGGGGTGAAGTCGCGCAGTGCCTGCGCCACCATGGCCGGGCTCGCGCCCTCGTCGACGCCTTCGCTGTAGGACGTCGCCCCGATCACCACCTGGAGGGGGATCACCTCGATCCCCCACCGCTCCACGTCCTCGAGTGACACCGAGGCCGTGGAGTCGGTGACGATCGCGATCCGAGGCATGCGCACAGATTAGCGACCGGTCACCGGCACCGGCGGATCAGAGGACGATGTTGACCAACTTGGGGGCGCGCACGATCACCTTGCGCACCGTCTCACCCTCGATCAGGGCAGCGACGGTCGGGTCGGCCAGCGCGGCGGCTTCCAGGTCGGCTTCGGAGATGTCCGGTGCGACCTCGAGGCGGGTCTTCACCTTGCCCTTGATCTGGACCACCGCGGTCACCGACTCCTCGACGAGCAGACGCTCGTCGACGTCGGGCCAGCGGCGGGCAGCGATCCCCGGCTGGTGGCCGAGCCGCTCCCACATCTCCTCCGCGGTGTAGGGCGCCACGAGTGACAGCAGCTGGGCGACGGTCTCCGCCGCCTCACGCACTGCAGGATCGGCCGGCCCGCAACCGGAGTCGATCGCCTTGCGGGTCGCGTTGACCAGCTCCATGGTGCGGGCGACCACCACGTTGAACCGGTGCGCGTCGAGCAGCCGCTCCGCCTCGTGCACCACCTTGTGGGTGACTCGGCGCAGCGCCTCGTCGCCGGTGGTGGCGTCGGCGCCGGCTCCGCTGGTCACGTCGCCGGCCAGCCGCAGCGCCCGCTGCAGGAACTTGAGCGAGCCGCCCGGCGACACGTCGGCCCAGTCGATGTTGTCTTCGGGCGGGCTGGCGAACACCAGGGTGAGCCGGACCGCGTCGACGCCGTACTGGGCCAACTGGTCACCGAGGTTGACGCCGTTGCCCAAGGACTTGCTCATCTTGCGGCCCTGGTTGAGCACCTTGCCCTGGCTCAGGTAGGCCGAGAACGGCTCGTCCCAGGTGATCAGGCCCATGTCGCGCAGTGCCTTGGTGAAGAACCGCGAGTAGAGCAGGTGCAGCACGGCGTGCTCGTCGCCGCCGACGTAGAGGTCGACCGGACCCCACGCGTTGGCCAGCGCGGTGTCGAACGCCCGCGTGTCGTCGTGCGGCGAGACGTAGCGCAGGAAGTACCACGACGAGTCGACGAAGGTGTCCATCGTGTCCGAGTCCCGCAGGGCGGGGCCGCCACAGGTCGGGCAGGTCACGTTGACCCAGTCGGTGGCCGCACCCAACGGCGAGGTCCCCTTCGGCTTGAGGTCGGCGCCCCGCAACTCCGGGAGTACGACGGGCAGCTGGTCCTCGGGCACCCGCACCTCGCCGTCGACCGGGCAGTGCACGATCGGGATCGGCGCGCCCCAGTAGCGCTGCCGCGACAGCAGCCAGTCGCGCAGGCGGAAGTTCACCGCGCCGGTGCCAGCGCCCTGCTCTTCGAGGAAGGCGATGGTGCGGCTCTTGGCCTCGTCGACGTCGAGACCGTTGATGTCCAGCGGTGCAGCCACGCCGTCGGCGGGTGAGTTGATCGTGCGCCCCCCACCGGCGTACGCCTCCCCGTCGAAGTCGGCGGGCGGCTCGGTGGTGCGGACGATCGGCAGCCCCATCGCGGTGGCGAACTCCCAGTCGCGCTGGTCACCACCGGGCACGCCCATCACGGCGCCGGTGCCGTAGTCGGCCAGCACGTAGTCGGTTGCCCACACCGGGATCTGGGCGCCGGTGACCGGGTTGGTCGCGGTGACGCCGAGCGAGACACCGGTCTTGGGGCGGTCGGTGGCGAGTCGGTCGATGTCCGACTCCTTCTTCACCGCGTCACGGTAGGCCTCGAAGTCGGAGCGCTGCGCGTCGGTGACCAGCTCGTCGGCAAGTGGGGAGTCGACAGCCACCACCATGAAGGTCGTCCCGAAGATGGTGTCCGGCCGGGTCGTGTAGACGGTGATGGTGCGCTCCTCGGTGGAGCCGTCCCCCGAGATCACGAAGTCGACGTGCGCACCTTCGGAGCGACCGATCCAATTGCGCTGGGCGTTGACCACCTTGCTCGGCCAGGTCGGGGCGAGGTCGTCGAGGGAGTCCAGCAGCTCCTGGGCGTACTGGGTGGTGCGGAAGTACCACTGGGTGAGCTCGCGCTTGGTGACCTCGGCGCCGCAACGCTCGCAGGCTCCGTCGACGACCTGTTCGTTGGCAAGCACGGTCTGGTCGTTGGGGCACCAGTTGACCGGGGAGTTCTTCCGGTAGGCCAAGCCCTTCTCGTGCAGCTTCAGGAACAGCCACTGGGTCCAGCGGTAGTACTCCGGGTCGGAGGTGTGGAAGCGCCGGCTCCAGTCGAAGCTCACGCCGTAGCGGCGGAACGACTCGTACTGCGTGTCGATGTTGGCGTAGGTGTAGGTCGCCGGGTGCTCGTCGTTCTTGATCGCCGCGTTCTCGGCAGGCAACCCGAAGGAGTCCCAACCCATCGGGTTGAGCACCTCGTAGCCCTTCATCCACCAGTAGCGCG
>JBEBTI010000020.1:0-25832 GCA_040393845.1 Nocardioides daejeonensis
CGGGCGTGTCGGCGTGTCGACTGGAAATTACACAGTTGTAGTTACTCACGAGGTCTTGCGAGAAGGCGTGTTACTGATGTGAAGTGTGGGTCACGTGTGAATCTTCCCCCGCACCGGAGTGACCTCAAATGCGCCCCAGCAAGCTTCGTTTCGTCACCGTGTGCCAACAGTTGTTGGTGCTCGGTGCGGTCTTTGCCGTCCTCGTTCCCGCTGCCAACGTGGTCTCGCTCGACGTGATCACCTCGGCGCCGAGCGCCGTGCCGACGCAGGTGGCCGAGGCTCCCGTCCTCGAACGTGCTCCGGCGCAGCAGGCAGCCCGGACCCCGGGCGTGGACGAACCGGTCGAGGAGGCACGCGTCGAGACGGCGCCGGTGGAACCCGAGGTCACGGAGTACCCGATGTCCGCCGGGACGGTGGAGGCCGACGAACGGCCGGCGGCACGCCGTACCGAGCGACGGGTGGCCGAGGAGGCGGCGCCGGAGCCGGAGTCCGGGGACGATGCGCATGACGAGCATGACGCCCACGAGCACGGCGAGGGCCCGGCGGCGGACCCCGGCGCAACGGCGATGCTCAGCGAACCCGAGGACGTGCGCGGCTACGGCGCGGTCGGGGTGACCTGGAGCCCGCAGAGCACGCTTGCCGACGACGAGATCACCGTGCAGGTCCGCACCCGCACGGACGACGAGTGGTCGGACTGGACCGACGTGCAGTACCACGCCGAACACGGGCCCGACCCCGAGTCGGAGGAGGGCCGCAGCGCGCGGCCGGGCACCGACGCCCTCCTGGTCGGCGAGGTCGACCAGGTCCAGGCTCGGACCGTCACCGCCTCGGGCGTCGCGCAGCCGGACGACCTCCGACTCGCTGTGGTTGCCCCCGGGGATTCGTCCCACACCGCTGTCGAGGCGCCGGAGATCGACACCTCGAAGCTCGACCAGGACGAACTCGACGGTGCCGTGATCGACTCGGATGCCGGCGACCTCGCACTCTCGGCCGGCACGGTGACGAAGAAGCCCAAGATCTTCTCGCGCAAGCAGTGGGGCGCAAACGAGAAGATGCGCGACGGTGCACCGCGCTACTACGAGGTGCACGCGGGCTTTGTGCACCACACCGTCAACGCCAACAACTACACCAAGGCGCAGGTGCCGGCGATCATCCGCGGCATCTACGCCTACCACACCCAGACCCGTGGCTGGAGCGACGTCGGTTACAACTTCCTGGTCGACCGGTTCGGTCGGATCTGGGAGGGACGCGCCGGTGGCGTCGACCGCCCGGTTGTCGGTGCCCACACCCTGAACTACAACGAATATTCCTTCGCGATGTCGGCGATCGGCAACTTCGACGTCGTCCAGCCGCCGCAGGTGATGGTGGATGCGTACGGCGAGCTGATGGCGTGGAAGCTGTCCCTGCACGGCGTCGACGCGACCAGCACCAAGCAGCGGGTCGGCTCGCGCAACTTCCCGGCGATCAACGGTCACCGTGACGCCGCCTCGACTGCCTGCCCCGGTCGCTACCTCTACGCCAAGCTCGGCGAGATCCGCAAGCACGCGGGCGAACTCCAGGCCGACTGGTCGGGACGCGACCTCGCAACCAACGTGGTCGGCTCACCGTACCCAGACCTGTTGCTGCGCAAGAAGAACGGCGCCGTGTACGCCGTACCGACCGGCGGCATGATGGCCTGGGGCCGGGCATCGGCAAACGGCAACAACAACGGCACGCCGGTCTACGCCGAGACCGTGGTGAGCCCGGACCTCACCGGCGACGGACTGGCAGACCTGTTCGTGCGGGACGCTTCCGGTGCGGTGGGAGTCAGGCCCGGCAACGGCAACGGTCGTTTCGGCGCGCTGCGCAAGACCAACAGGAACCTTGCCCGGTTCGACCAGGTCGCCGCGGTCGGCGACCTCAACGGTGACGGACGCAATGACTTCGTGGCCCGCAACCCGCGCAACAACAAGCTGTTCCTGCTCCGCGGCAAGGGCAACGGCAAGTTCAAGAAGGTCGAGTTGGTCGCGGGTTGGACCTACCGTGAGGCGATCGGCGCCGGGGATCTCGATGGCGACGGCAAGCCTGACCTGCTCGGCCGTGACGCTGCGGGCAAGTTGTGGCTGCTGCGCGGCACCGGCGGGAACCGGGTCGGTGCGCCGGTCGCGCTCAAGCGGAACTGGGCGAAGTTCGACGTCGTGACCGGAATGGGCGACCTCGACGGCGACGGCCGCGCCGACCTGCTGGTGCGCCGGGCCGACAACGGCAAGGCATGGGTCTATCCCGGCAACGGCAACGGTGGGTTCCGGCGTCCGCTCGGGCCGATCGATGGCGTGCAGGGCTTGACCTCGGTGGCAGCTGTCAACGTCTCCGGCTCGGGCCACCCCGACCTGGTCGGCCTCGCCAACGGTCGGATCCGAGTGGCGGAGCACCGGGGCACCCGCCACCTCGGCGCACCGATCCCGCTCGGCAGTGGGTTTGCCGGCAGCGATGTGCTGTTGAACGTCGGCGACTGGGACCGCGACGGCATCGGTGACGTGGTCACCCGCGACAGCAGTGGCAACCTCCGGCTGCACCGCGGGCTGGGCGGCGACAAGTTCGCCGCGCCGGTCCAGATCGGCACCGGCTTCGGGCCGGTCCAGTTGCTGGCTGCGGTGGGCGACATCACCGGTGACGGCCTGCCGGACCTGATGGGACAACCGCGCGGCCAGGCGATGCGGGTCTATCCGGGACGGAAGAACGGGCTGCGCCCCAGCTTCGTCGCCCGCAGTGCACTCGCTGCGTCCAGCCAGCTCGGAATCGGACGCTGGAACGCCGACGGTGCTCCCGACGTCCTGCTGCGGGTCGGTGACCAACTGAAGTGGTACCAGGGCAACGGTCCCGGCGGACTCACCGGTGCTGCCGGCAGCGTGGCAGGCAACCTGAAGAAGTACGACCTGGTGATCAGCCCCGGCGACGTCGACCTCGACGGACGCCAGGACCTCGTCGTACGGCGCAAGAAGAACGGCGACCTGATGTTGCTGCGCGGAACGACCAACGGTTTCGGGTCTCCGGTGCGACTCGGGCAGGGGTTCAAGGGGTACGACCGTGCCGGCTGAAACAGTCGTCAGTCACCGACGAGCCAGGTGCAGGTGGTGCGCTCTGCCTCCTGCTTGGCCGTCCACGAAGCGGGGTCTGCATTGCGGACCCACACCACCGAACCGGCTCTGACCAACGGTTCGGTGAAGCTGGCGAGACCGGAAGGGGAAGCCGGACTCGCCGTGGTCAGCAGACGCCCGCCGTCGCCGAGGTCGAACTCGGTGACGGTGGGCGTCAACAGTTGCGCCTGCGTGGTGCCGGGCAGCGCCTCGTCGTCGGCAGCGGGCGGGTCCCACGGAATGAAGGAGTCTGGCTGTCCCCACACCTCGACACCGAAGTCGCGCACACCTTCGGGGAGGGGCTCAGCGAAGCGAACTCCCAGCGGCAGCAGGGCGCAGCCGATCACGGGTACGCCGCGGGCCGCGTGTTCCTCGAGGTGCTGCGGTCCCGAGACGACCACGTCGGCGTCGGCCGGGTCCGGTGAGACCACGATCCCGACGTTCCATGCCGCGGACAGGAAGACCGGGGTGAGCCAGTGGGTCGGGAGGTCGACGTGGATCCGATCGCCCCGTTCGAGGTCGAACTCCTCCACGAACAGGCTCGACGTCTTCGCGACCCAGTTGGCCCATGTCGCGACCGAGAGTTCGGTGCGCTCGCCAGTGGCGTCGTCGTAGAAGGTGACCAAGGGCCGGCCCGGATCGTTGCGGAGCAGTTCGGTGACCAGGGTGGGGAACGTCTGAGCCATGCTGCAAGCGTGCCCTACGCTTCAGAGCCATGACGACCCTCCCCCCAGAAGCAGTGATCGTGGCTGGTGGTTTCGGCACCCGACTGTTGCCGTTGACCGCTCGCCGACCCAAACACCTGTTGGACGTCGGCGGGGTGCCGTTCCTCGAGCACCAGATCGCTCGGCTCGCGGAGGCGGGGGTGCGGCACGTGGTGCTCGCGACGTCGTACCACGCCGACATGTTCGAGCCGGTGCTCGGAGACGGCAGTCGGTGGGGGATCCGGATCAGTTATGTGCTGGAGGAGGTTCCGCTCGGCACCGGTGGCGCGATCCGCAACGTCGCCGACGCGCTCGGGGCGGACCCGGACGGCGCAGTGGTGATCCTCAACGGTGACGTGCTCTCCGGGCACGACCTGCCCGCGCAGTTGGCCGACTTCGAGACGCCGCGCAACGGCCAACCTGTCGACGTGTCCCTGCACCTGGTCGAGGTCGAGGACGCCCGGGCCTTCGGTTGTGTGCCGACCGACGGTGACGGTCGGGTGCTCGACTTCGTCGAGAAGTCGGCGAGTCCGGTCACCAACCAGGTCAACGCCGGGTGCTACGTCTTCCGGCGCAGCGTCATCGACACGATCCCGACCGGACGTGAGGTCTCGGTCGAGCGCGAGACCTTCCCCGGTCTGGTGGCGGACGGGCGCCTCGTCGTCGGCTACGTCGAGTCGGCCTACTGGCGCGACGTCGGCACTCCGCAGGCGCTGGTCGAGGCCTCGCGCGACGTCGTACTCGGGATTGCGCCGACCCCCGCGGCCGAGGCGAGTGCGACTGGTGCGCGGGTGGACCCGACGGCGGCGGTGGCCGCAGGAGCCGAGGTGGGTGACGGCAGCGTGCTGATGGCTGACGTCCGGGTGGCCGACGCGGCACGGGTGCAGGGAAGCGTGCTGATGACCGGAGCGTCGGTGGC
This sequence comes from Nocardioides daejeonensis, assembly GCA_040393845.1. Taxonomy (GTDB): domain Bacteria; phylum Actinomycetota; class Actinomycetes; order Propionibacteriales; family Nocardioidaceae; genus Nocardioides; species Nocardioides daejeonensis_A. The sequence continues at coordinate 4,740 of JBEBTI010000020.1, forward strand.
CGCGGGCGCCGTCGTGACCCGCTCGGTCGTCGGTCCGGGTGCACGGGTGGGCGCAGGCGCCTGCCTCGACGAGGCAACCGTCGGCGACGGCGCGCGGATCGGAGACGGGGTCGTGGTGCCGGCGGGTGAACGCATCGAGTGCGACGCCACCCTCAGTTGAGCGCGAACTGACAGAAAACTCACGCGAACCGGCAGGGAACTCAATCGAGCCTGCGCGACAACTCGCGGGGCCCGGTTCAGTCGGTTCGCCCTGGTCTTCTGTCAGTTCGCGTGCATCAGCCGCCGTTCGGCTCGGGGGAGTCGAGGTAGGGGTAGGTGTCCATCAACTCGGTGAGGGCCTCGCCGGAGACGGTGGGACAGAACTGCCACACGCCGACCTGCTTCTCGACGTCGCTGACGTCGGCGTCCACGCCGCCCTTCGACCAGTGGGTCATCGCGACCTTCATCTTGGACGTGTCGATCTCGTTGCCGTCGGCGTCGGTCCACGGCTCGCCGTCGTTGCTCCACTCCGGGTCGTCGTCGGTCCACTCGACGGCCTTGAACTTGAGCCGGAAGTCGCCGGTGCCCTTGAGCTTGTCGGCGATCGCCTTGAGGTCGTCCCACTCGTCGCTGCCGCGGTCGATGTCGCGGAACCACAAGATCGTGTAGCCGTGTTCGAGGTTGTGTCCGAGCTTCTCGAGGTTGGGCCGGTCGGTCTTGGTGTAGAGCTTGCGGGTCATGTCGTCGGGATAGACCTCGTGGGTGCCGAATGCCGGCGGTGACTCGGGGTAGTCGACCTGGACGCCGGGGTCCACGTGGTCCTGGTTGCCGCTCGCCTTCTTGGTGATCACCGGGCTGCAGGTGGAGGCAGCTGTGCCGATGTCGGCGATCTCGACGTCGTTGTAGGAGCGCAGGTCCCACCAGTCCTTGATCGGACGGAATGCGGCCAGGAGGACGATCAGCAGCGCGACGACGATGCAGACGCCGACGATGATCATCCCTTGACGCTTGTCGGAACGCTTCTGCTGGCTCAGCAGCTGGTCAGCGATCTCGCGACGGGACTTCTTGGAATTGGCCACGGGTCAGGCTTCTCTCACGGTGGTCTTCGGAACAACGCAGGACACGAGGGCAGAGTCTACGGAACGGTCCGCAGAAAATTGACGTAGCCCGGAACCGGCCCGTCGGAGGGGTGCCAGCCGTGCGCATGCGCGAGGGCCCGTACGACGACCGAGCCGGCAGTCAGCTCGGGTTGCGACGACTGCCACGACAGGCTGTCGCCGGTCACCTGGACACTGCCGGACGGATCGAGTTCGGCGAGGGCGACCGCGAGGTCGTCGGGCGCGCTGGGGGTGCCGAAGGCGATCCGGTCCCGCTGCACCAGCGCTGCCAGCACGGCTTCGCGCGCACCGAGACCGAAGAGGTCCTCGCCGTCTGCGCGGTTGAGGACTGCAGCACCGGTGCCGTGTTCGCCGGCCGGGTGGACCAGGTCGGACCGACCCCGGACCACCGAGATCGGACGGCCGCCGAGCTTGCCGCAGACCAGTTCTGCGGCCGAGGCGATCTCGTCGGCCACTGCGGGCGCGGTGACCGCAAGCGGGTTGCCGTAGGAGTCGACCTGTCCGCCGAACTCCTCGAGCACGAGCAGACCGGAGGCCCCGATCGCGAGTTCGGTCTGCCCATTGCGCCAGGCCCGCCCGGCGGTGTCGGTGATGACCACGCCGACGTTGCGTCCGGTGAGGGACAGCAGCGTCTCGCGGATCCGGCGCGCGCTGGCGTCCGGGTCGACCGGCAGCAGCAGGTGCTCGCCGGCGGTGACGTTGGAGTTGTCGATGCCGGCAGCAGCCATCGTCAGACCGAGGCGGGTGCGCACGATCTGGGTCGGTCCGCGCCTGGCCACCACCCGCTGGGTCTCGGCAGCGAGGGAGTCGGCACGGTCGCCGGCGACCCGGCGCCCTTCGGCCTTGCTGGCCACCTTCGAGGTGACGGTGACGATGTCACCGTCGGCCAGCTCGCACACCTGCGCAACGAGCGCGCCGAGGTCGGTGCCTTCGGCGACTTCGCCGATGCCGTCCGGTGCATGCACCGTGAGGGCGCTGCTCACGACACGAGCTCGACGGCCGCAGTCGCCATCCCGGCGGTGGCCTCCGGCGACGTCATCATCAACGGAACTGCACGACAGGAGAGGCCGACCGCTTCGACTGCCGAGACGTGGTGGGCGTCGCGCTCGTCGACCAGCCAGCCGTCGAGCACTCCGCCGGTGGCGCGGGAGCCGTAGTGGCGGGCGACGCCGGCCGCGCTGACCTCGACGCCGATGGCCGTGAGCATCTGCTCAGCCATGCCCTGCACGTGGGTGTCGCCGACGATGGGGGAGAGGCCGACCACCGGCGCCTCGGTGTCCAGCAGGGCCTCGCGGATGCCGGGAACGCCGAGGATGGTGCCGACGGAGACCACCGGGTTGGACGGCGGCACGATGATCAGGTCGGCGCCGGTGATCGCCTCGACGACTCCCGGCGCCGGGGTGCTGGCGTCGAGTCCTACCACCACGACCTGTTCGGCGGGCATGGCCGCGCGGTGACGCACCCAGTACTCCTCGAAGTGGATCACCCGACGCCCCGACGGAGTGTCGGGATCGGCGATCGCGACGTGCGTCTCGACCCGGTCGTCCGTCATCGGCAGCAGGCGTACGCCGGGTTGCCAGCGCTGGCACAGTGCGGCGGTCACGGCGCTCAACGGGTAGCCGGCCTCGAGCATCTGGGTGCGGACCAGGTGGGTGGCGATGTCGCGGTCACCGAGGCCGAACCAGGTGGGCTCGACGCCGTACGCCTTGAGCTCCTCGAGCACGCTCCAGGTCTCGTCTCGTCGCCCCCACCCGCGGTCGGGATCGATGCCGTCGGCGAGGGTGTACATCACGGTGTCGAGGTCGGGGCAGACCTTGAGACCGTGCACCCACCAGTCGTCGGCGGTGTTGGCCACGACGGTGACCTCGGTGTCAGGAGTGGTGCCGGGGACAAGGCCCTCGGCAATGCCGTGGCGGAGGCCGCGGAGGAACTTGGCCCCGCCCATGCCGCCGGACAGGACGGTGATCGCACGCATGGGAATACCTTGCCCGATCGGGCGGAGCCGGGAAACGGCGGGACGGTTATAGCAGATCTGGGCTTGACTTCCCGTGTATGACAGGCATGTAATTCCATTCACGTTGTTTAGCGAGTCGCAGTCGGGCAAGCGAGGCACGTGGCGGGCCCGCAGCTTGCGGATCCGTCTCAGGGTCGAAAGGGGAGTGTCGTGCGAGAGCTGTTCCTCCTCGACGGGGATGATGCCGAAGAATCCGGGTGGCAGGAACGGGCGCTGTGTGCCCAGACCGACCCGGAAGCGTTCTTTCCGGAGAAGGGTGGTTCCACGCGGGAGGCCAAGAAGGTCTGCCAGACGTGTGAGGTGCGCCAGGAGTGCCTCGAATCGGCGTTGATGAATGACGAGCGGTTCGGGATCTGGGGTGGCCTCTCCGAGCGGGAACGCCGCAAGTTGAAGAAGCGGGCCGTCTGAGGACGTCCCCGCACAACACGTAGGGTGGCCCGTCGTGACGGTCACCGCCCTACTGGTCAGCCATGATGGCGCGAGGTGGTTGCCGGCTGTGCTGTCTGGTCTTCGTGACCAGCAGCAGCCGGCGGCCCGCGTCGTCGCCGTCGACACGGGCAGCGCCGATGCCTCGACCGAGATGCTCGTCGAGGCGCTGGGTCTGGACCAGGTCCGCCAGCACCGGGGTTCGTTTCCGAGCGCCGTCGCCCACGTCCTGCCGGAGATCGACACCGAATGGGTGTGGCTCCTGCACGACGACGTCAGTCCGGCGCCCGGTGCGCTGGCTGAACTCCTGAGGGTCGCCGAGGAACGCGGCGCCGACGTCGTCGGCCCGAAGATCCGCGAGTGGCCCTCACTGCGTCGCCTGCTCGAGGTGGGCGTCACCGTCTCTGCCACCGCCCACCGCGAAACCGGTCTGGAGCGGGGCGAATACGACCAGGGCCAGCACGACAGCGTGCGTGAGGTGCTGGCGGTCAACACCGCCGGAATGCTGGTACGACGTACCGTCCTCGAGACGCTCGGCCTCGACGAGGAGTTTCCCGTCATCGGCACCGACCTCGACTTCGGGTGGCGCGCTGCCCGCGCCGGTCTGCGCACCGTGGTCGCCCCGGACGCCGTGGTCTTCCATGCCGAGGCCGCACGCAGCGGACAACGCGACCTCGGGGCTCGGCCGCACCGGGTCGAGCGAGAGGCCCAGATGTTGGTCGTGCTCGCCAACAGCACCGGCTGGCGGGCCCGGTGGCGCTGGCTGCGGCTGCTGATCGGCGGCCTGCTGCGCGCCCTCGGGCTGCTGCTGGCGCGTGACCCGCGAGCAGCGGCCGACGAGATCGCTGCACTCGGTGCCGTGCACGGCCGACCGGGCCGCCTGCGCAGGGCTCGAGCCCGACGCCGGGACCTCGGCCCGACCCCCGACGGGTTGCTGGCGCCGTGGTGGCTGCCGGCCCGGCACGGTCTCGACTTCGTGTCAGACGTGGTCTCCGCTGCCCTCACCCAGCGACGTGAGACGGTCGATCGCCGCCGCCCGACTCCCGGCCCGGACGCCGCCGATGAGGACCTCGACGACGACTCCGGACTGCTGGTCCGGCTGGTCACCAGTCCGTGGGCGCTCGGCACCGCACTGCTGCTGGTGGTCTTCTGGTGGGGTGCCCGCGATGCGATCGGTCCGGTCGCGGGCGGCGCGCTGGCCCAGGCTCCCGACGGGGTCGGTCGGTGGTGGCAGCTGCTCGGGGAGGGCTGGCACCAACTCGGACAGGGCACCGACGCGCCCGCACCGGCCTACCTGTTGCCGCTGGCGGTGCTCGGCACGGTGCTGTTCGGCAGCGCCACTGCGGCGGTCTCGGCCCTGATGTTGCTGGCGGTCCCGCTGGCGGGCTGGGGCGCCTGGCGGTTCGCGCGCCACCTCGCCACCGCGTTCCAGGGTGGTCTGAGCGCACGCTGGCCAGCCGCTTGGGCAGCACTCACCTATGCCTCGCTGCCGTTGCTGAGCGGCGCCTGGGGACAGGGACGTTTCGGTGTGGTCGTCTCGACCGCGCTGCTGCCCTGGCTGGCCACGTCGGCCCTCGGGTTGCTGTCGCCGTCGGGCGATCGAAGGTGGCGCGCCGGTTGGCGCTCCGGAGTCATCCTGGCGCTGGTCACCGCCTTCACCCCCGGCGCGTGGCTGGTCGCCGTGCTGATCGTGGGTACGGCGTTGCTCGGTGTCGCGCTGGTCGCGCGCCGCAGTCTCGCCACGCCCAGCGTGTGGGGCCCCCTGGTGGCAGTGGTCGGCGTACCGCCGGTGCTGCTGTTGCCCGGCGCCCTCGGGATGCTGCGTCACGACCTCGGCGGACTGCTCCTCGATGCGGGCCTGCGGATGCCTGCTCCGGACGGCGTCGACATGTTGGTCGGACGGTTCCCCGGACCGGCCGCGCCGGCATGGCTCGGCGTACTGCTCCTCGTCGCCGCCGTGCTCGCTCTGGTTCCGCAGCGCAGCCGCGTCGCCGTGACCGCGTGCTGGTTGCTCGCCGCGGTCAACGGCGGCTTCGCCCTCCTGGTCAGCCGGATCCGCATCGAGCTGCCCTCCGGCGAGGTCGGTGCCGGCCTCAGCTTCTCCGTCCTGATGGTGCAGGCAGCCCTGGTCACCTCGGTGCTGCTCGCCCTGCTCACCCTCACCCGCGAACCTGCAGCCAGAACACGCGAACCTGCAGCCAGAACACGCGAGCCTGCAGTCCTCGTCGGTGCCGCCGCAGGCCTGGCTGCCGCGGTGGTGCCGGTCGTCGGACTCGTGTGGTGGCTCGGTGCCGACGACCTGCTCGACGACCCGACGCCGTCACTGGTCCCGGCCTACATGGCGCAGGCGGCCACGGAAGACCCGGCGCGTGGCGTGCTGGTGGTGCGGGGTGCCCACGACACCGGACTGCAGTGGGTGGTACGCCGCGGTGACGGCCCACGTCTGGGCGAGGCCGAGATCCTCTCCCTGACCGCGCCCGACGCCGAACTCACTGCGGATGTCAGGGCGCTCTTCACTGCGCCCACTCCGGAGTTGCTCGACACGCTGCCGCAGCATGGGATCGAGCACGTGGTGCTGCCGGCGCCCGCTGACCCCGAGGTGGTGGCCGGTCTCGACGCGATCAGCGGGCTGACCCGCGCCAGCACGTCCGATCGCGAGACACCGGCCTGGCGTCTGCCGTCCGACGCTCCGCGCGACGCGGTCTCCGGGGACGGTCCAGCGCTGCTGCCGTGGCTGATCGGCCTGCAGGTCGTGGCGCTGCTGGTGGTGCTCGTGCTCTGTGGCCCGACCCGCAGGGAGACACGATGACCAGGTCTGAGGGACGCCGGGTCGCAGCGCGGCCCACCCGTCGTACGCCGTTGCGCGCGGTGTCGCCGTTGGCCCTGATCGGTGGCGGTGCGGTCCTGGCCACCGTGTTGACCTTGCTCGGGGTGGCCGACCCGGCCCCCGTCGCCGACGAGACCGCCACGCCGCCGGTGTCGACCGCACTCGAGCGAGCCGTGGTGATCTGCCCACCGGCGGCGACCCCTGTCACCGTGGCACGGCCGCTCGGCGACCGCCCCGCCCCGGTGGAGGTGAGCAGCGCCCGCGGCACCGAGACCGTCGAGGTGGACGGCCACGCCAGCGTCCCGGCGCGCGGTGTGGTCCAGGTGTCGACGACCGGACCCGCGGCGCTCGCCCTGCTGGCCGCACGGGTGGGTGGGTCGCCCGCGCCCAGCGCCGCCGAATGCGTCCCGGCGGCCGGTGAGTGGTGGTTTGCGGGAGTCGGCGCAGGGGGTGCACACACTTCGACGATCACTCTGGTCAATCCCGACGAAGAGGCCGCCGTCGCCGACCTCGAGATCTGGTCGACCGAGGGCCCGGTGACCTCCGACGAGCTCCGTGGCGTCGCCGTCGAGAGCGGCGGCTCCCGCACGATCGAACTCGAGTCGCTGGTGCCGTTGCGTGAGGACGCGGTGGTGCGGGTCGTCGTACGCCAGGGTCGGCTTGCGGCCTCGGTCCTCGACACGGTGCAGGGCGCCGATCAGCGCCTCAGCGAGCATCTCGGCGCCACGGCGCCGCCGGACGTTCGGCAACTGGTCCCGGCCGTGCCCGACAAGCTCACCGACGCGGTCGTCGTGATCGGCAACCCCGGTGAAGACACGGGCCGGGCCGAGGTGCGCGTTGCCGGCCCGGACAGCACCTCGGCACCGCTCGGCATGGAGGCGATCCCGGTGCCGGCCGGCGAGACCGTGACCGTGTCGCTCACCGCGGCCACCCTCGACCTGCTGTCGTCGGGCGGCACCTCCTTGGTGGTGGAGGGAAGCGTGCCGGTGGTGGCGTCCCTGCGCGGTCTGGTCAACGGTGACCCGGTGACCTTGGCTTCCGCTCCGACCGCCGTCGACGACTCCGGGACGGTCCTGCCGGTCGGAATGCGTCGACAGTTGGTGCTCTCGGCCACCGACGTCGCCGGCGCAGTGGCGGTCCACTTCGTCGGCACCGACGAGCAGTGGGAGGGACGGCTCCGCCCCGGGACCAGCACTGCGGTCGCGGTGCCGGTCGGCGCCGTCGCGGCGCGGGTCGATACCGACGTGTCGCACGTGGGTGCGGTGCGTGCGTGGGGACGTCGCGGCTCCGCCTGGCTGCCGGTGCGTCAGCTCGTCGTCGACCGGTCCCAGCCGGCGGTGCGTCCCGACCCCCGTCCGGATCGCGACTGAGGCATCCCGGGCACGGGCGCAGGGAGCCCGTCGGCTTCTCCACAGACGGGGGCGTGGTGAATGCCGGTGGGGGCGCGGGATGGCAGAGTGGGGGCATGGAGAGTTCGCCCCGCTTCCTCACCCTCGCGGACGTCGCTGAGGTGCTCAACACATCGGCAGCGCAGGTCTATGCGCTGGTCCGACGGGGCGACCTCCCGGCGATCAAGATCGGTGGCCGGGGACAGTGGCGCGTCGAGTCGGTCCAGTTGGAGGACTACATCCAGCGGATGTATGCCGAGGCCCGCACCTTCGTCGAGCAGCACCCCTTCAGTGACGCGGAGACGGAGTCCGCCGACTCGCAGCGCTGACGGCACGCATGCCGACGGAGGCACGGGCGTGTTCGCGTCTGACGGGGACGGGCACAATGTGGGCATGACCAAGACGAACCCGGGCAACTTCTTCGAGGACTTCACCGTCGGTCAGGTGCTCCGGCACGCGACGCCGCGCACCGTCACCGACGGCGACCGCGCGCTCTACGGCGCGATCTATCCGACTCGCTTCGCGATCCCGTCCTCGGCGGAATTCGCGGCCTCGGTCGGGCTGAGCCCGGCGCCGGTGGAGGAGCTGATCGCCTTCCACATCGCCTTCGGCAAGACCGTCCCGGACGTCTCCCTCAACGCAGTCGCCAACCTGGGCTACGCCGAGCTGCGGTTCCACCGCCCGGTCGTCCCCGGCGACACCCTGGAGACCAGCTCCGAGGTGATCGGGCTCAAGCAGAACTCCAACGGACGCACCGGTGTGGTCCACGTGCGCTCGACGGCGACCAATCAGCACGGCGAGGTCGTCATCGACTGGGCCCGGTGGGTGATGGTGCACAAGCGCGACGCCGACGCTCCTGCCCCGGAGACCGTCGTACCGGAGTTGGCGCCGGCGGTCGCGGCCGCCGACCTGGTGGTGCCCGCCGGCCTCGACTTCACCAACTACGTCTTCGAGGCGGCCGGTGAACCGCACCGCCTCCGCAACTACGCGATCGGCGAGAAGATCGACCACGTCGACGGCGTCACCCTCACCGACGCCGAGCACATGATGGCGACGCGCCTGTGGCAGAACACCGCGAAGGTGCACTTCAACACCGACGCGCGCCCGGACGGCAAGCGGCTGGTCTACGGCGGGCACATCATCTCGTTGGCCCGCGCGCTCTCCTTCAACGGCCTCGCCAACGCCCAGCTGATTGCCGCCATTAACGGTGGCGCGCACGTGGCACCGGCCTTCGGTGGCGACACGGTGCACGCCTGGTCCGAGGTGCTCGACACCGCACAGACCTCGACACCGGGCGTCGGCGCCGTACGTCTGCGCCTGGTCGCCACCCGTGGCCGGGACGAGACGATGACGCTGCGGGGGCCCGACGGGAGGTACGCCGACGGCGTCCTCCTCGACCTCGACCTGTGGGCGCTCATCCCGAGCTGACCCACGCGTTCTCGGACCCCCGAGGACCCGACAACCGGAAGAGGTGTGTCCATGGTCGCGAGCCGCAGCGCGCGCGAGAGGAAGGCGGCGGCACAGGCCGGCCCGCTCGCGCGGGTCAGGGTCGACCTCGGGGACGACCAGCAGTTCGTCTACAAGATCACCTGCGTCGAGTGTGTGGTCGCCGGCGGGCGGAAGTGGTCGGTGCATCGTGCCGGCGAGGACAACGGGTTCATGGCGTCGATGGACCGTTGGATCTTCCACCTCACCGAGAAGCACCCACAGAGCACGGCTCCGTGCCTGGCCTTCGTGGCCGAAGCCCAGCAGCGTCTTCACGAGCGGCGCGAGCAGCGCTCGTCCGGCATCTGATGTCCGCGCCGTTCCGGAGCCGAGGGTCTCCCGACCGACACCGCCGTCGGCGAACGATGCCCTAGAGTCGCTCACGTGAGTGAATCGCACGCGCGACCCGAGGCGCTGCACATCGCTGTGGCAGGAGGCACCGGACAGGTCGGTACGCACGTCACCGCCGTCGCTCGCGCCCGCGGACACCGGGTGGTCAGCTTGAGTCGAGGCGAAGGTGTCGACTTGACCGACGGCAGCGGGTTGGGCGAGCGGCTTGCCGGGGTCGATGCGGTGATCGACTGCCTGAGCATCCAGACCGGCTCGACCCGCGTCGCGACCGACTTCTTCACCACCACCTCGCGGGTGCTGCTCGAGGCTGGGCGCGAAGCCGGCGTCAGCCATCACCTCACCCTCTCGATCGTCGGCATCGACCAGATCGGGTTCGGCTACTACCGGGGCAAGGTCGCGCAGGAGGCGGTGGTCAAGGAGTCCGACCGACCGCACACCATCCTGCGAGCCACCCAGTTCCACGAGTTCGCCGAGCAGATGGTCGAACGGATGGGCTTCGGTCCGGTGGTGGTGATCCCGCGGATGCTGGTCGAGACGGTCGCGGCTGCTGAGGTCGCGGAAGCACTGGTCGACCTCGCCGAGGAGCGGCCGCGCACCGACACCGTCGAGCTCGCCGGCCCGTCGTCGGGGTGGATGCCCGACCTGGTCCGTCGACTGCTGCGTCACCGCGGCCGTCGGACGCTGGTGGTCCCGGTGCCGATGCCCGGCGCCGGCCGTGCCGCTGCCTCCGGCGCACTCACCCCGGCCGGTGTCCCCTGGCGCCGCGGCCGCCAGGAGTACGACGACTGGTTGCGCGCGCGCTGACCACACGGGGTGGTTCTCCCCCAAGAGATTGTGTGCAGCGGCATACTCGACGTGCCGTGACCACCACCGGTCGCCGGCGTGATCGGAGGATTCCTTGCTGTTCCGGTTGGTGTGGGACCACCTCAGGCCCTATCGCGGCGCGTTGGCGGTGTTGGTGCTGCTGCAGTTCCTCAGCACGTTGGCGATGCTCTTCCTGCCGAGCCTCAACGCCGAGATCATCGACAACGGTGTGGTCACCGGAGACACCGACTACATCGTCGCCAAGGGCGGCGTGATGCTCGCGGTGTCGCTCGGCCAAGTGGTCTGCGCGATCGCAGCGGTGTGGTTCTCCGCACGGACGGCGATGTCGGTCGGTCGCGACCTGCGCGGAGCGATCTTCGCGCGGGTCGGCTCGTGGTCGACCCGCGAGGTGCAGCGCTTCGGTGCCCCGTCGCTGATCACCCGGGAGACCAACGATGTCCAGCAGGTGCAGATGCTCGTGCTGATGGGCGGCAGTCTGATGGTGGCGGCGCCGATGATGATGGTCGGCGGCATCGTGATGTCGGTGCGTGAGGACGTCGGCCTGTCGTGGCTGGTCGCTGCGGTGGTGCCGGTGCTCGGCGTCTCGATCGGTTTCATCGTGACGCGGATGGTGCCGAACTTCCGCCTTGTCCAGGAGCGGATCGACGAGGTCAACCGCCTGCTGCGTGAACAGATCACGGGAGTCCGGGTGGTCCGGGCGTTCGTGCGCGAGGAGCACGAGACCGCGCGCTTCCGCACCGCTAACGAGGAACTCACCGACGTCTCGATCCGGGCCGGCCGCTGGATGGCGGGCATGTTTCCGACCGTCATGCTGGTCTCCAACCTGGCCACCGTCGGAGTGATCTGGTTCGGTGGCCACCGCGTCGAGAGTGGGGCGATGGAGGTCGGTGCACTGACCGCCTACATCTCCTATCTGATGCAGATCGTGATGTCGGTGATGATGGCGACCTTCATGATGATGATGATTCCGCGCGCCGCGGTCTGTGCCGAGCGGATCGGTGAGGTGCTGGCGACCGAGAGTTCGGTGGTGCCGCCAGCCGAACCGGTCGGTGAACTCAGCACCCCGGGCACCCTCGACCTCGTCGATGTCTCGTTCGCCTATCCCGGTGCCGAGCAGCCGGTGCTCCGCAACGTCGACCTGTCTGCCCGTCCGGGTCAGACGGTCGCCGTGATCGGGTCGACCGGAGCCGGCAAGAGCACCCTGGTCAACCTGGTGCCGCGACTGTTCGACGTCACCGGTGGCAGCGTGCAGGTCGGCGGGGTCGACGTACGACGTCTGGCTCCTGAGCTGCTGTGGGCGCAGCTCGGACTGATCCCCCAGCGGGCGTTCCTGTTCAGTGGCACGGTCGCCTCCAACGTGCGCTACGGCAAGGCGGAGGCGACCGACGAGGAAGTGTGGGAGGCACTCGAGATCGCCCAGGCCGCCGACTTCGTGCGAGCCATGCCTGACGGCCTCGACGCGCCGATCGCCCAGGGCGGGACCAACGTGAGTGGCGGGCAGCGGCAGCGGCTCGCGATCGCCCGAGCGGTGGTCCGCCGCCCCGGCATCTATCTCTTCGACGACGCCTTCTCGGCCCTCGACCTGGCCACCGACGCCCGGCTGCGGGCCGCGCTCGCGCCGGTCACGAAGGACGCGACGGTGGTGATCGTGGCGCAACGTGTGGCCACCATCCGCGACGCCGACCGGATCGTCGTGCTCGAGGACGGAGTGGTCGTCGGCACCGGCACCCATGACGAACTGCTTGCCACCTGCGCGACCTACGAGGAGATCGTCACCTCCCAGCGGATCGGAGAGGTCGTATGAGCGAGCGCGGCACCGGAGAGCTCAAGGAGACCGAGCGGATCGAGACCGGGAGGCCCGGACCGCACAACGCGATGGTGGTCCAGAAGGCGTTGGACTTCCGGGCATCCTTGCGGCGCCTCCTGGCCCGCATGCATCCCGAGCGGCACAAGGCGTACGCCGTGGTGACGCTGACGGTGCTGAGCGTGGTGGCCATGTCATTGGGTCCGCGGATCCTCGGCCACGCCACCGATCTGGTCTTCAACGGCCTGATCGGCGGTCGTCTCGATGCCGGCCTGACCAAGGAGCAGGCGGTGGCCGGCCTGAGATCGGCCGGCGAGGGCAAGGTCGCCGACATGGTCTCGTCGATGGACGTGGTGCCGGGCGAAGGCGTCGACTTCGGTGCGGTCGGCACCGTCCTGTTGATGGTGTTGGCGATCTATGTCGCGGGGTCGGTGCTTGCCTGGCTGGCCGGCTATCTGCTCAACGACGTCGTCCAGGGCACCATCCGAAGGCTGCGAGGCGACGTCGAGGACAAGGTGCACCGGCTGCCGCTGGGCTACTTCGACAAACAGCCCCGCGGTGAACTGCTGAGCCGTGCCACCAACGACATCGACAACCTCTCGCAGTCGTTGCAGCAGACGATGAGCCAGTTGCTCACTGCGGTGCTCACCGTCTTCGCGGTGCTCGGGATGATGCTGTGGATCTCGCCCCTGCTGGCGCTGATCGCCATCGTCACCGTGCCGATCTCGATCTTCATTGCCGGCTTGGTGATGAAACGGTCGCAGGGCCTGTTCGTGCAGCAGTGGCGACGGACCGGAAGACTCAACGCACACATCGAGGAGTCGTTCTCCGGCCACGCCCTGGTCAAGGTCTTCGGCCACCAGCGTCAGGCCGAGCGCCAGTTCGCCGAGGAGAACGACGAACTGCACAAGGCATCGTGGACGGCGCAGTTCGTGAGCGGCCTGATCATGCCGATCATGATGTTCGTCGGCAACCTCAACTACGTCGCGATCGCAGTGATCGGTGGCCTGCGGGTGGCCAGCGGAAATCTGTCCCTGGGCGAGGTGCAGGCATTCATCCAGTACGCCCGCCAGTTCACCCAGCCGCTGTCGCAGATCGCCTCGATGGTCAACCTGCTGCAGTCGGGTGTCGCTTCGGCGGAGCGGGTCTTCGAACTCCTCGACGCCCCCGAGGAGGAGGCCGAGCTCAGCGGCACGCTGCCGGCCGGCCGGGGCGAGGTGCGGTTCGAGGACGTGTCGTTCGGCTATGAACCGGACCGACCGTTGATCGAGGGCCTGTCGTTGGTCGCCCGGCCGGGACGCACCGTGGCGATCGTCGGCCCCACCGGCGCAGGCAAGACCACGCTGGTCAACCTGGTGATGCGGTTCTACGAGCTCGACGGCGGGCGGATCATCCTCGACGGGGCCGACATCGCCAGCGTGCCCCGCGGGGTCCTCCGGCAACGGATCGGCATGGTCCTGCAGGACACGTGGCTGTTTGCCGGCACCATCCGCGACAACATCGCCTACGGCAGGCCGAGTGCGGCGGAGGACGAGATCATCGCGGCGGCACGGGCGACCTTCGTCGACCGGTTCGTGCACTCACTGCCTGCGGGCTACGACACCGTGCTCGATGAGGACGGCAGCAACCTGTCGGCCGGGGAACGTCAACTCGTCACCATCGCCCGCGCGTTCCTTGCCGACCCGGCCCTGCTGATCCTCGACGAGGCAACCAGTTCGGTCGACACCCGCACCGAACTGCTGCTGCAGCAGGCGATGGCGGCGCTGCGACAGGACCGCACGTCGTTCGTGATCGCGCACCGGCTCTCGACGATCCGCGACGCCGACCTGATCCTGGTGATGGAGGACGGCCGGATCGTCGAGCAGGGCACCCACGACGAGCTGCTGGCCGCCGAGGGTGCCTACGCCCGGCTGTCCGCCGCTCAGTTCGCAGCGGCGGTCACCGACGCCGACTGACGCCGTACGACGGACGCCGGGCCCGACCGGACCCTCAGCGCCAGCCGAGCGCGGGCGCCACGTGGGTGAGGATGCTCTCCAGCACGTGGGCGTTGTAGTCGACGCCGAGTTGGTTGGGCACGGTCAGCAACAGGGTGTCGGCCGCCTCGATCGCCTCGTCCTCGGCTAACTGGTCGATCAGCTGGTCGGGTTCGGCGGCGTACGAGCGGCCGAAGCGGGCCTTGCCGCCCTCGAGCATGCCGACCTGGTCGGTGCTGTCGCCGTCACTGCCGAAGTAGGCGCGGTCCGTGTCGTTGGTGATCGCGAAGATGCTGCGGCTCACCGAGACCCGCGGGGTGCGCTCGTGGCCGGCCCGGGCCCAGGCGTCACGGAACTGCTGGATCTGTTCGGCCTGCAACTGGTGGAAGGGCACACCGGTGTCCTCGGTCAGCAGCGTCGAACTCATCAGGTTCATACCCTGCTCGGCTGCCCACACGGCAGTGGCGCGCGAACCGGCACCCCACCACAACCGGTCCCGCAGTCCGGGGGAGTGTGGTTCCAGGCGCAGCAGACCGGGCGGGTTGGGAAACATCGGTCGTGGGTTGGGCTGCGCGAAGCCCTCACCCTTGAGGATCTCGAGCAGCACCTCGGTGTGCATCCGCGCCATGTCGGCATCGGTCTTCCCCTCCGGGGGCTGGAACCCGAAGTAGCGGTAGCCCTCGATGACCTGCTCCGGTGATCCCCGGCTGATGCCGAGCTGGAGTCTGCCGTCGGCGATCAGGTCGGCCGCGCCGGCGTCCTCTGCGAAGTACATCGGGTTCTCGTAGCGCATGTCGATCACGCCGGTGCCGATCTCGATGCGACTGGTGCGCGCTCCGATCGCGGCCAGCAGTGGGAACGGCGAGGCGAGTTGGCGGGCGAAGTGGTGCACGCGGAAGTAGGCACCGTCTGCGCCGAGCTCCTCGGCCGCCACCGCCAGGTCGATCGACTGGTGCAGCACGTCGGAGGCGGTGCGAGCCTGCGACCCGGGGGAGTCGGACCAGTGCCCGAAGGACAGGAAGCCGATCTTCTTCATGGAGCCAGAAGCGTTCAGCCGCGCGTTTCATTCCTGCACCGATACGGTGGGCACGACGCAACTTGGAGTCGGACACCGAGTTGCACGTGGACGGAGGAGGAGCGGACAGTGGCGGTCGGGCGAGTGCTGGACGAGGGTCGGGAAGCGGCCCACTGGGCGGTGACGCACGGTCTGCCGCGGCTGCTGATCGGGCGGATCGCGCGCAGCGGCGACCTGCAGGGGCGTCTGATCGGGGCCAGCAGCGGCAGCGGGGAGGACCTGTTCGACCTGATCGAGCAGATCCGGGACAACGGGCCGGTGCTCACCTCCGGCATCGGACGGGTCAGCGCTGACCACGCTGTCGTGCGCGAGGTGCTGACCAGCGCCGACTTCCGCACCGGGATTCCCGGCCGCACCGGCCTGCTCGGCTCGGTGGGGTCGTGGCTCCGACCCGACATCCTGCACCCGGTGGAGCCGCCGTCGTTGCTGGTCACCGAACCACCCGACCACACCCGCTATCGCAAGCTGGTGATGCGGGTCTTCACGATGCGTGCGGTCGAGCGCCTGCGGACCCGCACCCAGCAGATCGCCGACGACCTGCTCGACCGGATCAGTGCCGACACCGAGGTGGACCTGATCGCCGAATACTGTGCGCTGCTGCCGGTGACGGTGATTGCCGAGATCCTCGGTGTGCCAGAGCGGGATCGGGTGCGAGTCCTGGAGTTCGGGGCTGCTGCGGCACCGAGCCTCGACCTCGGGTTGCCACTCGGCCAGTACCGCTCGGTCTCGCGAGCGCTCCGCGACTTCGACGCCTGGCTCGGTGACCATCTCGAGTCGTTGCGCGCCAACCCCGGCGACAACCTGCTGAGCGAGCTGGTCGCGTTGCGCGACGAGGACGGCCAGCTGAATGAGGTCGAGCTCAAGGCGACTGCCGGCCTGGTGCTGGCCGCGGGGTTCGAGACCACGGTCAACCTGCTGGGCAACGGGATCGCGTTGCTGCACGACCATCCTGAGCAGTTGGCGAGATTGCAGGAGCAGCCCGACGGCTGGGCCAATGCAGTGGAGGAGGTGCTGCGTCATGACCCGCCGGTGTTGCTCACCGGCCGGATGGCGCAGGCCGAGACCACCCTCGCCGGCCAGCGGATGCAGCCCGGCGACCTGATCACGGTGCTGCTGGCCGGCGCCAACCGCGACCCGCAGGTCTTCGCCGATCCCACGCGCTTCGACGTGACCCGTGACAACGCGCGAGAACATCTGTCCTTCTCCGCCGGCCGGCACCACTGTCTCGGCGCGATGCTGGCGCGGATGGAGGGAGAGGTCGGGCTGCGGACGCTCTTCGAACGGTTCCCCGACCTCGAGGTCCGTCCCGGCGCCACCCGTCGTACGACGCGGATCCTGCGAGGGTGGGAACGCCTTCCCGCAGTGCTGGCTCCGCCCCGCTGACGAAACCGTGGTTTGCGCCGCGCCGCCGGTCCCGCCAGCATGCATGCATGGAGAACCCCGGGAACGACGCCGTCCGCTACGAGGTGCGCGACCACGTCGCGATCATCACCCTGACCCGCCCCGAAGCGATGAATGCGATCAACGGTGCGCTGGCCGGCGGGTTGGCCCGCTCGCTGCACACCGCCGAGCACGATCCTGAGGTCCGGGTGGTCGTGCTCACCGGAACCGGCCGGGCGTTCTGCGCCGGCATGGACCTGAAGGCGTTTGCCGCCGGTGAGCCGCTCAGCGACCCCGACCACCCCGAGTTCGGCTTCGACGGGATCATCCGGCGTCCGATCGCCAAGCCGCTGATCGCTGCGGTGAACGGGTTCGCCATGGGTGGTGGTGCCGAGTTGGTGCTCACCACCGACCTCGCGGTGGCCGCGCGGTCGGCGACCTTCGGGCTGCCGGAGGTGAAGCGCGGGCTGATCGCGGCGGGCGGCGGTGTGTTGCGGTTGCCACGGCAGATCCCGTTCCGCAAGGCGATGGAGATCGCCCTGACCGGGCGCAAGGTCAGTGCCGACGAAGCCGCAGAGCTCGGTCTGGTCAACGCAGTCGTCGACGACGACCGACTCCTCGACGAGACCCTGGCGCTCGCGGCCCAGATCGTCGCCAATGCGCCGCTCGCCGTGCGCATCACCAAGCAGATGATCCATGACCAGCAGCGGTTCGGCTCCGACCGCGACACGGAGATCTGGGAGGCGCACGACGCCGCCGTGTTGCCGGTGTTTGCCACCAAGGACGCCCGTGAGGGCGCGATGGCGTTCGCCGAGAAGCGTGACCCGGTCTGGACGGGGGAGTAGGGGCACCGACGATCGCGGGACCTCAGCAGGTGGTCAGCAGTTCGGCGAGGGCTCGCCGCTCGCTGGCGTCCACGCCCAAGTCCCAGGTGTGCTTCACATCGATCCACCGCACCGCGTAGGTGCACTGGAACTCCTTGCGCGGCCGCCAGGCGGCTGGGTCGTCGGCGCCCTTGCTGGCGTTTGTCGGCCCGTCCACCGCCAGCAGGCCGTCGAGGTCGTTGGCGAAGGTCAGGCGACGCGCGTCGGACCAGTCGGCGGCCCCGGAGATCCAGGCCTCGGCAAGAGGTACGACGTGGTCGATCTGCACCGTCTGGGCCTGCCGCAGGTCCTTGAGGTCGGTCATCACCAGCGCCCGCCCGGTGTAGGGGTCGAGCCAGCTCCCCGCCAGCACGTCATGGTCACAACTGCCCTGCGGCGCCACGGTGACCGTGCCGGGCACGACATCGCGCAGCAGCACGTCGTCGCGCTGGTTGCAGCCATTGCCGTCGGTGTCGGCCCAGGGCGATCCGAATGCTTCACGGAGGTACGCCGGGCCCGCCCATCCGCGTGGGACCTCGGCCAGTGCAGCCAACCGTTCGTGCGTCGTGGCGAGCGACGCCGCGGTGCTCGGGACGGCCGAGGGCGCCGGGTCGGACGCGCTCGCATCGCACGCGGTGAGAAGGACGAGTGCCGTCAGGGCGAGGGCGACTCGTCGTGGAGGAGGGGGCAATCGTGGTCGCTCAGGTGAGGTCGGCGGCGGCGCGGAGATCCTCGGGGACCAGGTCGAGGTAGTCCGGGTTCTTCTTGATGAAGCCGCTGACCGCTGGACAGACCGGACGCACCTTGAGGCCGGCGGCGCGGGTCGCGTCGAGGCCCTCCCGGATCATCCGCTTGGCCAGTCCCTGGCCGGCGTACGCGTCGTCGACCTCGGTGTGGGAGAAGGTGCGCACGTCCCCCTGGTCGGAGTACTCGGCGAAACCGGCGCGGGTGCCGTCGACGTGCACCTCGAAGCGGCTGTGCTCGACGGAGTTGACGACCTCGATGTGGGCGGAGTTCTCAGTCATGCCCCGATCATGGCACGCCGGTCCGACCGATCCGGTGGCGTCGTCACTTCTGACGGGAGCAGACCTTCGCCCGTTTGAGCAGGGTTTCCGCCGGTTCTGCTGCGATCACCCGGGTGGCGGGCGGAGCTGCGACATCGACCTTCGTTCCCGGGTTGGCTAGCTGCACGTCGATGGTGACGTTCTCGAGGGCGGCAAAGGAGCTGAGTGGGCCCTCGGCCTTGAGCCCCGCCTTCGCCATCGCCCCCAGCAGTTGGGCCCCCGTGGTGCGCCAGCCGAGGAAGTCACCGTCGCGCACCACGAAGGTGGCCGGAACCCGAGCGGTGGGGACCGCTGCCAGTTCGAGCGACGAGGTGACGCCGAGATCGACGGCCAGCATGGCCTGGGTGAGGTTGACCGAGCCGATCACCTGATCGCCGTCCCACCTGCGCCCACGGGCGGTGAGCGCGCCGCCGACCGCACCCGCAATTGCGCCGGCAATCCCCTCCGGTGTGGTGCCGAGCGCATCGCCGCTGCGCACCCAGCACGCGCGCTTCTCGTTCATCTGAGGGGTACGCACGCGGAGCCAGACCCCCTCGGGGGTACGTGCGGAATCCGAGAAGGCCGTCGTGCCAGCACTGCTCACGGTGCGGGTGACCACGGCGGAGCGCGTGGACAACCGATAGCGGCCGGAGTCGCTGTTGGAGCCGATCACGGCTTCGAAGGTGCCGGTGTCCTGCTTCTTCAACCGGGACACGGCCCGGGCCACCACCTTGGGGGCGGGCTTGTCCGTGTCGACCCCGGTGAGTTGCTCTGGTGAGACCGGTCGTGAGATCTCGTCGTCCCCGCACCCGGCCAACAAGGTCATGGCCAGCAGGGCGGCGACCGTGCATCGGAGCAGGCTGAGGAGCGGCATGGGCCACATCATGACGGATCCGGCCGCCTGCGCTCCTCGCGGCTCACCTCGAGGGACACCATGGCCATGCCGACGACGACGCCGATCAACGTCTCCACGCCGCGGTCGACCAACAGGTCGACGGCAGGCCGCTGCACCGCCAACTGCCCGACCAGCAGGGCGAGCGGGGTGATGAAGAGCAGCGCCAGGCCGTAGTTGCGTCCGACCAACACCTCGGTGACGAACTGGAGCACGATCACCACGAGCACGATGGCCACCGGACTCAGGTCGAGTGCCAGGAGCACGGCAGCCGGGATGAGACCCAGCAGCGTGCCGCCGGCCCGCCACCAGCCCCGCGCCCGGCGCGCGTGGTGGTCACTGCCGGCCAGGGTGGCCAGCACCGCGACCATGGCCCAGTAGGGGTGGCCGAGGGGAGTGAGTTCGGCGATCGTTCCGGCGATGACCACCGCGACGGCGATCCGGACGGAGTGGAGGGACCGCAACGGCTCGGGGCGGACCCATGGGCTGCGTTGGCGGCGTACCACCGCCCCGACGCCGCCGACCAGCACCGCGAATGCGGCCGCCGCGCCGGCGACCCCGACCGGGACCCACAAGCTGTCGGCCATCGGCGGGGCCGACGCCACGGCTCCGAAGCCGAAGGCGAGGAAGAGTGGGCCGGGTGGGTGCCAGTGCAGGTGGTCGGAGACCAACTGCCCGAGGAGTGCCACCACCGCGGTTCCCCCGACCACCATCCAGGGTGCCGACCCGGCCTCGGAGACGACGGCGCCGAGGAGGACCGCAGCGGTCAGCAGCACGCCTGCGGTGACCTGGCCGATCGCCCGCGAGGCGTGCACCACGTGGCGCCCGTAGAGCGAGGCAAAGGCGCCGAAGGCCGCATAGAGCGTCCACTCCGGTCGGTCGAGCGCCAGGCACAGGAGCAGGGGTACGCCGACACTCACCCCCGCGCGCAGCGCCACGCGGTGTGCGCCGGGCGCCGGGTTCATCCGCAGCAGGTCGGCCAGTCGGGGACGGTGGTTCACCCCACCATTGTCCTGCCTGCCCGAGCAAGCGCCCGTCGGTCGAGGTTTCGTGGTGGAACACCTCAACGGCTCGACCTCAGCAACTGGGCGCAGTCCGCCTGAGTGCGGCCCGCAGCGGTCCGGCCCACGCCCGATGCCACAATGGGCGCAGGCATGTGATGCCGACCACTCAGCGACCCATCGGAGGAACCATGAAGACCCGACTCACCTGCCCGTGCGGCGAGCAGATCAGGGGCGACGACGAGGACCAGCTGGTCGAGAAGGTGCAGGCCCACCTCAAGGAGAACCACCCCGGCCACGAATACACCCGGGACCAGATTCTCTTCATGGCGCTCTGAGAGATCCCGGGGTCCGGATCACTCGCCGGCGCCCACCCGCAGCATTTCGGAACGGTCGCAGACCTTGACGCGGGTGCGTCCGGCGGCCTCGCCGAGGGCGAGCTCGTGCTGGTCGAGCCGCTTCCAGTGATCGAAGGTGGCAACCCCGACACCTCGAGCCGCCAGGTGGGCGTCGATCTCGGCTGCCGTGCGAGCCGGAGCCGTCTCGACGGTCTCAGCCAGAAGGTGAGCCACGGTTTCGGCGGCGTCGCTCTTGGTGTGACCGATCAGACCGATCGGGCCGCGCTTGATCCAGCCGGTGACATAGGTTC
>JBEBTI010000021.1:0-25266 GCA_040393845.1 Nocardioides daejeonensis
ACGAAGGCATCCCGCACCTGATCACGCCGATCATCACCAACCCCAAGAAGGCCGCGGAGGCCCTCGCTTGGGTGGTGCGCGAGATGGACATGCGCTACGACGACCTGGCCAACTTCGGGTTCCGCCACGTCGACGACTTCAACAAGGCAGTGCGGGCCGGCAAGGTCGAGGTGCCGCCGGGCAGTGAACGTGTGCTCTCGCCGTACCCCTACCTCCTGGTGGTGGTCGACGAGCTTGCCGACCTGATGATGGTCGCTCCGCGTGACGTCGAGGATGCGGTGGTCCGGATCACCCAGTTGGCGCGGGCCGCCGGGATCCATCTGGTGCTCGCGACACAACGTCCGTCGGTCGACGTGGTCACCGGTCTGATCAAGGCCAATGTGCCGTCCCGTTTGGCGTTTGCGACTTCGTCGCTTGCCGACAGTCGGGTCATCCTCGACCAGCCGGGGGCGGAGAAGCTCGTCGGTCAGGGTGACGGTCTGTTCCTTCCGATGGGGGAGAGCAAGCCGATCCGGGTGCAGGGTTCCTGGGTCACTGAGGCGGAGATCGCCGAGGTGGTCGCTTCGTGCAAGACGCAGTTGGAGCCGACCTATGTCGCCGAGGTCACCGCTCCGGCCACGAGCAAGCGCGAGATCGACGACGACATCGGTGACGATCTGGAGTTGGTGATCCAGGCGGTCGAGCTCGTCGTGTCGTCCCAGTTCGGTTCGACCTCGATGTTGCAGCGCAAACTGCGTGTCGGTTTCGCCAAGGCGGGCCGCCTGATGGACATCATGGAGAGTCGCGGCGTGGTGGGGCCGAGCGAGGGCTCCAAGGCACGTGACGTGTTGATCAAGCCCGACGAGTTGGACGGCGTGTTGGCGACCTTGCAGGGGGAGATGTGAGCACCCAGACCTACGACGACACCGCAACTGACCGGCTCGAGACCGAGGCCGTGGAGGTCCACCGCAACGGTGGCCTCGCCGCGGCTGTCGGCGCCGTGGCGGCCGTGGTGGCGATTGCGTGGTTGGCGCGTGCCGTGCAGTCCGGCAGCTTCGGCAACTGGGCCACCTTCGCCGTCACTGCCACGATCGCCGGAGTCTGGCTGCGAGCCTTCGTTGACGCGCGTACGCCGTTGCTGGTCGCCGACCGACACGGCGTCCGCCTGCGGCTCGGGCAGGCCTGGCACGGTCTTCCGTGGCATGACCTCGAGCGGGTCGAGCACCACCCCCGGGGCGGCATCGTGCGTGACGGCCGGCTCGTGCTGGTGCCGTTCGACGGCACAGCGCCTCAGCCCGATCTGACCCCGGGCGGTCGGATCGCGGTCTGGTCCAACCGCCGGGTGCTGGGCGCCCCACTCGCGCTCCCGCTGGGCATCACCACCCGCGTTCCCGCTCTTGACGGCGATCTCACCGTCTCCCTGCGCCGCCTTGCCGCCGGCCAGACCGCGGTCATCGAGCACCCCCCGTCGGTGGTTGAGCAGGCTGCGTCGGTGGCCGAGCAGACCGAGGAACGAGCCCGTGTCGAAACCACGGGGCCCGCCGAAACCGCGGAAGCGCCCGCACCCTCGGGGGCCGCACGTCTGGGCCTACGGCTGCGCCGCAGCGTCGGCGCGGTGCTCGGAGGCCACCCACTGCGGCAGGCTGCGCAGAGCGACGAGTTCGAGGGCGCAGACGAGGCGCTCGACAGCCCGGATCCTGAGCGTGAACTGCGCACCGCACGACGCAGCGACGTGATCAGCGTGACCACGCCCGAGCGCGCGGTGCCATTGCACGGCCGAGAACTGCGGAGGCCCGGCAGCGTCAACCTGGTCGAGGAGTCCGAGGCGTTCGTGCCGGCCCCGCAACCATTCGTCGTCGCGGAAGAACCGGTGGTCGAGCCCGCGCCGGAACCGGTGATCGGACCCGAACTGACCGCCGCCCGGGAGCGACTCGGCCTCAGCATCGAGACCGTCGCGGAGCGCACGCGGATCCGCCCGCACGTCATCGAGGCGATCGAGGTCGACGACTTCGCTCCATGTGGCGGCGACTTCTATGCCCGCGGCCACCTGCGCACCCTTGCCCGCATCCTCGGCATCGACGCAGTGCCGCTGGTCACCAGCTATGACGAGCGATACGCCGACGCCCCGATCGACCCCCGGCGGGTCTTCGAGGCCGAGCTGGCCACCGGCACGGGAGGCGTCCGCCGTACGGCCGGCGGGCCCCGCTGGTCTGTCCTGGTCGCCGCTGCGATGGCCGTGATCCTCGCGTGGTCGGTGGCGCGCCTGCTGATGGACGACGCCACGGACGTGCAGCACCCGGCGATCTCGCTCAGCCAAGGCTCTGGCGGCCCCAACTCCGCGGAGCGCGCCGCCCAGCGGGTCACCGTCAAGGTCACGGCCGTCGGTTCCTCCACGGTCACGGTGTCCAACAAGCAGGGCAAGGTGGTGTTCTCGGGTGATCTGACGGTGGGTGACATCCATCGCATCGACGTGGTGGCGCCGGTCACGGTGAAGGCCAGCGACGGTGGCGTGGTTGAGGTCGAGATCGACGGGGACGCCCGCGGCACGCTCGGAGACGCGGGGCAACAGGCCCGTCGTACCTATCGCGTCGCCCGCTGACCTGAGTCCGCAGGCGTCTCCCGATCAGGCCAAACGCGGGTCGACACGGCATACTTCGACCTAGCCATGACGACTTCACAGACCTCTCAGCCCGACGGACTCGTGTCCGTGGCGATGGTGACCCTCGGATGTGCCCGCAACGAGGTCGACTCGGAGGAGTTGGCTGGTCGTCTCGCAGCTGACGGTTTCCGCCTCGTCGACGACCCCGAGGAAGCGGACACGGTGGTGGTCAACACCTGTGGATTCGTCGAAGCCGCCAAGAAGGACTCGGTCGACACCCTTCTCGAGGCTGCCGACCTGAAGGCCACCGGTCGGCCCCAGGCGGTGGTCGCGGTCGGCTGCATGGCCGAGCGCTACGGCAAGGAACTTGCCGAATCGCTCCCCGAGGCGGACGCCGTCCTCGGGTTCGACGACTATCCGGACATCGCCGACCGCCTCCGCTCGGTGCTCGCCGGCGAGGTGCAGCACCCCCACACCCCACGTGACCGGCGCAAGTTGTTGCCGATCACGCCGGCGGAGCGGGACGCCTCCACCCTGAGTGTGCCCGGTCACCAGCAGCCCGCCTCGGTCGACGAGGTCGGTGCGGGTGGGCCCGCCACCGGACCCCGCGCGGTCCGACGTCGGCTCGGCTCCGGACCGATGGCGCCGCTGAAGCTGGCCAGCGGCTGTGACCGCCGGTGCACCTTCTGCGCGATTCCGGCCTTCCGCGGTGCCTTCGTCAGCCGCCGGCCCTCCGACGTGCTCCAGGAAGCCCGCTGGCTGGGTGAGCAGGGGGTGCGTGAGCTCTTCCTCGTCAGCGAGAACTCCACCTCCTATGGCAAGGACCTCGGCGACCTGCGGCTGCTGGAGACGTTGCTCCCCGAGCTGGCTGCCGTCGACGGCGTCGAACGGGTGCGGGTGTCCTACCTCCAGCCGGCCGAGACCCGTCCGGGGCTGATCGGCGCGATCGCCCAGACCCCCGGCGTCGTGCCCTACTACGACCTCTCCTTCCAGCACGCCTCGGCAAGCGTGTTGCGGCGGATGCGCCGGTTCGGCGACCCCGACAGCTTCCTGTCGCTGCTCGACCAGATTCGCCAGCTGCGCCCCGACGCCGGCATCCGGTCCAACGTGATCGTCGGGTTTCCCGGCGAGACGGAGGCCGAGTTCGAGGTCCTGTGCGACTTCCTGGTCGCAGCACGACTCGACGTGACCGGCGTGTTCGGCTACTCCGACGAGGACGGCACCGAGGCAGAGCAGCTCGACGGCAAGGTGGACGACGACGAGATCAGAGCGCGCACCGAACACCTGTCCGGCCTGGTCGAGGAACTCAACGCGCAGCGCGCAGAGGAGCGGATCGGCGAGACCGTCAGTGTGCTGGTGGAGTCCGTCAGTGACGAAGGCGTCGAGGGCCGTGCCGAGCAGCAGGGACCCGAGGTGGACGGGAGCACGACCCTCCTCGGTCCGGACGGTTTCCAGCTCACCGATGTCACCGTCGGCGACGTGGTCGCCGCCGTGGTCGTTGCCACCGATGGTGTCGATCTGGTGGCCGAGGTCGGGAGTACGTCGTGACTGCCGACGCCGGGGCCAGCAACTGGAACCTCCCCAATGCCCTGACCACGCTGCGCATCGTGCTGGTGCCGGTGTTTGCGTGGGCGTTGCTGCACGACGGCGGCGACTCGGTGGGTTGGCGACTCACGGCCGGTGCGATCTTTGCGGTGGCGATGATCACCGACAAGGTCGACGGCGACATCGCCCGGGCCCGTGGGCTGGTCACCAACTTCGGCAAGATCGCCGATCCGATTGCAGACAAGGCAATCACCGGCATGGCCTTCATCGGACTGTCGATCGTCGGTGACATCTGGTGGTGGGTGACGATCATCGTCCTCGTCCGCGAGTGGAGCGTCACCCTCCTGCGTCTGTCCGTGATGAAGAGCGTCGTGATTGCTGCCAAGCAGAGCGGCAAGATCAAGACCGCACTCCAGGGCGTGGCACTGGCCGGCCTTTCCCTGCCGATGCGGCAGGTCGATGGATGGATGGACGTCCCCGGCGACGTGCTCTACTACGTCAGTCAGGTGTTGCTCGCCGCCGCGGTGGCGATGACCGTGTGGTCGGGCTGTGAGTTCTACCGCGACGCGTGGCGCCAACGACGGGCCGCGCCCGAGACCACTTCGTGACCTACTGACCCCTCGCCGCGGCCGGGGTTCGTCGCTAGGGTGACGGAATCCTGACGACAGATCTCCACCCTCGCTCTCGACGCGACCGCCGATGCGTGGTCCGCGCTGTCCTGGTGCCGCAACCTTCTCTTCACCGCCCGGTCGACCGCCGGGCTTCTTCTGCACGCCTGGAGCGGGTGTGGTGGTGGCAATTCGTCGTCAGCGATGGACCGGAGCGACGACGGAACTCGGCAAGGAGACGTAGAAGCAGATGTCACGAATGAAGAGATCAGCAGCGTGGGGTGCAGCCGCGGCCCTCGTCACGGGCGGCCTGGCTGCGGCGACGACCACCGGAGCGCAGGCGGCGCCCGACGACGTGGAGATCATCCAGGTGCTCGGGATCAACGACTTCCACGGTCGGATCAAGGCAAACCAGACCGAGGCCGGTGCCGCGGTCGTCGCGGGTGCGGTCAAGGAACTGCGGACCGAGAACCCCAACACCGTCTTCGCGGCCGCGGGCGACCTGATCGGCGCCTCGACCTTCGAGTCGTTCATCAACCATGACAAGCCGACCATCGACGCCCTCAACGCAGCTGGGCTCGATGTCTCCGCCGTCGGGAACCACGAGTTCGACCAGGGATTCGACGACCTGGTCAACCGGGTGATGGCACCGTACGACGCCACGAGCAACCCGTTCGGCGGCGCGACGTGGGAATACGTCGGCGCCAACGTCAAGATGAAGGCCGACGGCACCCAGGCAGCGGGTCTCGACCCGTCGTGGGTGCAGACCTTCAACGCGGGCAGCGCCGACGAGGTGCAGGTCGGATTCATCGGTGCGGTGACCGAGCACCTTGACGAGTTGGTCTCGCCCGACGGCATCGCTGACATCGAAGCGGTCGACATCCCGACCGCCGTCAACGCCGAGGCCGACGCGTTGGTCGCTGACGGCGTGGACATCGTCGTACTCCTGGTGCACGAGGGGGCTTCGTCCACCGACATCGCCGACGCCACCGACCCAGACTCCGACTTCGGCAAGATCGTCAACGGGGTCGACGCTGACGTCGATGCGATCATCTCCGGCCACACGCACCTGGCCTACAACCACACCATCGCTGACCGGCCCGTGGTCTCGGCGGGTCAGTACGGCTACAACCTCAACCAGCTCGAGTTCCACTACGACACTGCCGCCGACGAGATCGTGTCCGTGGACCAGGCGATCCTGCCACTGGTCACGAAGGTCGATCCGGTTCCGCCGTCCAAGGACCCGACCTACGTGCCCAACTACCCGGCTGACGAACCGGTCGGCAAGCTGGTCGACGCCGCCGTCAAGGACGCGGACGTGAAGGGATCGGTGAAGATCGGCGAGGTCGCTGCACCGTTCAAGCGTGCTTCACGCGTCAGTGGTGCGGAGAACCGCGGTGGTGAGTCCACGCTCGGCAACCTGGTCGCTGAAGTTCAACGCGCACAGACGCCCGACAACCTCGGCGGCGCGGAGATCGCCTTCATGAACCCCGGGGGTCTGCGTGCGGACATGGTCGGAACAGACGGGGAACTGAGCTACAAGGACGCAGCCGTGGTCCAGCCGTTCGCCAACACCTTGGTGAGGATGGACCTCACCGGTGCCCAGATCCGGTCGGCGCTCGAGCAGCAGTGGCAGCCCGAGGGCGCCAGCCGGCCGTTCCTGAGGTTGGGCATCTCCGCGGGATTCACCTACACCTACGATCCCGAGGGCGACACCGGCAACCACGTGACCAGCATGTGGCTGGACGGCGAACCGATCGACGACGCCACGTCGTACTCTGTGACGGTCAACTCCTTCCTGGCCACCGGCGGTGACAACTTCTCGGTCCTCGCCGAGGGCACCAACAAGCAGGACACCGGCGTGACCGACCTGCAGGCGATGGTGGACTACATGGCAGCAGCCGACGGTCCGGTCTCTCCTGACTACACGCAGCGTTCTGTCGGCGTCCGCTCCGACTTCGGCTCCTTCGCGCCGGGTGATTCCGCGCTGCTCAGCCTCTCGTCGTTGTCGTTCTCGGCGTCGGGCGACGTGCACGATGCCGAGATGCAGGTCCTCGTCGACGGCGAAGAGGTCGGCTCCTACCCCGTCACGACCGTGGCCGATGAGGCGGCCTTCGACGAGCGCGGGACGGCCATGGTCGAGTTCCCGGTCCCGGCGGACGCTGTGCCCGGCACTGTGCTGACCGCGCGGGTCGTGGGCACGACGACCGGGACGACCGCGGAAGTTCGCGCGACGGTCGGAACCCCCACCACCACCAGCGTGACCTCTTCTGCCGACGCCACCACGGTCGGGGGCGACCCGCTCCTGTTGACCGCTTCTGTGTCCGACGCCGACGGTCCGTACGACGGTGATGTCGTGTTCTTCGTCGACGGAGTGCCGGCGGGGTCGGCAGCCACCACGGATGGCACCGCGACCTTCGAGGTCGGTCCGTTCCTCACTGCTGGCACGCATCAGGTCACCGCGCGTCTGGTGGGCGACGAGGTCGTGGGATCCAGTTCTGCGAGCACCACTGTCGAGGTGGCAAAGGCCAGCGCATCGGTGACCGCGAAGGTCAAGCCCAAGAAGGTCAAGGCCAAGAAGACCAAGGCCAAGGTCAAGATCACGGTCACCGCCGACGGCGTGACCCCGACCGGCAAGGTGAAGGTCAGGGCCAACGGCAAGACCCGCACGGTCACCCTGAACAAGGCGGGCAAGGTGACGGTCAAGCTCGGCAAGTTCAAGAAGAAGGGCAAGCGGAAGGTGGTCATCACCTACCTCGGTGACGACAACACCAAGAAGCGGAAGAAGACCATCAAGGTCAAGGTCGTCAAGTGACGGTCTGACCGTTCGCACCACGCCCCGCCGACAGGGGGTCACCGCTCGGGAGGTGACCCCCTGCAGACACGCGAGCCGAGCCGGTCAAGTCTGAATGCGCCACCCGCGAGCGGGAACAACCTGCTGGGGGGTAGCGTTGACTTTGACAGACCTGACACCCGGCCGCGAAAGGACCGCGACATGATGCTCTTCCGTCGCCTTCTCGGCGACGCGCTGCGCGCCCAGCGCATGCGTCGCGGCCTCACTCTCCGACAGGTGTCGGCGGAGGCGCGGGTCAGTCTCGGCTACATCTCCGAGATCGAGCGGGGCCAGAAGGAGGCCTCTTCCGAGTTGCTCGGTTCGCTGTGTGCCGCCCTCGACGTGCCGCTCTCGGCGGTGTTGCGTGAGGTCAGTGACGCTGCTGCCGTGCACGAGCAACTGGTCGACGTCTCTGCGACGCAGTTGCCGGTGCAGACCGCTGCATCGGGCGACATCGTCGCCTCCGCGGCCTGATCGCACTTCCGTCCGGAGTCAGGGCGCCGGCTGGCAGGTGGGACACCAGTAGCCTGCACGCTCCCGACCCGGTGCGCCCAGCATGGCCGTGACGATCGGCGTCGTGCAACGACGGCACGGCTGTCCGGCCCGGTGGTGGACCCACAGTCGCCGTCCGGGCCGCAGTTCTCCGGTGGTGCTCTGCACAGCGCGCTGCACGTTGGCTGCGAGCACCGCCCGGGCGCGCGCCACCACGCGGTCGACGCGGTCGACCTGACCGACCGGCGTCCGCGGATGCACCCCGCACAGGAAGAGCACCTCCGCCTGATACATGTTGCCGATCCCGGCCAGGTTGCGCTGGTCGAGGAGGGCCTCGCCGATCGCTGTCGCAGGCGCGGCGCGGAGTCTGGCCACCGCCTCGTCAGGGTCCCAGTCGGGACCGAGCAGGTCGGGGCCGAGGTGTGCGACGGTCGCGTCCTCCTCGGACCGGACGACGAGCTCTACGATGCCGAGCGAGAAGCCGACCGCGGTCCAGTCGTCGGTGGTGAGGACGACACGAGCCTGATGGTCCGGTCGAAGCCACCGGCTGACCGGCCGGTAGAGGTGCCACGAACCCTCCATCTTGAGATGGGTGTGCAGGGTGTGATCCTCGCCAATCCGGAGCAGCAGGTGCTTGCCGACCGCGACGCAGCCCTGCACCTGCTCGCCGGACAGGTCGACGGTGGCCAGATTCGGCACCCGGAAGTCGGTGCGGGTCAGGACCGAGCCGGCCAGTGCGGCGTCCAGCGCATGCGCCGTGCGATGCACGGTGTCGCCCTCAGGCACGGCTCTCAACCACGGATCCGGAGTCCCTTCGGCGTGGACACGAAGCCGGCACTGGTGAGTGCTTCACGCAGCGGGTCGTCGGAACGGCCGAGCAGTTGACTTCCGTCGGCCTTCTCGACCGTCAGCCTGCCGAGGGTGCCCTGTCGGACGGCATCGACCAACGCCACTGCGGCGGACTCGAGCAGGTGCGCCTGGTCGGTGAAGGTCAGCAAGGTTCGCCCGCCCCGCTCGACGTAGAGCGTGAGTTGCCCGTCGACCAGCACCACCAGTGCTCCCGCCTTGCGCCCCGGACGGTGGCCAGCGGCACCGGTGCGTTCGGGCCAGGGCAGGGCGGCGCCGTAGGGGTTGGCGGGGTCGGTCGCCGCGAGCGCCAGTGCCACTGGGTGCTCGGGCGGTTCACTGTGGGCCCGCAGGCGGTCGACGGCACCGTTGCCGCCGAACTGGGCAGCCCCCAGCCCGTCGACGAAGTAACCGCGCCGGCATCGTCCGGCCTCCTCCCACGCCGACAACACGCGATAGACGGCGGCGAATCCGCCCGGCACCCGTTCGGCAGCAACGGCGCCCCGGGTCACCACGCCGTGCCGCTCCAACAGTGCTTCGACGCGCGCATGTGCACGCCGGGTCGGATCGAGGTCGGGCTCCGGCAGCAGGCTCCAGCGTCCGGCGGTCTCGGGTGGTCCGGTGCGTGAGGGCAGCGCCGCGCGACCACGTCCGGCGTGGCGGGCGCGGGGCGGTTGACGCCGACTGCGGTGGGCCGTGGTCCCACCGCGGGTCAAGGCCCGCAGGGGCGTGATCGTGTCGTTGCTGAGGTGACCTGCCCAGACCAGGTCCCACAACGCGGCGCTCAGGTCTGCGTCGTCGACGGCGAGGCCGGTCTGCGCATGGAGCTGCGCCCCGAGTTGGCGGAAGAACCATGCGCCACCCGACGTCAACGCGGTGACCACCTGCCGCTGGAGCTCGGTGAGGTCATCGGACGGCGTGGGCAGCGTCAGGTGGGCCTGGTCGGCAAGGTGCAGTGACACCCAACCATCAGTGCCGGGCAGGCTGCCGTGGCCCGCCCACAGCACCTCCCCGGCGGAGGTGAGTTCGTCGAGCATGCCGGTTTGGTAGTCGCGGACGCGACCAGCCAGCACGAGTGGTTCGAGTGCCGAGGCCGGGACCTGACAGCCGGCCAGCTGCTCGACCGCCGCGAGTACGCCGTCCACTCCGCGCAGACCGCCACCGTTGCGAGCAGCAGTGAGTTGTTGCCAGGCCGGAAGGAACCGACCGAGCACGGCCGGCTCAACCGGCTCCACCTCGTGGCGGAGCTTGGCCAGAGATCGTCGACGGAGCCGGCGCAACACCTCGGCGTCGCACCACTCGTCTCCGCTACCGGCTGGCAGGAACTCACCGGCGAGCAAGCGCCCGCTCGCGGTGAGGCGCTGCAAGGTGTGACGGACCACGGCCGGGCCGAGGCCCAGCCGGGTCGCCACCTCGCTGGCGGTGAACGGACCGTGGCTGCGTGCCCACCGGCCGACCAGGTCGCCGAGCGGATCGTCGACCGACTCGGTGAAGGCGCTCGGCACGCCGAGCGGGACCGGGACACCGAGCGCATCGCGCAGCCGACCGACGTCCTCGACCGCGGCATGGTGTGGCACGCCGGCGATGCTCACCTCCACGATGCGTCGCGCCTCGCGCAGCTCGGTCAACCAGTCCGCGGCCGGTCCCTCGGTGCGCGCCTCCACTTCGGGGGTGGTCAACGGTCCGAGCAGACGCGCCAGGTCGGCGACGCCTTCGGCGCTGCGGGCCCGCCGGTCGGGGGCGAGCCGTTGCAGCTCGGCCTCGAGTTCCGCCAGCACTGCCGGGTCGAGCAGTTCGCGCAGCTCGGCCCGGCCGAGGAGCTCGGCGAGCAGCCCTTGGTCGAGGCTGAGTGCTGCGGCCCGTCGTTCAGCGATCGGCGAATCGCCCTCGTAGACGAACTGTGCGACATAGCCGAAGAGCAGGTTGCGAGCAAACGGCGACGGCTGCTCGGAGGTCACCTCGCGCACGGTGACGGCGCGGCCGTCCACCTGACGCAGCAGGTCGATCAGGCCGGGCAGGTCATAGACGTCCTGCAGGACCTCACGCACGGTCTCCAGGATGATCGGGAACGACGGGTGTCGGGCAGCCACTTCGAGTAGTTGCGCCGAGCGTTGGCGCTGTTGCCACAAGGGCGAACGGCGCCCGGGATCGCGCCGGGGAAGCAGCAGCGCACGGGCCGCACACTCGCGGAACCTGCTGGCGAACAATGCCGATCCGCCGACCTCGCGGGTGACGATCTCCTCGATCTCGTCCGGGTCGAAGAGCACCACGTCGGCGCCGGGCGGTGCAGTGTCGGAGTCGGGAACACGCAACACGATGCCGTCGTCGGCAGCCACGGCCGAGGCCTCCACGCCGTATCGCTCACGGAGGCGGGCGTTGATCGCCAGCGCCCACGGGGCGTGCACGGGGACTCCGAACGGTGAATGCACCACGACGCGCCAGTCGCCCAACTCGTCACGGAACCGCTCGACCACAATCGTGCGGTCGGTGGGCAACGTGCCTCCGGCCTCCGTCTGTTCGGCAAGATGGCGCACCAGGTTCTCTGCTGCCCAGTCGTCGAGGCCCAGCTCACGAGCCCGGGCGAGGGCAGCCGACCGTTCGGCGCCGGCGAGCTCTCGGGTGAAGGCGCCGATCGCCGCTCCGAGCTCGAGCGGACGCCCGAGCGTGTCGCCCTTCCAGAACGGCAGCCGTCCCGGCACGCCGGGCGCGGGCGTCACCAGCACCCGGTCGTGGGTGATGTCCTCGATGCGCCAGCTCGTCGCGCCGAGTGCGAACACGTCACCGATCCGGGACTCGTAGACCATCTCCTCGTCGAGCTCGCCGACGCGGCGACCGGCGCCGTCACCGACCAGGAAGACGCCGAAGAGGCCGCGGTCCGGGATTGTGCCACCGCTGGTGACAGCCAGTCGCTGGGCCCCGGGGCGACCGGTGAGGGTGCCGTTGATGCGGTCCCACACCAGGCGCGGTCGGAGCTCCGCGAACTCGTCGCTGGGATAGCGACCGCTCAACAGGTCGAGGGTCGCCTCGAAGACCGACCGGGGCAGGGCCTGGAAGGACGCCGTACGCCGGACCAGGTCGAACAGGTCGTCGACCGACCAGGTGTCGAGAGCCGTGGCAGCGACCACTTGCTGCGCGAGCACGTCGAGCGGGTTCGCGGGCACGTGCAGTGACTCGATCGCGCCCGAACGCATGCGTTCGACAGTGACCGCGGTGGGCACCAGGTCACTGCGGTGCTTGGGGAAGAGCACTCCGCGGGAGGTCTCGCCGACCTGGTGCCCGGCCCGGCCGACCCGTTGCAGGGCACTGGCCACGCTGGGGGGTGACTCGATCTGGACGACCAGATCGACGGCGCCCATGTCGATGCCGAGTTCGAGGCTGCTGGTCGCGACCACGCACGGCAACCGCCCGGCCTTCAGGTCGTCCTCGATCAGGGCGCGCTGCTCCTTGCTCACAGAGCCGTGGTGCGCGCGTGCGATCACCGGACCGGCCGAGCCGTCGGCGCGGGCGGCGGCGATCTCGTTGAGCCGTGCGGTGATCCGCTCGGCCAGGCGGCGGGAGTTGGCGAAGACGATCGTGGACCGATGTTGCTCCACCAGGTCGGCGACGCGTTCCTCGACGTGCGGCCAGATCGAAGCGCGCGCCGCGGCACCAGCCGTCGGCCCCTCGGTGATCTCGTCGACCACCCCACCGAGTGCACCCATGTCCTCGACCGGTACGACGACACGGAGGTCCCACCTCTTCTCCGACGGAGGGGCGACGATCTCCACCGGGTCCGAGCCGCCGAGGAAGCGGGCCACTTCGTCGAGCGGACGCACCGTCGCCGAGAGTCCGATCCGTTGCGCCGGTCGGGGGAGCAGGGCGTCGAGGCGGGCCAGTGAGACGGCGAGGTGGGCTCCGCGCTTCGTGCCGGCCACGGCGTGCACCTCGTCGAGGATCACCGTCTCCACGCCGCGCAGCGCCTCACGCGCCTGTGAGGTGAGCATCAGGAACAACGACTCGGGTGTCGTGATCAGCACGTCCGGGGGGCTGGTGCTGAGCCGTCGTCGCTCATTCGCCGGGGTGTCGCCCGAGCGGAGTCCGACCCGGACGTCGTGGTGCGGGGTGCCCAACCGCTCCGCTGCGTGGTTGATGCCGGCCAACGGCGCGCGCAGGTTGCGCTCCACGTCGACGGCCAGCGCCTTCAGCGGCGAGACGTAGAGAACCCGGCACCGGGTCCGCTTGTCGTCGGGCGGGACGGTGGTGGTCAAGCGGTCGATCGACCACAGAAATGCCGAGAGTGTCTTGCCGGATCCGGTCGGTGCCACCACCAGTGCATGTGCGCCGCGGCGGATCGCCTCCCACGCCCCGGCCTGTGCTGCGGTGGGTGCGGTGAACGACGCCTCGAACCACGCGCGGGTGGCCGGGCTGAAGCCGGACAACGGATCGCTCACCCTGCCATCCTTGCGCATGCCTCCGACACCGGTCAGTCGTCGGAGTCGATGCTCAGTGGACCCGTCGGCCGGCGACCCAGGTCGCCGCCACCTCTGTCGAGCGCAGGTGGTCGGCAACGTCCACCGGTTCGCCGACGTCGGCCAACGGGTTGGTGTCGAGGAGGACGAGGTCGGCAGGGTGGCCCGCCGCAACCGTCCCGAGTCCGTCGGTCGAGGCGGCCAACGCCTCACGAGCCGTGATCTGTTGCTCCGGATGCCACGCCTCCCCGCCGTCGACGGATCGGTGCACGGCTGCAGCCATCGCCAGCCACGGGTCGAGGCGGGCAACGGGTGCATCCGATCCCATGCGAACGTCGACGCCGGCATCGAGCATCGTGCGCAGGGGGAAGCAGTCCGCGCCCCGTCCGGGCCAGACCAGTTCGGAGAGGTCGCGGTCGTCCAGGAGGTGCGCCGGTTGCACACTCGCCCGGACGCCCAGCGCGGCCATTCGCCGCACCTGGTCCGGTCGGATCAGTTGGGCATGTTCGATCGAACCACGCGCGCCGGTGCGTTCGAAGGCATCGAGCGTGACCTGGGCAGCAGCGTCGCCGATCGCGTGCACGTTGCACTCCAGGCCACCTGCACTGGCCCGCCGCAACAGGTCCACGAGTTCGTCGGCGGGAAGATTGGCGGCACCATGGGTGTCGGTGCCCGCATAGGGGTCGCAGCACCACGCCGTACGTGTGTTGAGGGAGCCGTCGCCGATCACCTTGAGCGGACCTGCCGTCACCAGACCGCCGGTGCCCGGGACCACGTCACCCGTGTGCAGGCCCGTGGCGAGGACGGCATCGAGGCCATCGGCGTACGTCGAGGCGCGCACGCGCAGCACCACGGCGTCGGCGGCGTGCCGCAGGGGCCACTCGTGCGGACCGCCGGTGTATTCGAAGTCGACCAGACCGACCACGCCGATCCGGGCGGCGGCGAGCTGCACGGCGCGGTAGTCGTCGTTGCCGACACGTCCGCTGATCCGCTCCTCGAAGACCTGGAAGACGTCGAACCATTCAGCCTCGCGGACGACGTCGTCGCGCCAGGGCAGGCCCAGCAGCGCCAGCGCACTCGAGTTGAGCCACGCCTGGTGGCAGTCCGAGGAGATCAGCACGGTCGGGGTACCGCCGGTGACGGCGTCGAGCTCGTTGACGGTGAGGTTGCGCCAGTGTCCGGCGGGGTGGCCTGAACCGACCACCGGTGTTCCCGGCTCCCGGGCCACGCGCTCGGCAACCAGACCGAGCAACGCTTCGGGGGAGTCCGCGCGGGAGCCGTCGAGACGGCCGACCGTTGCAGCCCACTGGCCGTGGTGGACGTGTGCGTCCCACAGGCCCGGGACCATCCAGCGACCCTCAGCCCGGTGCTCCTCGTGGCCGAACGCGGCAAGCGCCGGCCCGACCTCGGTCACCCGGCCGTCCGCCAGTCGTACGTCGACCACTCCGTCGGACACCGGCCCGTCGATCCCCACCAGACGTACGTCTCGGATCAGCAACTCTCCCATGGGCGTGAGCCTACGCATCGGTCAGGGCCTCGCGAAGACGTCCGCGCACTGACAGATCGCCGTGAGATGGCTAACGTCGGTGCATGGACTCGATCGCAGTGGGAGAAGTCACTCCGGCACTCCTGGAGGAGACCATCGGTGCCAACCTGGAGCGCACCGTGGACCGGTTCCCCGATCGTGAGGCACTGGTCGAGGCAGCGACCGGTCGGAGGTGGACCTGGTCGCAGTTCAACGCCGACGTGGACCGACTCGCCAAGGGGTTGCTCGGTGCCGGCATCGAGGTGGGGGACCGGGTCGGCATCTGGTCACCCAACTGTGCCGAATGGACGCTCACCCAGTTCGCCGCGGCGAAGGTCGGCGCGATCCTGGTCAACGTGAACCCGGCGTACCGCACCCACGAGTTCGCCTATGTCGTCAACCAGTCCGGAGTGAGGTTGCTCGTCAGCGCCACGGCCTTCCGCGACTCCGACTACGCCACGATGATCGGGTCGGTCGCCGACGAGTGTCCGTCGCTCGAGCGGGTGGTCTTCCTCGATGACCCCGCCTCGTGGTCGGCCCTCATCGATGCCGGCGCGGCGGTCACCGCCGACGCGCTGCGCCGTCGCTCGGACACGTTGCAGGTCGATGATCCGATCAACATCCAGTACACCTCAGGAACCACGGGCTTCCCGAAGGGCGCCACGCTCAGCCACCGCAACATCCTCAACAACGGCTTCATGACCACGGAGATGCTCGGCTTCACTGAACACGACCGGCTGTGCATTCCGGTGCCGTTCTACCACTGCTTCGGGATGGTGATGGGCAATCTGGGATGCACCAGCCACGGAGCGACGATGGTGATCCCGGCACCGGCCTTCGACGCCGCGACGACGCTGCGTGTGGTGGCTGCAGAACGGTGCACGGCGCTCTACGGCGTGCCGACGATGTTCATCGCCATGCAGACCGACCCGACCTTCGCCGAGCATGACCTCAGCAGTCTGCGCACCGGGACCATGGCAGGTTCCACCTGCCCGGTCGAGGTGATGAAGCACTGCGTCGACGACATGCACATGAGCGAGGTGTCGATCGCCTACGGCATGACCGAGACCTCGCCGGTGTCCTGCCAGACCCGCACCGACGACGACCTGGAGCGTCGCACCGCCACCATCGGTCGCGTGCACCCGCACGTGGAGATCAAGGTGGTCGACCCGGTCTCCGGCCGGACCGTGCCGCGCGGGGAGCCGGGGGAGTTCTGCACCCGCGGCTACTCGGTGATGCTCGGTTACTGGGAGGACGAGGCGAAGACCACGGAAGCGATCGACGCCGACGGCTGGATGCACACCGGAGACCTGGCCGTGATGCGGGAGGACGGCTACTGCACCGTCGTCGGACGCATCAAGGACATGGTGATCCGAGGTGGCGAGAACATCTACCCACGGGAGGTCGAGGAGTTCCTGCACACCCATCCGGACGTGGAGGACGTGCAGGTGGTCGGCGTACCGGACCAGAAGTACGGCGAGGAGTTGTGCGCTTGGTTGCGCATGCGCACCGGCGCGGCCCCGCTCGATGCCGAGGCCGTGGCGCGGTTTGCGGCCGGAAAGCTCGCCCGGTTCAAGATCCCGCGCTACGTGATGGTGGTCGAGGAGTTCCCGATGACGGTCACGGGGAAGGTCCGCAAGGTGGCGATGCGGGAGGAGTCGGCCCGGGCGCTCGGACTGGACGGTTGAGCCCTCGGGTTGAATGACCCCATGGCACCGGACACGAAGGACTGGACAGGGGTGGTGGAGCGGGGCTGCCCTGAGCGCGGGTACGACGGCCCGACGCATCAGGTCCCGACCGTCGTCCGTCATCTGTGGGAGGTGCAGGGATGAAGCACACCGAGTTCTGGACGTTGATGGACGGCGCGCTCGGTTCCGCCTACGCACGGACCTGGGCCGACCAGCAGAGCATCACCGAGTTGGGTTCGTGCACCGTGGTCGAGGCGCTCGGACGCGGCGACAGTCCCAAGGCGGTCTGGGGCGCCGTACGTCGTCAACTCGGCCTCTCCGACTCCTGGCGGTGAGATCGACTTCCGGTCCGGTACCGCGACACGCCGCGCACAAGTCGACGATCGAACGTCTGTTCGGCTAGATTTCTGTCCACAGGCATGACACCCGGACGATGTTCTCCACAGACGTGACGCTCCTGATCAGGGAGTGTCGGTGGTTCGTCCTAGTGTCGCCGATGTGCCTGACCCACGACGACAGAAGAGGAAAGACGACATGGCCGGTGGAGATCGCGACAAGGCGCTCGACGCAGCGCTCGCAAACATTGAGAAGCAGTTCGGCAAGGGTTCGGTCATGCGGCTCGGCGACGAGACCCGGGCTCCGCTGGAGGTCATCCCGACCGGGTCCATCGCCCTCGACGTCGCGCTCGGCCTCGGCGGCCTGCCGCGCGGCCGCGTCGTGGAGATCTACGGCCCGGAGTCCTCGGGAAAGACGACGGTCGCGCTGCACGCGGTGGCCAGCGCGCAGCGTGCCGGTGGCATGGTCGCGTTCATCGACGCCGAGCACGCGCTCGACCCTGAATACGCCAAGAACCTCGGCGTCGACACCGACGCACTGCTCGTCTCGCAACCCGACTCCGGTGAGCAGGCGCTCGAGATTGCCGACATGCTGATCCGCTCCGGCGCCCTCGACCTGATCGTGATCGACTCCGTGGCTGCTCTGGTGCCGAGGGCCGAGATCGAGGGCGAGATGGGTGACAGCCACGTCGGTCTGCAGGCCCGGTTGATGAGCCAGGCGCTGCGCAAGATGACCGGTGCCCTCAACAACTCCGGCACCACCGCGATCTTCATCAACCAGTTGCGCGAGAAGATCGGCGTGATGTTCGGTTCGCCAGAGACCACCACCGGTGGTCGGGCACTGAAGTTCTACTCCTCCGTGCGTCTCGACGTGCGTCGCATCGAGACGCTCAAGGACGGCACCGAGATGGTCGGCAACCGGACTCGCGTCAAGGTGGTCAAGAACAAGGTCGCCCCGCCGTTCAAACAGGCCGAGTTCGACATCATGTACGGCAAGGGGATCAGCCGCGAAGGTGGACTGATCGACGTCGGCGTCGAAGCAGGCCTGGTCCGCAAGGCTGGTGCCTGGTACACCTACGAAGGTGACCAGCTCGGACAGGGCAAGGAGAACGCGCGCACCTTCCTGCGCGACAACCCCGACCTCGCCAACGAGTTGGAGAAGCGGATCCTCGAGAAGCTCGGCGTCACGCCGAGCGTCGACGAGCCTGCTGAGCCTGCCGAGCCGGTCAACGTCGACTTCTGACGATGGCCGGCACATGGCCACCCCGCGAACAGGCCGGTGCTCCACCTGACTGGGCGGGTGACGTCACTCTCGGCGTCGCCGCCTGGACGGGAGGACGGCACCGTCCGGAGCAACGGGAGGGGCGGGCGAAGCCACCACCCCCCGACCGTGCGACCGAGGTGCCGGAGGCCGACCCCGAGTCGGTGGCCCGCAAGATCCTGCTCGACCAGTTGACCGGGCGGGCACGCACGCGCAAGGAGCTGGCCGACAAGCTCGCGGCCAAGGAGGTTCCTGACGACGTGGCCGTCCGGTTGCTCGACCGGTTCGAGGAGGTCGGCCTCATCGACGATGCCGCCTTTGCGCGCATGTGGATCGCCGCACGGCAACCCGGCAAGGGACTGGCGCGGCGGGCACTGGGTCAGGAGTTGCGCCGCAAGGGGGTCGCCGACGAGGTGGCGCGCGAGGCGCTCGACGAGATCGATCCCGACGACGAGACGAGCGCCGCCCGGGCGCTGGTGCGCAAGAAGTTGCGGTCGCTGCGCAACGTCGACGAGGTGGTCGCCACCCGACGGCTCGCGGGACTCCTGGCCCGCAAGGGTTATCCGTCCGGGCTCAGCTTCGCCATCATCAGGGAGGAGTTGCGTCGCGACGACGACGAATCCGACCTGGCCTGAACAGCAATGACCCGTCGGTCCGTCATAGTGGTGCCATGCCCCTGCCTGATGACCTTCGTGATCGCCTCGTCCCGCAGCGGGGGCCGATCGACCTGACGGCATTCGACCCGAACGACACCCTCGGGCACAGCGGCGACAAGTCTGACGCAGAAGGCGCCCTGGTCGAGATCGGCGAGGAACTGGCCGACCTGCAGGAGCGGCTGTTTGCCCATCGTGGTGACCCGGGAGCCCGCTCGGTGCTGTTGGTGCTGCAGGGCATGGACACCTCGGGCAAGGGCGGAGTGATTCGCCACGCGGTCGGTCTGGTCGACCCGCAGGGGGTGCAGATCACGTCGTTCAAGGCGCCCACTGCCGAGGAGCTCATGCACGACTTCCTCTGGCGGATCCGCAAGGGCGTGCCGACGCCCGGGTTCCTCGGCGTCTTCGACCGCTCGCACTACGAGGACGTGCTGATCGGTCGGGTCCGTGCTCTGGCGCCGACCGACGAGATCGAACGCCGCTACGACGCGATCAATGTCTTCGAGAAGGAGCTGGTCGACTCAGGGGTGGTGATCGTCAAGTGTTTCCTGCACATCTCGGCCGAGGAGCAGAAGGAGCGTCTGCTCGCGCGTCTCGACGACCCGTCCAAGCACTGGAAGTTCCGCCCCGGAGACATCGACGAGCGGGCCCTCTGGCCGGCCTACCAGGAGGCCTACGAGGTCGCGGTCGAGCGCACCAACACGTCCTACGCGCCGTGGCACGTCGTACCGAGTGATCGCAAGTGGCTGCGCAACCTCACCGTCGCCCAACTGCTGCTGGACACCTTCCGTTCGTTGGACCTGTCCTGGCCCGCTGCCGACTTCGACGTTGCGCAGCAGCGGACCAGGCTCGAGCAGGAGGACCCACTCGCGTGATTCCCACCGTCAAGGTCACCCGCTATGTCACCCCACTGCGCGAAGGCGGCTCGTTGCCCGGTCTGGTCGAGGCGGACGATCTCGGCACCTACGTGTGCAAGTTCCGAGGCGCAGGACAGGGCGTGAAAGTGCTGGTGGCCGAGGTGATCGTCGGTGAACTCGCTCGAGCCATCGGGCTGCGCACGCCACGTCTTGTCGGTCTCGACCTGGTTGCCGACATCGCCCGCTACGAGGCCGACGACGAGGTGCAGGACCTGCTCAACGCCAGTCTCGGTCTCAACCTCGGCGTCGACTTCCTGCCCGGTTCGTTCGGCTTCGACGGTGAGCTGCCGACCGACGACGCCGACGCGGCCAAGGTGCTGTGGCTCGACGCCTTCTGTGCCAACGTCGACCGCTCGTGGCGCAACCCCAATCTCTTGCTGTGGCACCGCAAGTTGTGGGTGATCGACCACGGCGCGTCCCTCTACTTCCACCACGGGTGGGTCAACGGCATCACCGACCCGCACCGCTTCGCTGCGCAGGGGTGGGACGCCTCCGACCACGTCCTGGGCGACCACGTCGGATCACTCGCGGCCACCGACCGTGAAGTGACCGCGATGCTGAGTCCGGATCTGATCGCTGGCGTGGTCGACCAGGTGCCTGACGAGTGGCTCGAACCCGTCCCCGGAGCTGAGACCCCCGACGCGCAGCGCGCCGCCTACTGCGAGTTCCTGGGCGCGCGACTCGGCACCCGCCAATGGCTCCCGGGCGGTGCGGCGTGAGCAGTTCTCCCTACCAGTACGTCGTCCTGAGGTGCGTCCCCCGGGTGGAGCGTGGCGAGTTCATGAACGTCGGCGTCGCGCTGCACTGCCAGGCGGCCGAGTTCCTCGGCTTCGACTGGCACTTCGATCCGAAGCGGCTGGGCGCCCTCGACACGCAACTGGATCCGGCGTCGGTGTGCGACGGCCTGGGTTTCATCCAGCGGGTCTGCGCCGGAGATCCCAGCGTGGGCGCTGCCGCGCGCCAGCCGCCCGGCACCCGGTTCGGCTTCATCAAGGCGCCACGCAGCACCGTGTTGCAGCCGGGTCCGGTGCACAGCGGCCTGACGGAGGACCCGGCTGCCGAGCTGCACCGTCTCGTCGCCCGTCTGGTCCGCTGATCCGCGCTCAGACGGGGACGAGTTCCACGGCCCCGACGGCATAGCGGGCCAGGACCACGCGGGCGAGTTCCGGGTGCGCGCCCAAGGGTGCGGACACGGCGATGGCGCCCGCCTCCAGGGCGAGCTCGGCGGCCCGGTCGGGCAGGAAGCCGGGGGCGAGGAAGAGCGAAGCGACGGCGATGTGACGACGTCCCTCGGCGCGGAACGCCCGCACAGCTTCGCCGGTGGCCGGAGGAGC
Source organism: Nocardioides daejeonensis (assembly GCA_040393845.1). Lineage (GTDB taxonomy): Bacteria > Actinomycetota > Actinomycetes > Propionibacteriales > Nocardioidaceae > Nocardioides > Nocardioides daejeonensis_A. The sequence continues at coordinate 21,064 of JBEBTI010000021.1, forward strand.
AGTGGAGGCGAACGCGGCCTTCACCGGCAGGTGGTGATGGCTGCCCCACATCCGAGCCAGTCGCGCGACCGACCGGTTGGCGAGTGGGTCGCTGGAGCCGGCGGCAGCCAGCACCAGGGCGTCGAGTTCACGCACACGGGCGTCCTTCAGTGCTGCCCGCAGACGCAGGTCGAGCACTTCCAGGAAGCCCGTCTCGAGCCCCAGCACCTGCGTGGCGCGGATCCGGAGTCCTTCGTGCTTGGCGCACTGCTCAGCGACGACCGTGGGTACGTCGACCTTGGCGTGGTACGCCTCGGTGAGAAGCAGGGGGACGACGACGATCTCGTCGAAGCCGGCCCGAACCAGCTTGCTGACCACGGTGCCGAAGGACGGCTTGGCCAGCTCGAGGAACGCCGTCTCGATGCGGAGGTCCGGGCGCATCGCCCGCACTTCCCCGACAAGGGCGTTGATGGTTTCGGCGGAGCGCGGGTCGCGGCTGCCGTGCGCGAGGCACACCAGGGCTGGAGCGGTCATCACCTCTTCCTTTCTTCGCTGATTCGGCGGTTCACGTGTGAATCCCGCACTCGGTCTTGTTCTGACCAGCCCAGCGACCGCTGCGCGGGTCTTCGCCCGGCGCCACCCGTGACGTGCACGGCCAGCATCCGATCGACGGGTAGCCGTCGTGGACGAGCGGGTTGACCAAGATCTGGTTGTCCTCGATGTACTGGTCGATCTGCTCGTCGCTCCACCGAGCGATCGGGGAGACCTTGACCTTGCCCTTGCGGGCGTCCCACCCGATCACCGGCGCGATCACCCGGTTGTGGGTCTCCGCACGACGTAGTCCGGTCGCCCATGCGTCGTACCCCGCCAGGCTCTCCGCGAGTGGCTGCACCTTGCGGAGCTTGCAGCACAGGTCGGAGTCGCGTCGGAACAGCTCCGGACCGTGCTCTGCGTCCTGCTCGGCCACGGTCTGCTTCGGTGTGATCGTGATCAGGTTGACGTCCATCGTGTGCTTGACGGCGTCAGCGGTGCCCAGTGTCTCGGCGAAGTGGTAGCCGGTGTCGAGGAAGACCACGTCGATGCCGGGCGCAACCTTGGCGGCCAGGTGGGCGAGCACCGCGTCGCCCATCGAGGACGTCACACAGAAGCGCTCGCCGAAGGTTGCCACCGCCCACTCGATGATGTCCTCGGCCGGTGCCAGCTCGAGTTCGGCCCCCACGTGGGAGACGATCTCGCGCAGTTCCTCGGGGGAGCGGTCGGCGGTGTGGCTGCCGCGGTACGCCGCCGCGCGGGTCGTGGTCGACGCCGTCACGACGGACCTCCCATGACGTCGGGACGGGGCAGCATGCCCAGCATCTTCAGGCTGAAGGCGCGCAGGCAGGACCGGCACTCCCACGCGCCGTGCGGTGAGGAGACCTCGCCGTCCGGCGCGGTCACTTCGTGGGGGCGCAGGTCGTCGTCCCCGCAGAACGGGCACAGATACGGGACCGCGCGGGCGTTCACCCTCAGACTCCCACGAGGCTGCTGCGTGGGTCGGACTCGCCGCGCAGGAACTCCTCGTCGGCACGGGCGACCCAAGCAGCGAAGCTCTCGTCGTCCTCGCGCTGGTCGAGGTAGGCCACGACGACGTTGGTGACGTAGTCGTCGAGACCGGCGCTGGTCACCTTGTGCGCCCGGAGCTTGCGTCCGAGTTCCTGGGTGAGACCGATGCCGCCTCCGAGGTGCACCTGGAAGCCCTCGACCTGGTTGCCGTCGTCGTCCAGCACCAGCTGACCCTTCAGACCGATGTCGGCCACCTGGGTGCGGGCGCAGGAGTTGGGGCACCCGTTGACGTTGATCGTGATCGGAGTGTCGAGTTCGGGGAAGCGACGTTCGAGTTCGTCGACCAGCGCCATGGCGCGGTCCTTGGTGTTGACGATCGCGAGCTTGCAGTACTCGATGCCGGTGCACGCCATGGTCGAACGGCGCCAGTGCGACGGGCGGGCGGACAGGCCGATCACCTCGAGAGCGTCGAGCACGTCGTCGACCCGGTCGCCGTCGACTCCGATCAGGACCAACTTCTGGTACGCCGTGAAACGGACGCCCGCGACGCCGTACTTCTCGACGAGGTCACCCAGGGCCGTCAGCAGGGAGCCGCTGACCCGACCGACAGTTGGCGTGGCGCCGATGTAGAACTTGCCGTCCTTCTGCTCGTGCACGCCGATGTGGTCGCCGTTGCGGGTGGCGACGGTCGGGGACTCGTTGTCGACGAGCTTGCGCTTGAGGTATTCGGTCTCGAGGACCTCGCGGAACTTCTCGCCGCCCCAGTCCTTGACGAGGAACTTCAAGCGGGCGCGCGACCGCAGGCGGCGGTAGCCGTAGTCACGGAAGATCGAGATGACGCCTTCCCAGACGTCAGCGACCTCGTCGAGCGGGACCCACACGCCGAGCTTCACCGCCAGGAACGGGTTGGTCGACAGTGCGCCACCGACCCACAGGTCGAAGCCCGGGCCGTGTTCGGGGTGCTCGACGCCGACGAAGGAGACGTCGTTGATCTCCGGCGCACCGTCGAGACTCGGGTGGCCGGAGACCGACGTCTTGAACTTGCGGGGCAGGTTGGAGTACTCCGGGTTGCCGGTGCGCCGGCGGTTGATCTCGAGCAGCGCCGGGGTGCCGTCGATGATCTCGTCCTTCGCAACCCCTGCAACGGGGGAGCCGAGCATGCCCCGGGGGGAGTCGCCGCAGGCCTCTTCGGTGCTCAACCCGACCGCCTCCAGGCGGTTCCAGATCTCGGGGACGTCCTCGATCGCGATCCAGTGGTACTGGATGTTGGAGCGGTCGGTGATGTCAGCGGTCTCGCGCGCGAACTCGGTCGAGACACCGCCCAGGGTGCGCAACTGTTCGGCGCTCATCAGCGCGCCGTCGGAACGCACCCGCATCATGAAGTAGCGGTCGTCGAGCTGCTCTTCTTCGAGGGAGCCGGTCTTGCCACCGTCGAGGCCCGGTGCCCGCTGGGTGTAGATGCCGTACCAGCGGAAACGACCGCGCAGGTCGGCCGGGTCGATGGAGTCGAAGCCACGCTTCGAGTAGATGTTCTCGATCCGAGCACGCACGTTGAGCGGGTTGTCGTCCTTCTTGGACTGCTCGTTCTTGTTCAGCGGCTCGAGATAGCCGAGAGCCCACTGGCCCTCGCCCTTCTTGGCCCGGGGCCGGGCTGGGCGGGCAGGTGTCTGGTCAGTCATGGGTGCGAGGTCCTTCGCAAGCAGGAGACGCGCGACGCGGGTGCCGAGTGTCGCGCCATTGAGACACCGGGCTGGCCTGCAACCGTGCGCCCGGACTTTGGTTGTCTGGTCGGGCGCCCGCCACGTCGAATGAACCGGGCAGCGGGGAGGTCAGCAGGGCCAACACATCATGCTGCGCGTACGCCCGTAGTCCACGTGGCGTCGAACCACGAGGTAGGCGTGTGTTGCAGCACTGATCATGGGTCGAGTCTCAGGGGGCGGACACCTGATTCACAAACGCGGATCTCATGAGGTGAGACGGGCGTCCATTCAGTGAGACGAACCGATCAGTGCGGCACCGGAACCCGCCTGACGGGCCAGTCGGAACATGGCGCGCATCACATCTGGTCGCGGGTGGGCCGCGTTGCCGTCGTACGTCGGTGCACGACTAGTCTGTCGGCCATGAGCGACCTGTCCTCCCTGACCAGCTCCGCGTATTCCCAGGCACTCGAGGTGATCGCCTCGGTCGAGCCGCGGATCGCTGAGGCCACCCGCCAGGAGCTGGCCGACCAGCGCTCGTCGCTGAAGCTGATCGCCAGTGAGAACTACGCCTCCCCGGCAGTGCTGTTGACGATGGGCACCTGGTTCAGCGACAAGTACGCCGAGGGCACCGTCGGTCACCGGTTCTATGCCGCGTGTCAGAACGTGGACACGGTCGAGTCGCTGGCGGCCGAGCACGCCCGCGAGCTGTTCGGGGCGCCGTACGCCTATGTGCAGCCGCACTCCGGCATCGACGCCAACCTCGTTGCGTTCTGGTCGATCCTGGCCAACCGGGTCGAGACCCCCGCGCTGCAGAAGCTCGGCGCCAAGAACGTCAACGAACTCACCGAGGGCGACTGGGAGTCGCTTCGTCACGAGCTCGGCAACCAGCGTCTGCTCGGGATGAGCCTCGACGCAGGCGGGCACCTGACCCACGGCTTCCGCCCCAACATCAGCGGCAAGATGTTCCACCAGCAGCAGTACG
>JBEBTI010000022.1:0-24194 GCA_040393845.1 Nocardioides daejeonensis
CGACGACACCGGCACCTTGGTCTCGGCGTCGTTCGTCGACTACCTGGTGCCGACCGCGGCCGACACGATCAGCTTCGACGTCGGTCACACCACGACTCCCGCGCTGACCAACGCGCTCGGCGTGAAGGGCGTCGGCGAGGCCGGCACGATCGCCTCCACGCCGGCGGTGATGAACGCGGTGGTCGACGCACTCCGGCCGTTCGGGGTCAACGACATCCAGATGCCCTGCACGCCGGAGCGGGTCTGGAAGGCGATCCACGGCAACGGCGTGGCACCGACAGAAGGGGCGGCTGCCCCCCACTTCTCGGAGGAGACCGGCATGAGCGGCACCGCCGACCGCACGGAAGGAGCAGGCCAGTGATCCCCGCCCAGTTCGAGTACGTCGCCCCGACCAGCGTCGAGGAGGCACTCGCCGTGCTCGCCGAGCACGGCGACGAGGCCAAGGTGATTGCCGGCGGCCAGAGCCTGCTGCCGGTCCTGCGGATGCGTCTCAACGCACCCGAGATGGTGGTCGACCTCGGACGGATCGAGGCGTTGCGCGGCGTACGCGACGACGGTGACGCTCTCGTGATCGGAGCGATGACCACCCACCACGATGTCGGTCGCGACCCGTTGGTGGCCGAGCACGCGGCGCTGGTCACCAAGGCAGTCGAGCATCTGGCCGATGCCCAGGTCCGTCACCGCGGCACCTTCGGCGGTGCCCTGGCGCACGCCGATCCGGCTGGCGACCTCGGCGCCCCGGTGCTGGCCCTGGGGGCGTCGTTCGAGATTGCGGGGCAATCCGGCACCCGGACGGTCGGTGCCGACGAGTTCTTCGACGACTTCTTCACCACGGCGGTCGGCGAGGACGAGATCCTCACCTCGATCCGGGTGCCCAAGCACACCGGCTGGGGGGCGCACTACGAGAAGTTCGTGCGGGTCGCCCACCAGTGGCCGATCGTCGCCGTGGGCGCTGCGGTGAAGGTCTCCGACGGCACCATCGCCGAGGCGCGGGTGGGACTGACCAACATGGGCTCGACGCCGCTGCGAGCCCGAGCGGTCGAGCAGGCGCTGGTCGGTCAACCGGCCACCGAGGAAGCGGTCCGTGCGGCCGCTGCCGCGGCGGCTGAGGGCACCAACCCGCCGTCCGACCTCAACGGCGACGCCGACTACCGCAAGCACCTGGCCGCCGTGTTGACCCGTCGGGCCGTGCTCGCCGCCGCAGGGGCGTGAGGGGGATGGATCTGACCCACGAGTTCACCGTGCCGACCGGCCTCGACGAGACCTGGGCGGCGTTCAACGACATTGCGTCGGTGGCGCAGTGCTTCCCCGGCGCGGTCGTGACCGGCGTCGAGGGTGACTCCTTCGAGGGTTCGGTCAAGGTCAAGCTCGGCCCGATCGCCCTGGTCTACAACGGTGCTGGTCACTTCGCCGTCAAGGACGAGGCCACCCACACGATGAAGGTGGAGGCGAAGGGCAAGGACAAGCGGGGCAACGGCACCGCCGGTGCCGACGTCGACCTCACCATGGTCGAAGGGACCGACGGCACCACGGTCACGGTGGTCACCGACCTGGCGATCACCGGCAAGCCGGCGCAGTTCGGGCGCGGCATGATCCAGGACGTCAGCGACAAACTGTTGGGGCAGTTCGTGGAGTGCCTGCGCACCACCAGCCTCTCCGCCGGTGACCCGCCGGCGGAGACCGTCGAGGAGGCCGTCGAGCAGGCCAGCGTCGGCGGACCGGTGCCGTCGGGCCCTGGTCCCAGTGGCGCGCCGGTCGACGACAGCCTCGACCTCGGCGCCGCGGTGCTGCCGGTGCTGGCGAAGAGCTACGGCAAGCAGGTCGCCGCAGCACTCGGCGTACTCGCGCTGGTGGTCTGGATCGTGCGCCGGCGCAACTGAGGCGGCCCGGTTCAGAAGACGTGCCGGGGGCGGAACTGCACCGAGATCCGCTGCCCGGCACGGGCCACCTTGGGCACGGCGTGCTCCCAGGTGCGTTGACACGAGCCGCCCATCACGAGCAGGTCGCCGTGACCCATCGTGAAGTGGACGGCCGCGCCGCCACCGCGCGGTCGCAGCGCCAAGGTGCGCGGGTCGCCGAAGGAGACGATCGCGACCATGGTGTCCTCGGTGCGACCGCGACCGATGGTGTCGCCGTGCCACGCCACGGAGTCGTCGCCGTTGCGATAGTTGCAGCACCCGGCGGTGACGAACTCCTCACCGAGCTCGGCGGCGTAGTGACCGTTCAACGCGTGGCGCACTGCAGTGAGGGCCGGATGCGGGAGCGACTCGCCGATCCCGTAGGTGTGCAGGAGCCTGGGCACCGCCACCTCGCGGTCCCACATCGTGCGGCGCTCGGCGCGCCACGGCACCTCGTCGCGCAGGCAGGTGAGCACCTCGTCGGCCCCTGAGATCCAGTTGGGCCGCACGTCCACCCATGCGCCGGCGCCCAACGTCGTACGGCGGGTGGCGCGGAGGTCGGCCAGGGTCGGGGTCTCGGCCTGGTCGAAGAGGGACGCCTGGAGGTCGGTCGGCATGATGCCACGCTAGCACCGAAATCGAACAGCCGTTCGAGCCACTTCTCCTCTAGGGTCAGGCTCATGACGAGCACCGACGCAACTCCCGCGGCCCGTGTGGTCGGCCTGACCAAGACCTACGGGGTCGGCGATGCCATGGTCCGGGCGCTCGACGGGGTCACCCTCGACCTGGTGGCAGGTGAGTTCACCGCAGTGATGGGGCCGAGCGGCTCCGGCAAGTCGACGCTGATGCACTGCTGTGCGGCGCTCGACAGTCCCGACGGCGGGCAGGTCTTCCTCGGCGACGTCGAGCTGGGATCGCTCAAGGACAAGGAGTTGACCCGGATCCGTCGCGACGAGATCGGCTTCGTCTTCCAGTCCTTCAACCTGGTGCCGACCCTGACCGCGGGGGAGAACATCCGCCTGCCGCTGAGCATCGCCGGCCGGCGCCCCGATCTCGAGTGGTTCGCCCGGGTGATCGAGACCGTCGGACTGGCGGACCGGCTCGACCATCGACCCAACCAGCTCTCCGGCGGGCAGCAGCAGCGGGTCGCGGTGGCCCGCGCGCTGGTCAGTCGCCCGGCGATCGTCTTCGCCGACGAGCCGACCGGCAACCTCGACTCACAGTCTGGCGCGGAGGTGCTCGGTCTGCTGCGTCGCAGCGTCGACGACCACGGCCAGACCATCGTGATGGTCACCCACGACCCGGTGGCGGCCGCGCACACCGACCGGGTGGTCTTCCTGGCTGATGGTCGGGCCGTCGACGAGCTCCGCGCGCCCAGCCGTGAACGGGTGCTGGAGATCATGGCCTCCATGACTGCCGCGCAGGTCGCAGCAGCGGGTGACGACTGATGGTGCGGGCAGCGCTCAAGAGCCTGTTGGGGCGCAAGCTGCGCCTGTTGATGAGCACCTTCGCGATCGTGCTCGGGGTCGGCTTCGTCACCGGCTCGCTGGTCTTCGGCGACACCCTCAACCGGTCGTTCACGGCCCTGTTCGCCAGCACCGTCGGTGACGTCGTCGTGCGCCCGGCCGGCAACGCCACCGTGGACGGTGCCCCGTCGGCGGTGACCGTCCCGGGCAGACTCGGCGCGAAGCTCGCCGCCGTCGACGGTGCCGCCCGCGCCGACGGCAACATCGGCGTGGTCGGGGTCTATGTGATCGACGTCGACGGCGACCCGGTCGGCGGCAACGGACCGCCGGCACTGGCCGGCGACTGGAACGACGCGCCGGCCGGACACGGGCTCAAGGGCCTCGAAGTGATCGACGGTCGGGCCCCCGCCGGCGAGGGCGAGGTCGCCATCGACGACAAGACGGTCGAGAAGAGCGGCTACCGGATCGGCGACACGGTGTCGTTGGTGACCACCGGTGAGCACCCCGAGCTGCAGGCCACCCTGGTCGGGGTGCTCGGCTTCAGCGAGGGCGGATCGCTCAACGGCGTCACCTACACGGCCTTCGACACCGACACCGCCCAGGACCTCTTCCTCGACGGCAAGGACGTGTTCAACAACTTCTGGGTCACGGCCGAGGACGGCGTCAGCCAGGAGGAGTTGCGCGACCGGGTCCAGGAGGTCCTCCCCGAGGGGCTGGAGGCGGTGACCGGTGACGACGCCTCCGACGAGTCAGCCGACTCCCTGCTCGACCAGCTCGGCTTCATCACCACCTTCTTGTTGATCTTCGCGGTGATCGCGCTGGTGGTCGGGTCGTTCCTGATCGTCAACACCTTCTCGATCCTGGTCGCGCAACGCAGCCGCGAACTCGCGTTGCTGCGAGCTCTGGGGGCGTCGCGACGCCAGGTGAAGTGGATGGTGCTGCTCGAAGCCTTCGTCCTGGGGGTGGGCGGCGCCACGATCGGGCTGGGTCTGGGCGTGCTGCTGTTCTTCGGCATCCGCGCCGCGTTCGCCAGCTTCGGCCTCGACCTCTCCACCACCCCGATGGTGTTCCGGGCCAGCACCGTGGTGATCGGCTACGCGATCGGGGTCGTGGTGACGATGGTGGCGGCCTGGTTCCCGGCCCGCCGCACCGGCAAGATCCCGCCGGTCGCCGCCCTGCGCGACGACGTCGCGCTGCCGGAGACCACCGTGCGTCGACGCCTGCTGCTCGGGGTGGTCACGGTCGTGCTCGGCTCGGTCGCCATCGGGCTCGCACTCTTCGGCGAGGTGCCCAGGAGCGGCTACCTGCTCGGCGTCGGCACCTTGGCCGTGCTCCTCGGGGTGTCGGCGGCGAGCCCCGTGATCGCCCGACCTCTGCTGCTGGGAGCCCGCTGGCTGTTCTCACGCACCCACGGCGCCGTGGGCCAGTTGGCCGGCCAGAACTCGCTGCGCAACCCCCGGCGTACGACGGCAACGGCCTCGGCCCTGATGATCGGCCTTGCGCTGTGCACCACGATGGCGATGGTCGGCTCGTCGGCGAAGGCCAGTGTCGACCGTGCGGTTGCGGACAACTTCGTCGGTGACCTGGTCGTCTCCAACGTGTTCGGCATCGGCTTCTCGCCGACCGTCGCCGACCGCGCCGAGAAGCTCGACGGGGTGGCCGCGGTCAGCAGGGTGCGGTTCCAGTACGTCGAGGAGACCGACGGCGGGACCGCGTTCGTCCAGGGGATCGACCCCTCGACCGTCACCGACACCCTGAAGGTGACGATGGCCGACGGGGCACTTGCCTCGCTCGACGAGCCCGACACCGTGCTGGTGTCGGAGTCGATGGCCGACGACCGCGACCTGGCCGTCGGCGACCCGGTCGACCTCAAGGTGCCAGTCGGCGACACCTCGTACGTCGTGGGCGGCATCTATGAGCAGAACCCGGTGCTGGGCGACTCCTACGTGCTCGGTCTCGACACCTTCGCCGACGCCGGCTACGTCGCTGTCGACAACTTCGTCTTCGTGACGCTCGCCGACGGCGCGGACCGCACGGTCGTGCAGCAGCAGCTGGAGGACCTGGTCGGCGCCCAGAAGATGGTCTCGGTCAAGGACCAGAAGGGGTTGGCCGAGGAGCAGCGGGGGCCGATCGACCAACTGCTGACGCTGATCTACGGCCTGCTCGCACTGGCCCTCGTGATCGCCGTGCTCGGCATCGTCAACACGCTCGCGCTCTCGGTGATCGAACGCACCCGGGAGATCGGACTGCTCCGGGCGATCGGCCTCTCCCGCAGCCAGCTGCGCCGGATGATCCGGTTGGAGTCGATCGTGATCGCCTTCCTAGGAGCGGTGCTCGGTGTGTGCCTCGGACTCATCTTCGGATGGGTGCTGCTGCGCGACCTTGCCTCGCAGGGGCTCGAGGTGATCGCGGTTCCCTGGGGCCAGGTGGTGGCGTTCCTCGCGATCTCCCTCGTGGTCGGGGTGCTCGCCGCGGTCTTCCCGGCCAGGCGGGCCGCCCGACTCGACGTACTGCGGGCGATTTCCACGGAATGACCAGGCCGGTCTAGTCAGGTTGGGTCATATCGGTCTGACCGAAGAGTTTGTGACCTCGGACCCGCCTACACTCGCCCCTGTGCACGATACGGGGGTGTTGACACAGGTGGCGGGGCTCAAGCATGTGGCGGTGCGCGAATATGTGCGCACGCTGATCGCCGAGGCGCCGCCGGGAAGTCCCGCGCCGTCGGAGCGCGAGTTGGTGCAGCGTTTCGGGGTGGCCCGGATGACCGTGCGTCAGGCGATCGACACCCTGGTCGCCGAGGGACTGCTCCAGCGGGTCCCGGGCAAGGGCACCTTCGTCGCCCAGCGCCGCTCCAAGGTCGGCGCCCTGCTCGGTTTCACCGAGGAGATGCGCTCGCGCAACCTGCTGGCCGAGTCCCAGACGTTGATCGCCCGGATCGAACGCGCCGGTCCCGGTGTGGCCCGGGTCCTCGACCTCACCGAGGGTGACCCGGTGGTCCACTGGAAGCGGCTGCGACGGGCCGACTCGCAGCCGATGTGCATCGAGGACGCCTATCTCGCCGAGGTGCTGCTACCGGGGTTCCTGCAGTCGGGCACCCCGACCTCGCTCTACGAGGCGCTCGAGGCCCGTGGCCTGAAGCCGACCTGGGCCGAGGACTCGATCGTCGCCGACGTCGCCACCTCTGCCGAGGCCGACCTGCTCGAGATCGCCAGCGGCGCTCCGGTGCTGCGGGTGTCACGACGTGCGGTCTGCCAGGACCGCATCGTCGAGGTCTCCCGGTCCACCTTCCGCGGCGACCGCTACACGATGTGGGTGCAGTACGCCGCCACGGACTGACGGTGCACGCCTGACCGCTCCGCGGTCACTACAGTTCCGCTCATGGCCCCCCTGCTCGAAGTCGAGGTGCAACGGCCGCGTGACGTCCTCGGAGCTCTCGAGGGCGGTGCCGACCGGCTGCTGCTGACCACGCCCGACGGTCTGTCGCCGGACCTGCGGGTCGCCTCCGCCGTGCTCAAGGAGGCCTCGGTCGCGGTGCGGGTGGTGCTGCGCCTCAACGACTCGCGCACCACCACCGGTGGCGAGTTCACCCGGCTCTGCGGGCTGGCGGGCGAGTACGCCGCGTTGGGAGCCGAGGGGGTCGTGTTCGGATTCCTCGACCCCGACCTGCGGGTCGACGTCGACACCTGCGTCGCCCTGGCCGAGGCGAACCCGGGCCTGCCCTGGACCTTCAGTGACGCGATCGACGAGTGCCTCGAGTCGGAGGGGGCCTGGCGGGCGTTGGCGACCCTGCCCGGTCTCGACGCGGTGTGGGCCTCCGGATCGCCCCGGGGTCTCGCGGTCGGGTACGACGACCTCCTCGCCCGGGTCGAGCACGACCCCTGGGCCGCTGCGCGGGTGCTGCCCGGCCACGGCCTGGTCGCCGAGCAGGTGCCGTGGTTGGTCCGCGCCGGTGTCACCCAGTTCCATGTCGGGGTGCAGGCCCGACCGGGGGCGTCCTACCGCGCCGACGTGGACGCCGGCCATGTGCGCTCCTGGCGACTGGTGATCGACTAGCCTGCACTCAAGTGGAACGTGTTCTCATTTTCTAGGAGTGGTGATGGCCAAGTCAGTGGCGGAGCGGCGCGAGATCGTCGAGAAGTACCTGCAGCGGGTGGCGAACGGCAGTGCGGCAGAGGTGATGGAGCTCTTTGCGGCCGAGCCGACCTTGGAGGACCCGGTCGGCGGCGACGTCAAGGACGGCCGCGCAGCCGTCGAGGAGTTCTACCGCAGCATCCAGGACCTGGAGATGAGCACCACCTTGCGAGAGTTCCGGGCCTCCGGTGACCACGCGGCTGCGTTCCTGTTCGACGTGGCGACCAAGATCGAGGGCGCCACGATGACGGTCTCGGCGATCGAGGTGATGACCTTCGACGACGAGGGTCTGGTCACCTCGATGAAGGCCTACTGGCACGCCGATGCCGACATGGCCTGGAGCTGATCCTCGGCCGCGCTCACGCGAGGTCGTCGGCGTCGACGATGCGGTAGGCGTAGCCCTGTTCGGCCAGGAACCGCTGACGGTTCTGGGCGAAGTCGGCGTCGACGGTGTCGCGCGAGACGATGGTGTAGAAGTGCGCGGTCTTCCCCTCGGCCTTGGGCCGGAGCAGTCGACCGAGCCGTTGGGCCTCCTCCTGGCGTGAGCCGAACGATCCCGAGACCTGGATCGCCACCTCGGCCGACGGCAGGTCGATGGAGAAGTTCGCGACCTTCGAGACGACCAGGAGCCCCACCTCGCCGGAGCGGAAGGCGTCGAAGAGCCGCTGGCGCTCCTTGACCGGGGTGTCGCCCTTGATCACCGGGGCGTCGAGTTCGGCGGCCAACTCGTCGAGCTGGTCGATGTACTGCCCGATCACCAGCGTCGGCTGGTCGACGTGGGTCTTCACCAACCGGCGTACGACATCAGTCTTGTGGGGCGTGCATGCCGCGAGGCGGTAGCGCTCCTCGGGTTCGGCGGTCGCATAGGCGAGCCGTTCGGCCGACGGCAGACTCACCCGCACCTCGACGCAGTCGGCCGGTGCGATCCACCCCTGGGCCTCGATGTCCTTCCACGGGGCGTCGTACCGCTTGGGGCCGATCAGGCTGAACACGTCACCCTCGCGGCCGTCCTCGCGGACCAGCGTGGCGGTCAGCCCGAGTCGGCGACGCGCCTGCAGGTCGGCCGTCATCCGGAAGATCGGGGCCGGCAACAGGTGCACCTCGTCATAGACGATCAGGCCCCAGTCACGGGCGTCGAGCAGTTCGAGGTGTGGATGCACGCCCTTCCGCTTCGTCGTCAGCACCTGGTAGGTGGCGATCGTGACCGGGCGGATCTCCTTCACCGCACCGGAGTACTCGCCGATCTCGGCTGGCGTCAACGACGTGCGCCGGACCAGTTCGTCCTTCCACTGCCGCGCCGAGACGGTGTTGGTGACCAGGATCAACGTCGTCGCGCGGGCCCGGCCCATCGCAGCGGCGCCGACGATCGTCTTGCCGGCCCCGCACGGGAGGACCACGACACCGGAGCCGCCGTGCCAGAATGCCTCCGCGGCCTCACGCTGGTAGCTGCGCAGTTGCCAGCCGTCCTCGTCGAGGTCGATCGGGTGCGCCTCGCCGTCGACATGACCAGCCCAGTCCTCGGCCGGCCAACCGAGCTTCAGCAGTGCCTGCTTGAGATTGCCCCGTTCGGAGGGGTGCACGGCAACCGTGTCGTCGTCGATGCGCTCGCCGAGCATGCCCTTGATCCGCTTGGCGCGCAGCACCTCCTCCAGCACCGGACGGTCGGTCGAGGAGAGCACCAGCCCGTGTGCCGGATGCTTGTGCAGACGCAGGCGCCCGTAGCGCGACATCGTCTCGGCGACGTCGACCAGCAACGCGTGCGGCACCGGATAGCGGGAGTGCTCGAGCAGCGCGTCGACGACCTGTTCGGCGTCGTGTCCCGCAGCCCGGGCGTTCCACAGGCCGAGCGGGGTGAGGCGATAGGTGTGCACGTGCTCGGGCGAACGCTCGAGTTCGGCGAACGGCGCGATCGCCAGACGACACGCAGCCGCTCGTGGGTGGTCGACCTCGAGCAGCAGGGTCTTGTCGCTCTGCACGATCAGCGGGCCGTCGGTCACCCCACGATCCTACGACCGGCCCGATGCGGGTCGCACCGACGTGATCCGGTGCACCGCCAGACCACGCAGGTCCTGCACCCGGTGGTCGTACGCCGTGACCTGGCCGCCGTCGACGGTGCGCGGTTCGATCACGCGCTCGCTGGTGACGCCGTGGTTGTCGACGTAGCCGACCACCACCGTCGTCCCGGCCTCGATCGCCTGTCGCAGCGCGGCAAGTGCATCGGCCGGTGTGCTCGCGACGAGTTGTGGGGGACGGTTGGCCGCGGCCCGGTCGCCGGCCCGGATCGACGCGGCTGCCGCGGTCACCGCGGCCGCGTCGCGGGCTGCGTCGCGGCCGGGTGCTGCGCGACGCGGGGTGCGGGCCCGGCGCACCGGTGCGGCGGCGAGATGGACGGTGCCGTCGGGCCCCTCGACCACCGGTGCGGCGCCGAGCTCTCGCAGGGCGGTGAGCAGCTCGTCGACCGGCGTCGTGCTGACCACGACCGTCGGCGCGATCAGGCGCAGGCCGAGGTGCTCGACCCCACGGTGGCTCAGCAGCGCGGTCAGCACGCTCTCGTCGGCACAGCGCAGGAACGCCTCGGCCCACCCGAGCCGGAGCGTGCCGTGCGTGCGGGCCGTGTCGTCGACGAGGTAGCTCAGCGGTTGCGGCACCGGTGTGCGGGACACCGAGGCCAGGAACTCGTGCAGGTCGGCGGCCGACCAGCCGACATCGAGAGCCCGACGCACCGATGCGGAGGAGAACCGGAAGACGGTCGCACCACCGCGTGACTCGACGTCGGCGACCTGGTGGAGACGGGCGGCCAGATCGGGCAGCAGCGGGCCCGGGGCCACCGCGGTCAGGTCGGCCTGCACCAGGACGTGGTCGAGTGGGGCGGGCAGGAGGGCAGCGAGGGCAGCTGCTGCCGCCGCGGGCTCTCCAGCCACCAGCAGCCGACCCGCCTCGGGCAGCGCACCCAGACCGAGCACGCCGAGCTCGGTGGCCTCGCTGACCGCCCACCCGACCAACCGCTCCTGGGTCGCCGGCCGCCTCGGACGCAGCCACGACGCCCGAGCCACCAACGACGGCACGCCGGTGCCGGACGCCAGCGCCAGCCCGGCGGGGAGCTCTGCGAGCGTGCCCAACACCAACGCCCGGGAGTCGACGGCATGGGAATCGACCAGGCCGGGGGCAAGCGCGTTCGCGGTCCTTCCGCTCGCGTCCTTGCTGCCGACCAGGCCGGGCAGGCGGGCCGTGCGCAACCACGCGGTGGCGAGCTCGACCCACCGGTGCGCCGGATCGAGGCGGCACCACTCGTCGTACGCCCCGGTGGGGAGCCACACCTCCGCACCGGTCGGTGACGCGACGGCGAGCAGACCGGCCTCGGCGGCAACCTCGACCAGCAACGCCGCCACCGGCTCCTCCACCTGCAACAGGCGGGCGGCGGCGCGGAGGTCGCGGACACCGAGGCCGCCGGAACGCAACGCCCCGGGCGGGGTCCGACCCCATTCGTCGAGCAGCACCTCCACCCGGCGTACGACGTCGAACGCCGCCCCGACCGCGGTGCGGGTGGTGCGGTCCTCCGGTTGCTCGACCGTGGCCAGCGGTGGCGGGCTGTCGGTCGGTGTGCTCGGCGGTGGGCCCAGCAGGTCTGCGACCACGCTCAACGGGCGCGGTCCGCCGGGCGCCGACCAGACCAGCGCGAGTGCCCCGAGACGGTCGACCGTGGCCGCCGGCACGTCGCCCCGGGTTTCGGCGTCGTGGGCGAGGGCATGAAGACCTGCGAGTTCGGCCTGGGTCAACAGGTCGAGTGCGCGCAGCACCGAGGCACGGGTGGCGGCGCGAGAGGCCAGAGCAGACGAGTCAGAGGGAGCCGGAGTGGCCAAGTCAGGACGGGCACGCAGCAACGCCACGAGGCGTCCCTCGGGCCAGCCCCGCAGTTGCTCCGCCAACGACCGGTACGTCGTGCTCGCCTCACCCACCCCGCACACGCTACCGAGCCGCGAACAGCACGGGGGAGAATCGGGTCCGTGGTGCATCTGAACAGTGGCGCAGCCACCCACGTCGGCCTGGTGCGCGAGACCAACCAGGACGCCCATCTTGCTGCGCCTCCGGTCTTCGTCGTCGCTGACGGCATGGGCGGGCACGACGGCGGCGAGGTGGCCAGCGCGATCGTCGTCGAGGAGTTCACCGGGCTGGCCCGCGACGGGTTCCCGCCGGCCGAGGCGGTGACCCGGGTGGAGCAGGTGCTGGCCCGGGCCCAGACGCGGATCCGGGCCCACGTGGCCGAACGTCGCGGAGGTGGCAACGGTCACTACTACTCCGGCACCACTGCCGTGGCTGCACTGCTGGTCGCCGACGACGAGGGCGCCAAGTGGCTGCTCGTCAATCTCGGAGACTCGCGGGCCTACAAGTTGCACGCGGACCGACTCGACCAGGTCTCGGTCGACCACTCGGTGGTGCAGCAGCTGATCGATGCCGGAGAACTGACCCCGGCTGCTGCCGCAACCCATCCCGAGCGTCATGTGATCACCCGTGCGGTCGGGCCGGAGGGAGCGTTGGACGCCGACCTCTTCATGCTGCCGTTGGCTTCCGCCGAACGGATCCTGCTCTGCTCCGACGGCATCTCGGGCATGGTCGACGACGACCAGATCGCGGAGATCCTCCGTGAACACGCCGATCCGCGCGATGCCGCGGACCGCCTCGTCCGGGCCGCGCTCGCGGGCGGGGGCGAGGACAACGCCACGGCCGTGGTGATCGATGTGGTGGGATTGGCCGAGTCCGATCCACCGGAACAGACCCGCCTCGAACCGGTCAGCCTCGAGGAGAAGCTTGGAGCTCTGCCATGAATGAAGCAGTCGACCACGCAGCGGTGATTGCCGACACGTCCTTCCGCCCCGGCACCTGGTTCGGGGTGCTGGGCGAGCACGCCGCGGTCTTCCTGCCGCCCACGGTCAAGGACCGGGTCGCGCCGTTGTGGGAGTTGGTCGACGGCGGCAGCGGTTTCGACGAGTTGCTCGACGCCCTGATCGCCGGCGGACTGCGCAGCCTGCCCGGCTTCTTGATCCTCAGTCGCGGGGAAGAGGCCGTGCGGGTGCTGGTGCGGGGCACCCCGCGTGCTGTCTTCCTGACCACGGCGGGAGACACCGTCGAGGTCGACGGCGCCGACACCACCACGTGGACCGAACGCACGGTCGCCTCCGTGGCCCGGACCACCCTGCTGCTGGAGGGCCACGAGACCGGCTGGGTCCAGGAGTCGGACCATCACCACCTCGTCTCGGGCGGCCTGGTGCGAGTGGCTCGCGTCGACCACCCGCCGTACCTCGCTGCCCCGGTGGAGGCGGACCCGGTGGAGGCCGACCCGGTGGAGGCCGCCCCGGAGCCGGATCCTGCGCCGGAGACGGTCGGCGAGCCGGAACCCGACGTGGCCACCGCCGAACCCTTCGAGGCCCCGGCAGTCGCGGAGTTGGGGGCCGACCCCGGCAACACCGAGGTGTTCGAGCCGTTCACGCCGCCGCCCTCGGTCGGTCAGTGGCAACCACCCGACTCCGGTGTGCCCTCCGACCACGACGGTCAGACGCTCGGCAGTTCGTGGGACTCCGACCAGTTCGCCCGCCAACAACCCGGCATCCCGGGCCAGCCGCCGGCTCCCAGCGTCACCGCACGACCGGTGGCCCGGCTGCACTTCGCGCACGGCGACGTGATCGAGGTCGACCGCGCGGTGCTGGTCGGCCGGGCTCCGGAGGCGCGTCGGTTCACCTCCACCGACCAGCCGCGTCTGGTCACCGTGCCGAGCCCCAACCAGGAGATCTCCTCGACCCACCTCGAGATCCGTCCCGGTTCGGGGGCCGATCACGGCACCGCCGTGGTCACTGATCTGGGTTCGACCAATGGCACGGTGTTGGTGCTCCCGGGGTTGGGTCCCGAGTCACTCCAGCCGGGTGTCGCGGTGCAGCTGCTCCCCGGCGCACTGGTCGACCTCGGTGACGGCATGACCATCCAGGTCTCCGGCGCCTGAACCGATGACTTCTGGCCAGCCGGCGGGCTCGCCCGCTCCCACCGATCGACGGTTCCACGCCTTCGTCGTGGACCGCGTGATCGGGTGGTCGGCGTTTGCCGGCGCTGGTCTTGCCGCTTGGTGGTGGGGTTTTCGCGAGGACCGGGTCGCGGTGGGAGTGGCGGTCCTCCTGGCCACCGTGCTCCTGGTGTCGCTCGCCTCTGCGCTTGCCACCGGACTCCGTGGCGCGACCCCGGGCAAGGCACTGCTCGGGCTGCGCGTGGTCGACGCCGACACCGGCGGCCCGATCGGCGTACTCCGCGCCCTGATGCGTACGACGATCCTCGGCTTGGCGTCCCTGCCCACCCTCGGCCTGGTGCTGGCTGGGTTTGCCGCGAGTGCGCTCGCCGATCCGGAGCGCCGGCGCCGCGGGTGGCACGACCGGGCGGCCGGCTCGGTCGTGGTGCTGTCCGCCGTCGGACCGATCGACGGACCGGCGCCCGCACCAGCGCCCGAGATGGTCAACCTCACCGCGATGCGACTCGCCCACGTCCCCGAGCCGGTCGTGGCTCCGGCGCCCGCCCGGTCGGCTCCTCCCACCCCGTCGGCTCCTCCCACCCCGTCGGCTCCTCCCACTCCGTCGGCACCTCCCACTCCGGCACCGCCACCACCGGCTCCGTCACCTCCGGCAGTGGCCCCGACGCCGACGTCCGACCCCACCCTCACGGCGCGTGCTCCGCGCTGGGGGCTCCGGTTCGAGAACGGCGACCTGTTGGTGGTCGACGGGCTGGTGCTGCTGGGCCGCAACCCCGAGGGACGAGCAGGGGAGCAGGTGCGCCATGCAGTGCCGCTCTCCTCGCAGGACATGTCGTTGTCCAAGACGCACGCCCAGATCCACCTCGCTTCCGACGGCACCCTGGTGGTGACCGACCGGGGTTCGACCAACGGCTCCATCCTGATCCGCCACGGCGTGTCCCGCGACCTGACTGCCGGTCGACCGGCGACGCTGCTCGCAGGTGACCGGGTGCTGGTCGGTGACCGGGAACTGCTGGTCGAGGTGGAACAGGGGCCCAACCCATGACGAGAGGCACGCAACGATGGCGGTGATCCAGGCGCGCGAACTGGGCAAGACCTACCAGGGCAAGACGGCGGTGACCAACCTGTCGTTCGATGTCCGACCGGGCACGGTGACCGGCTTCCTCGGACCCAACGGCTCGGGCAAGTCGACCACGATGCGGTTGATGCTCGGGCTCGACCGGGGACACGGCAGTTGCACCTTCGACGGGCGGCCGTTCAGCGCCTACCAGCACCCGATGCGGGAGGTCGGCGCGTTGCTGGAGGCGAAGCCGTTCCACCCGACCCGGTCCGCCCGCAACCACCTCCGGATGCTCGCGGTCGCCAACGGGATCCCGCCCGGTCGGGTCGAGGAGGTGCTCGCCACCGTCGGTCTCGCGGACGTCGCGAGCAAGCAGCCCAGCACGTTCTCGCTCGGCATGGGGCAGCGGCTCGGTCTGGCGGCCGCGCTGCTCGGCAACCCGCACACCCTGATCCTCGACGAGCCGGCCAACGGCCTCGACCCGCAGGGCATCCGGTGGATGCGTGACCTGCTCAAGGCGCTCGCCTCCGAGGGCCGCTCGATCTTCGTCTCCAGCCACCTGCTCTCCGAGATGGCGCTGATGGCCGACGAACTGGTGGTGATCGGGCGCGGGCGGTTGATCGCCAACGGGCCGGTGGGGGAGTTCACCAGTCGTTCCACCGGCAACCACGTCCTGGTCCGCACGCCGCAGGGCCACGACCTTGCCGCGTTGATCGGTCATCGGTTGGCAGGTCAGGGCTCGGTGCAGGCCGTCGAGCCGGGGGCGCTGCGGGTGGTCGGCATGGATGCGGTCGCGATCGGTGACCTCGCCTTCGACAACCAGATCCGCGTCCACGAGCTGTCCAGCCACACGGCCAGCCTCGAGGAGGCATTCCTCGAGATGACCGGGGGTGCCGAGGAGTACCAGGCGTGGGCGCCGCCGGTCGCCGGGCCGCCGCCGGTCGCCGGGCCGCCGCCCGGCTGGGCACCACCGGCGAACCCGCCGCACAACCAGGACGGAGGCCGGGCATGACGTCGGCGTTGAAGTATGAGTGGACCCGGCTGACGACACTGCGCTCGACCTGGTGGATCAGTGGCGGTTCGATCCTGGTCGGGGTCGGCTTCACCTTCTTCGTCGCGATGGTGATCCAGCTCAACACCCCGGTCGAACTGGTCGGCAGCCCTGACGAGGACTACTCACGGTTCATCCTCGACGCCGCGATGACCCAGTTCTCCAACGTCGACCCGAGCTTCTACCTGCTGGCCTACGTGGTAGCGATCCTCGGGGTGCTGGCCTGGGGTCACGAGTACCGCCACGGGATGATCCGCGCGACCCTGACCGCGGTGCCGAACCGCACGGCCATCTTCGCCGCCAAACTGATCGTGGTCGGGCTCTGGGTGGCGGCCGTGGTGGTGATCAGCTGCCTGTTGTCACTGCTGGTCACGCTGCTCTGGTTCGCTGGCCTCGACTTCGACTTCGACCTTGGCTACCTCGTGCTGGCCGCGTTGAAGCGGGTCGTCTTCACCGTGCTGCTGACCTGGCTGGTGATGGGCGCGACGGTGCTGATCCGGCACCAGACCTTCTCGATGGTGATGCTCTACCTCTGGCCGCTCGGCATCGAGACGATGATCCGCTTCCTGTTCCTCGCCCTGAGCGCGGTGACCGACGACGAGACGGTCTACGACGCAACCCGGTTCATGCCGTTCAACGCCGGCGGGCGGATCATGCAGAACTGGTCGGCCGGCTTCCAGGAGAACCTCGACACCTTCGGGCAGCCACTCAGCGCACTCGGCGGCCTGGTCGTCTTCGGTGGCTTCACCGCACTCGTCCTGGCCGGCAGCCTGTTCGCGTTCCACAAGCGCGACGCCTGAGGACACGCACCGGGACCGCGTCGTGCGGCCGACCTGCAGGAGCCCGCGTCAGCGGGCGGTGACCACGACCGGCAGTCGCACGGTGTTGCCGGCGTCGTCACGCCACGTCACGAAGCCGCTGTCGGCGCGGCGGGCGCGGGGGTTGCCGCCCACCGCGATGCGCACGGTCTGGCTCGCGCCGGGCTCGAGCTGCACCGCGCGGGGGAACACCTCCACCCGGTGACGGTCGAAGCCGCTCACCGACACCGACCAGTACGCCGCCCGCTCGCGGGTGTTGGTCACTCTGCGCTGTGCCTCGCCCGGACCGTCGACCAGGACCGACGGCAGGTTGAGGTCAGTGATCTCGCCGTCGGCGTACCGGCGCCAGGCAGGTGCCGACACGTCGAGCACCAGCCCGGGACGGGTGGAGGCCACGGCGTCGACCAGGCCGGAGCCGCTGTCGAGCGCCTCCCACGGGCCGAGGGAGGTGGTGGTCGTGCTCAGCGCCGAACGGATCCGGGCCGCCGACCAGTCCGGTTCGCGGGCTCGCAGGGTCGCGGCGATCCCGCTCACCTGGGCTGCTGCCGCGGAGGTCCCACTGAGCAGGTCCCAGCGTCCCGCCGCCGCGGTGGACGCGGCGAGGCGTCCCAGCCCGGGAGCCATCAGGTCGGGCTTGACCGAGTCGGCGGTGGGGGAGCCCGTCGCCGACCAGCCCAACTTCCGGACGGCCGTGTTCGGCACCCGCACCACGCGTCCGCGGGCACGGCCCTCGTCGAGCGCAGCGCGCAGTTGCTTGCCTGCCAGTGCGCTGATGTTGAGGGTCGGCACGGTGTGCAGGTCGGCGGTGAGTTCCTCTCCGCGGTCGTTGACCAGGACCATTGCGTCGCCGCCGGCAAGACGGACCGTGCGCGACTTCTCCAGTCGCGCCACTTCGCCCCGCTCGCAGACCACGATGTGACCGTCCGCGCCGCCCGCGTCCAAGGTGCCGCGGGCGCACAGGGCAGCCTCGGCCGGCGTGGTGCCCGGCGCCGGGATCGACCGGGCCAGCACGATACCGCGGTCGACGCGTTGCCCCTTCGGGCTCAGCGCGCCCTCCACGCGGGTGCCGTCGGTGAGCACGAGGGCGCCGGCGTGGGTGCCCGTGTCGACCGCGCCCACCGTGGTCACCCACGGGGCGTCGTGACCGGTGCTGCCGCCGGAGTTGCCTGCCGCGGCGACCACCACGATGTCGTTCTCGGCGGCACCGAGCAGGGCCAGGTCGACGGTGTCCGGACCCGGCTTGCCCGCGACCGACAGGTTCAGGACGTCCACCCCGTCGGCGACGGCGGCATCGATCGCGCTGACCACGTCGGCGGTGGCACACCCGTCGTCGCTGGGGTCGGGGGCCTCCCAACAGGCCTTGTAGACCGCGATCCGTGCGTCCGGCGCGGCACCGGCGAACTGCTTGGCGACACGTCGGGCGCGACCGGTGGGCGTGGCCGGGTTGCCGGCGGCCAGAGCGGCGACCATCGTGCCGTGACCCTGGTCGTCGTGGGCCGTCGTGGCCGCACCCGAACGGAGGTTGTCGACCCCGAAGGCGTCGATGAAGTGCCGTAGTGCGACCACCTTGCTGCTGCATCCTGCCGTCGTGCACTCGCCGGTGAAGGAGGAGGGCCTCGGCCCCAGTCGCGTGGTCTCGGCAAATGCCGGACCGCTGCTGTCGAGGCCACTGTCGACGACCCCGATCACCGTGCCGGCGCCACCGCGACTCTGGGTGGTGGTGCCGTCGGCGAGTCCGCCGGTCGGTGCGCCGGTCAGTGGGCGCACGTGGTCGACCTCGACCAGACGGACGCCGGGAAGACTGCGCAGCCGGTCGGCCTGGAACGGATCGAGTTCGACGGCCATGCCGCTCAGCGCGGTCGTCCACCTCGTCACCGGCGCGTCGGCGCCGACGGCCGCGAGGCTGGCGTCCTGCCGGCGCAGCAGCCCGATCCGGTAGTCCTCCTCGGAGAACGCCCCGTGGTAGCCAGCAGTGCCCGGGCCGACCATGGTGACCAGGTGCAGGCGGGGGGTGAGCAGACCGTCGCCAACCATCGGCGCAGCCTGGCCGGGTTGCGCAGCGAGCACGGACACGCCGAGGAGCGCTGCGGCTCCCACAGCTGCCATCCGGCGTACGATCTTGCGCATTGGATACCCCACTGGTCACTCCGGTCTCTGACCTTCCATGGTGTCAGTGACCCCTGAGGTGGGCAATTCTCCCTCCTGACGGCCGCATTCGCAGGAGTTCGCCCGAATCGTTAGGCTGACCCGCCGAGGCGGTCGGACCCGCGTGGCAGGTCGATCTGCCACTCCGGCCACGGTGCGTGAGGAAGAGGTCAGACAAAGTGCCCACTGGCAAGGTGAAGTGGTACGACGCCGAGAAGGGCTTCGGGTTCCTGTCCCAGGACGACGGTCCGGACGTCTACGTGCGCGCCGAAGCCCTGCCCGAGGGCATGACGGCGATCAAGCCGGGCACCCGCGTCGAGTTCGGCATCGCCCAGGGCCGCCGAGGTGATCAAGCACTCCAGGTCAAGGTGCTGCAGGGCCGTGGGTCGGTGGCCCGCAACCAGTCCCGCGCCCAGCGCAAGGCTCCCGAGGTGATGGTCCCGATCGTGGAGGACCTGATCCGCCTGCTCGACGACGTCGGCGAGACCTACCGTCGAGGGCGCCACCCCGAGTCGCGCACCGCTGCACCGACCGCCAAGTTGCTGCGCGCGCTCGCCGACGAACTCGAACTCTGAGGCGATTCCCTCAGCCGGCCGGCGGCACGGTCCGCGTGGCGGGATGCCCGGCCGGGGTCGGCGCGAGTCGCTTCCGCACCCGGTCGCCCAGCACGAAGACCGTCCACGCGGCCAGCACCACGAAGGCGATGCCCAGCCCCAGCCGCGGGTTGAGCGGCATCGCCACTCCCATGAAGCCGCCGATCACCCACGCGAACTGGAGCAGGGTGTCCGAACGTCCGAAGGCGCTGGTCTGCACCTTCTCGTGCACGTGGGTCTGGATCGTGGAGTCGAGGGAGAGCTTGCCCAGCGACTGGCACATCCCGGCGCACAGTCCCAGGGCGACCAAGGTGACCAGGCCGTAGAGCAGCGCGGTGGTGAGCACCATCGCAGCATCGATGACCAACACCGCCACCACCGTGATCGCGGGCGTGATCTTGCGCAGGATCGAGGCGAGCGCCACGCCGAGGGTGTTGCCCAGGCCGGCGGCACCGATCACCAGACCGAGGAGCAGTTCGGGACGCTCCTCCCACCCGTCGATCGGGTGCTCGCGCAGCAGGAACGCCATGAACATGGTCAGGAAGCCGACCAGGAACTTGGGGCCGCACATCGCGCGCAGGGCGAACGAGACCTGACGGGGGATACCGGTGCTGATCCGGCGCGGCTCGTCGGCGGAGTCCCGGGCGGACGGCCCGGGCATCAGTTCCAGACGCACCTCGCCGACGCTGGAGTCGACCTTCGCCGGCAGCAGGATCGCCAGCACGGTGGCGCAGATGAAGAGTGCAAAGCCGAACCGGAGCACCCACTCCGGACCGAGCAGCGAGAGCAGTCCGGCGACCGGTGCGCAGACGGTGGCGCCGACCACTCCGGACAGCGAGATCCGGGCGTTCGCCTTCACCAAGGTGAACCCCTCGGGCTTCAACCGTGGTGCCGCAGCCGCCTTGGTGATGCCGTAGGCCTTCGACGAGACCAGGACGCCGAGCGCGGCCGGGAACAACCACGTCGACTCAGTCACGACCGCCGTGGCGAGAATCCAGCACAGGAAGGCACGGATCGCCATCGTGGCGCCGATCGCCCAGCGGCGACCGTGGCTGAAGCGGTCGAGGAACGGTCCGATCAGTGGGGCCACGATCGCGAACGGCAACATCGTCAGGCCGAGGAAGAGCGCCACCTGTCCGCGGGCCTCGCTGGTCGCGCCCGCGAAGAACAAGGTGTTGGCGAGTGCGATCGCCACCGCAGTGTCGCCGGCGGTGTTGACCGCATGCACCTCGATCAGACGCGACATCCCCGACGCGCCGGCCCCTTGGGCGGTCGACGCGCGACGAGCAGCGCGCAACGTCGAGCGGGTCGCCCTGGCGCTGCCACGGGCCACCGCCCGGGCGCCGTGACCGGTCGCCCGGGCGAGCCGGACGGCGTTCTCGGCGGCGCTGCGCTGGGGTTCGGCCTCGTCGTACTCCCAGCCGCCGCCGGCCGACCCGGTCGGCTGCTCGCGCGTCGGCTCGTCGGGCCAGCGCTCGCTCATGTGTGAATGACTCGCTCCCTGCGTCGTGTGCCCATCTCTGTGCCCATCTTGCCTGTCGCTGCCCGCTCCACCCGCCCGCGGGTGCGCCGCGCTGCGTGTCGTCCACACCCGGCAAGACAATACGCGGGGCGATGGGACACAATCACGCATGTGATCGCAACCCGCTCGAAGACCGACAGCACTCTCGCGAGTGCGGCCGACCTCGCTCGCACCATGCTCGTGGCAGACGTGGGTGCCGCGGACGTCGGTGACCACCTGGGCTTCGAGCCCGAGGGCGAGCGGGCCGGTTCCCACCACTTCACCTGCACTCGTGCGGGCTACCGCGGCTGGCGCTGGTCCGTGACCGTGATGCGGGCGCCGCGTCAGAAGGCAGTCACGATTGCCGAGGTCGTCCTGGTTCCCGGCGACGAGGCGATCATCGCCCCCGACTGGGTGCCCTACCGCGAACGCCTCCAGCCCGGTGACCTCTCCCCGGGCGACCTGCTCCCCGTCAGCGACGACGACCCGCGGCTGGTGCCGACCTGGTCCTTCGGTGACGACCCGCTCGACGACGAGGCCAAGGCGCAGGTGCGTCGCGTCGCCGGTGACCTCGGTCTGGGTCGGGTGCGCACGCTGTCACCGGAGGGCGTCGACCTGGCCGCGCAGCGGTGGTACGACGGCGCGGCCGGTCCCGACGTACCCCTGGCCCAGTCGGCGCCTGCCAACTGCTGGTCGTGCGGGTTCATGCTGCGGATCAACGGTTCCCTCGCGCAGACGTTCGGGGTGTGCGCCAACGGTGACGCCAACGACGACGGCCGGGTGGTGTCATTCGACCACGGGTGCGGCGCGCACTCCGAGGTCAAACTCAGCAAGAAGCAGCAGCCGCTGCCGACCCCGGACCACGTGTTCGACACCCTCACCGAGGACGTCGTCACCTTCTGATCTCAGGAGCGGCGTCGCGCGCGGCGCCGGCAGAACTCCAGCCCGATCAGGCCGAGACCGAAGCCGGCCAGACAGGTCCACAGCCACCAGAGCTGGCCGGCCTCCTCGAGGCGCCCGTAGAACGGCAGCAGGGCGACGAAGGCGAGCAGCCACAGTCCGGTCCCGACTTCGAGCGTGCGTACGCCGTCCACGTCCAAGGGTGCGACATCGGCGATCAGGAAGGTTCGGTTGCCGATCTCGTGGCTCGCTGGTTGTTGCTCGGGTTCCACGGAACGAACCCTAGGCCATCGCCGGCCGCCGTCCCATCCGGACGGACCCGCGGTGGTGCTACCCGCCGGCATCTGCCAAAGTGTCGGCCTTGTGAGTACCCAGACTGCGGAGGGCTCTGCCCTCGACCGCTACTTCAAGATCAGCGAGCGTGGCTCGACCGTCGGCCAAGAGGTGCGTGGCGGACTCGTCACCTTCCTCACGATGGCCTACATCATCGTGCTGAACCCCCTGATCCTCGGCTACGTGCCGGACTCGACCGGCCAGTTCCTCGCCGG
Source organism: Nocardioides daejeonensis (assembly GCA_040393845.1). Lineage (GTDB taxonomy): Bacteria > Actinomycetota > Actinomycetes > Propionibacteriales > Nocardioidaceae > Nocardioides > Nocardioides daejeonensis_A. The sequence goes on from JBEBTI010000022.1 coordinate 22,119, forward strand.
TGGTGACACGCCCGGCGGCGGCATTCCCGCGATCGCCGCGGCGACCGCACTGGTGGCCGGCCTGCTGACGATCCTGATGGGCGCGGCGGCCAACTTCCCGCTCGCGCTCGCGACCGGGCTCGGCCTCAACGCCTTCGTGGCCAACACCATCGCGACCCAGTCGACCTGGGGCGACGCCATGGGCTTGGTCGTGCTCGAGGGAATCGTGATCCTCGTGCTGGTGCTCACCGGCTTCCGCAAGGCCGTCTTCCACGCGGTGCCGCAGCAGCTCAAGGTCGCGATCTCGGTCGGTATCGGTCTGTTCATCGCGCTGATCGGCTTCGTCGACGCCCGCGTGGTGACCCGGATCCCGGATGCCGCGATGACCACCGTGCCCGTGCAGTTGGGCGACAACAACCATCTCGCCGGTTGGCCGGTGCTGGTCTTCATCCTCGGTCTGCTGCTGATGATCGCGTTGTGGGTGCGCAAGGTCCGGGGCGCGATCCTGATCGCGATCGTGGTCACCACGGTGCTCGCAGTGGTTGTCGAGTCGGTGGGCACGATCGGTGCCCACGGCGTCGACAACCCAAAGGGCTGGGCCCTCAGCGTGCCGACGCTGGACGGTTCCATCTTCGCCAAGCCCGACTTCGGCACGCTCGGCGAGTTCAACCTCTTCGGTGCCTTCGACACGGTGCACGGTGGCGTCCTCGCTGCCCTGCTGCTGGTCTTCTCGCTGCTGCTCGCCGACTTCTTCGACACGATGGGCACGATGACCGCGATCGGTGCCGAGGCCGGCCTGAACGACGAGGAGGGCGTGCCGCCGAACACCCAGCGGATCCTCGTCGTCGACTCCGTCGCCGCGATCGCCGGTGGCGCGGCAGGTGTCTCGTCCAACACGTCGTACATCGAATCGGCCTCGGGCGTCGGCGAAGGTGCGCGCACCGGTCTCGCCTCGATCGTGACCGGTCTGCTGTTCCTCGGTGCGGTCTTCGTGACCCCGCTGGTCAAGGCGATCCCGTCCGAGGCCGCAGTCCCGGCGCTGGTCCTGGTCGGCTTCTTGATGATGCAGCAGATCGCGGAGATCGACTGGCGTGATCTCGAGATTGCGATCCCGGCCTTCCTCACCATCGTCCTGATGCCCTTCGCCTATTCGATCAGCGTCGGCATCGGCGCCGGTTTCATCGCCTACGTCCTGATCAAGATCGTGCTCGGCAAGGTCCGTCAGATCCACCCGTTGATGTGGGTGGTCGCGGCACTCTTCGTCGTCAACTTCGCCTACCCCCCGATCAGTTCCTGGGTGAACTGTGTCCGGCCCGCCCCACCCGCCACGACGGCCTGCGTCCCGGCTGCTGCGGCAGTCGGGACGCAGGACGTCCTGCAATTGCGGGGAGCCAAGTCATTACTTCAGGTAATGAGCTATGCTAATGAAATGCCTGACACTGCACAGCTGGTCGAGACCGACGCCGGTCTGGCTGCGCACCTGCGCTTCTCCGTGATGCGGTTGCGTCGCCGTCTGGTCAACGAACGCCACCCCGCCAACGAACTCAGCACCAGCACCATGTCGGTGCTCGGTTGCCTGTTCCGACACGGCGAGCAGACCGCCGCCGAGTTGGCGCGACGGGAGCGGGTCCAGCCGCCCACGATGACGCGGACCCTCAAGTTTCTCGGGGCCGAGGGGCACATCACCCGCCGTCCCGACGAGCACGACGGACGCCGTGTCCTGATCACGTTGACCGACCGCGGACGCGCACTGGTGGTCGAGGACCGCGACCGCCGCACTGCATGGCTGGCCCGCCGTCTCGTCGCGCTCTCGCCGGAGGAGCGCGAGGTGCTGCGCGCTGCCAGCCCGATCCTCGAACGCATCGCCCAAGGAGACTGACCCGCCGACTTGAGTCCCACCTTCCGCTCCCTGCGCAACCCCAACTACCGGCGCTACGCCGCGGGCAGTCTGGTCTCCAACGTCGGCACCTGGATGCAGCGCATCGCCCAGGACTGGTTGATCCTCGTCCTCACCGGCAGTGGTGCCGCCCTCGGCATCACCACCGGTCTGCAGTTCCTCCCGGTGCTGTTGCTCTCGCCGTACGCCGGGGTGGTCGC
>JBEBTI010000023.1:0-23791 GCA_040393845.1 Nocardioides daejeonensis
CCAACAACCTCGGCGACCGGATCACCGTGCACGCCAAGGCGATGGCCGGCGAGGAAGGCACCTTCACTTTCGTCGACAGTGGTACGGCGAGTGGCCACAACGGTCTGACCGCGCCGGAAGGCCTCGGCCAGGAGGTCACCGTGCCGGCGACCACCTTCGATGCCGCGGTCAAGGAGATGGACGGCCGCGTCGAGGTGGTGAAGGCCGACGTCGAGGGCGCGGAGTACGACATCATCCTCTCCTCCGATCCCGCCTCGTGGGCGACCGTGCAGCGGATCGTCATGGAGTACCACCCGGTGGAGGGCCACTCGTTGCAGGAGCTGCTCGACTTCTTCGCAGCGGTCGGCCTCCAACCCGGCGAGCACGACCGGGGCACCCGGCCCGGTCTGGGCGTCATCTGGCTCAGCCGGAGTTGAGACGTGTGCGACCTCGGGCAGCACGCACCACCTTCGGTGGTCAGTCGGTCATCGCGAGAGCCCGCACGACCTGCTCCTTGGTCGGGGCTCCCGCAGCTCGCGTGACCTCTCGCCCGCCGGCGTCCAGCACCAAGGTGGTGGGGGTGGCGGCGATGCCCAGGCGGCGCACCAGAGCAAGGTGCAGTTCGGCGTCGACCTCGACATGGCGCACACCGGGCACGATCCCGACGACGTCGGTCAGCACCCGTCGCGTTGCCCGGCACGGCGCGCAGAAGGCGCTGGAGAACTGCACGAGCGTCGCCCGCGCTCCCAGTGCGTCGGCCCACGGGGTGTCGGCCAGCAGTGAGACCGACGACGGGGCGCTTGGGGGTACGGCGTCGCTCAACTCGGCGTCCTTCCTCGTCGCTGACCCGGGCTTCACCAGGGTGGAACGCGCGGAGGGGCGGCGATGATTCCCGACCACGACCACGACCAGGTCGAGGAGCCGGACTCGTTGGCGCCGGTGCGTGGCGTGTGGTGGATGATCCCGCTCGCCGGCATGGCCACGCAGTTCCTGATCATGGTCAACGGCATCATCGCCGCGCGCATGCTCGGCGTCGAAGGACGCGGCCAGGTGGTGATGGTCGCGATCCTGGCCGCCGCTGCCTCCCAGCTGACGCTGGGCGGGAGCCTGCCCAATGCAGTCACCCACCAGCTCGCCGAGGCCGGCCGGCACACCCGGGACGGCCTCCGTGGTTTTGTCGGACGTTGGAGCCTGTGGGCGCTGCTCGCGGGTGCGGCGGCAGCGGCGTACCTGCTGGTCCTCGAGCGGGACGACCTCGACGTCGAGGTGTGGTTGCTGGCGCTGACGGTGATCGGCCTGGCGATGGCGGGCATGGCCTCGAAGATCATGATCGCCTCGATGCTCGCCGAGGGCACGTCCGCGCCGTCCGTCGCCCTGACCAGCATGCTGCCGCAGGTCGCCCAGGTCGTGATCATGGGCACCGCGCTCGCCATCGGCATCGACTTCAGTGCCTTCGAGGTGCTGGCGTTGTCGTTCGTGTCGACGGTGGTGGTGCTCGTGACGCGGGTGCGCACACTCAAGCCGAGTCGCGGTGAACCGCCGCTGGACCGGGCTGCCCTGAACGCCTTCGCCCGGCGCACCCACATCGGAAGTGTCGGCCCGATCGACGGTCTCGGACTGGACCGGATCATGCTCGGTTCGCTCTTGGGATCTTCCGCGCTCGGTCTCTATTCGGCCGCGTGGGCGCTCGGCGGTCTGACCAACATCCTCGCGGTGTGCCTGGCGATGGTGGCGTTGCCGCGGATCACACAGTTGCAGACCCGGCCGGAGGAGGAACGCGCCTTCGTCGCCCGATGGCTCGCCCTGTCGGGGATCGTGATCGGCGCAGTGGTGCTGGTGCTGGCGGTCCTGGTCGAGCCGATCATCCGGTTGACCTTCGGCCCTGAGTTTCTCGGCGCGGTGCCGGTCGGGCGGTGGTTGGTGGTCGGTTGCGGTCTGCTCGGCTACCGACGGGTGCTGACCGCGGTCCTGCAGGGCCGTGGCAGGGGCGGGGTGCCCTCCGTCGTCGAACTGGCCCTGGTGCCGGTGATGGTGGTCGGCATCGTGGCGTGTGCGGCCGTCGACTCGTTGGTCGGGGTCGGCATCGTGATGACGTTGGCCGGCACCCTGTCGGTGCTGATCCAGGGCGTGGTGATGATGCGATCCGCGCCGCGGACGCCGGTGGCCGCCTGACCCACGGCCCGGTCTCGAGGCCGTAGCCTTGGGGGTCGACGGAAGTTGAGGATCCGACGGTGCCGACGACGGCGCCGATGAACCGAGGAGCGAGGCCCAGCAGAGGTGTCCGGCAACAAGTTGGTGAACGCCGCCTATCGCGTGCTGGCCAAGCGGGGCTTCGAGGTACGCCGTCACCCGGCTGCTCGCCGCCAGCGGCTGCTCTCCTCGCGTGGGGTCGATCTCGTCCTGGACGTCGGCGCGGCACGTGGCGGCTACGGCAGCCAGTTGCGGGAGTTCGGGTACGGCGGTCACATCGTCTCCTTCGAGCCCTTGGCCACCGCGTACGACGACCTCGCCCGGGTGGTGGCCGATGACCCGAAGTGGACGGCGCACCACACTGCGCTCGGTGCCGAGCGCGGCGAGGCGAACATCAACGTGGCGTCCAACTCCGACTCGAGTTCACTCCTGCCGATGCTCGACGCGCACCGCGAGGCGGCCCCGCAGGTCGACTACGTGGCGACCCAGACGGTGTCGGTCGCACGCCTCGACGACCTCGTCGGCACGGAGGTCTCGGCGGCGCAGGCGCCGTTCCTGAAGATCGACACCCAGGGGTTCGAACGAGACGTGCTGGCCGGCTCGCCGGCCACCTTGGAGCAGGTCGTCGGCCTCCAGCTCGAGCTCTCGTTCGTGCCGCTCTACGACGGCGGGATGACCGTCGACGAGGCGGTTTCCTGGGCCTACGACGAGGGGTTCCACCTGGTCGGGGTGGAGCAGGGGTACGCCGCCCCGACCGGCGAGATCCTGCAGGTGGACGGAGTGTTCTGGCGATGAGTGACGACGAGACTCCCGAGTCGAAGCTGACCTCCTCCGAGGGTCTGAGTTTCACCGATCTGGTCTTCTCCGACCTGGCGCGCTACCGCCCTGGGCAGCGGGCGAGTTGGCCCGGCGTACTGATGCGTTGTCTCTCGAACCCCGGCATGGTGGCCTCGTTGGTGCTGCGGGCACAGCAGAAGGCGTTCCAGGCAGGGCGGGTCCGGCTGGCGTTCCTGCTCCGCAGTCTGGGCATGTTCCTGGTCAGCGCCGATTTCGTGCCGGGCATGGACGTCGGCCCCGGCCTGTTGATGCCGCACCCCAACGGTGTGGTGATCGGCAACGGTCTCCGCGTCGGTGCGAACGTGACCTTCGGGGGTGGCATCACCGCCGGGGTGAAGCAGCCGGACGTCGACCCCGACGAGGACGGGCAGGGTTATCCGTCGATCTGCGACGGCGCGATCATCCTGGCCAACGCGGTGCTGGCCGGCCCGGTGACGATCGGCTCCCATGCCCAGGTCGGCGCCAACTCGGTGGTGCTCTCCGATGTCGCCCCGAACGCCGTGATGTTCGGGGTGCCGGCCCGCAAGATCGCCACCCGTGCCTCGATCCTTCCCGGCTCCTACGAAGAGATCGGTTGATCGGTCCCCACGCGTCACTTCGGTGCCGTTCCTTCGTTGCTCCTGTGCAAGAACGCCCCATTGCTGCAAGCATGGCGGCTTCGCTTCCCCGCCCCGAGGAGACAGCACCGATGAGCACCACGCCCGCCGACGTCGAGCGGACAGTCGTCGACTTCCTGACCCGCCTGGAGAAGCTGCCGGCGGAGTTCGACGCCACCACCCCGCTGTATGCCGACGGAGTGGGCCTGGACTCGCTCGAGACCGCAGAACTCTCGGCACTGCTCGAGGACGAGCACGGCTCGGACCCGTTCAGCACCGGTGACCTGCCGCAGACGCTCGCCGAGATCCAGGCGTTCTACGCGCCCGTCGGCGCCTGAGGCTGCCTTGATCGAACTCGTCCGCCGGGTGGTCCGTGAGGAGCCCGATCGGCTCGCGCTGGTCACCGGGCGCGCGACCCTCGACTACGCCGACCTGCTCGCGGCGGCGCTGCGGGTTGCGGCCGTGCTGCGTGCCGACGGCATCACTCGCTTCGCGGTCGCCGACTTCGAGGCAGACGTCGTACTCCCGTGCCTGCTCGGCGCCTCGGCCACCGGCGCCGAGGCGTGCATCCTCCCGCCCGACGACGCGGCCACTGTTGCTGACCTGGTGGCGCGTTTCGGCCACGAGGTGGTCCTCACCGACCGCACTGACCTCGACCTCCCCGCCACTCGCCTGGTCCCCACCTCCGCCTGGCTCACCCCCGAACTGCAAGCCGCGGACGCCGAACTGCAAGCTGTGGACGCCGAACTGCAAGCTGTGGACGCGGCGCGGCCGCATCTGGTGCTGACGACCGGTACCACGGGCAAACCGCGCGGCGTGCGGCAGGACTGGGCGCGTCTGGTCCGGTCGACCGCACGCGTCGCAGACGGCAGGGGCGAGCGCTGGTTGCTGGCGTACGGCCTCCACCAGTTCGCCGGCCTGCAGATCCTGCTGCACACGATGGCGGCCGGGGCGACGCTCGTGGCGCCGGCGCCCCGGCGACCGCGCGAAGGACTCGCCGCGATGCGGACGTACGACGTCACCCACGCGAGCGCGACGCCGACGTACTGGCGTTTCCTCCTCGCCGAACTGCGTTCCGACGGCGGCCCGGTGCCGGCTTTGCAGCAGATCACACTCGGGGGCGAAGCTGCCCCCGGCCCGGTGCTCGACCAGTTGCGTGCCACGTTTGCCACGGCCAACCTGTCGCACGTGTACGCCGCCTCGGAGTTCGGCGCGACCGGCTCGACCCGCGATGGTCGCCCCGGGCTGCCGATCGAGGTGCTCGAACGCGGCGACGACGCCGACATCGCGATGAAGGTCGTCGATGGTGAACTGTGGGTGCGTTCGCGGATCGGCATGCTCGGCTACCACGGCGAGCCGGAGGTCGATCCCGACACGTGGCGCGCTACGGGCGACCTGGTCGAGGTGGTCGACGGACGGATCCTCTTCCGCGGTCGAGCCAGCGAGATCATCAACGTCGGCGGTGTGAAGGTGCACCCGCTGCCGATCGAGGAGACCGTGGCCGCGGTGCCCGGCGTCGCAGTGGCCCGCGTGTTCGGGCGCCCAAATGCGATGACCGGCGCGATCGTCGCCGTCGAAGTCGTGCCCGAGCCCGACGCGGACCCCGACGCAGTGAAGGCCGCGGTCCGCGACGCCTGTGCCGGACTTCCGGCCGCAGCACGCCCCCGAAGTGTTCGTATCGTCGACGCGGTGCAGACCGCGGGCGACAAGATCGTCAGGAGAACCGGTGAGCAGTGAACCCCGCGTCGTCGTCGTGACCGGCGGCAGCCGAGGACTTGGCGCCGGCATCGTCACGTCGTACCTCGACTCCGGTGACGTCGTTGCAACGTGCGCCCGCAGCATCACGCCGGAGGTCAAGGCGTGGGAGTCCGATCCGGCGCTGGAGGGGCGGTTCCTCTTCGAGCCGGCCGACCTTGCCGTGCGGGATGATGCCGACCGGTTCGTGAAGGCGGTGATCGCAAAGTGGGGGCGCATCGACGTCCTGATCAACAACGCCGGCGTGGCCCGCGACGGCATCCTCGCGACCTTCTCCGACGACGACATCGACACCGTCGTCGACCTCAACATCAAGGGCACCCTCTATGTCACCCGTGCTGTGAGCCGGCGCATGCTGGTGCAGCGCAGCGGATCGGTCGTCAACATCTCGTCGGTGGTCGGTCGTTCGGGCTACCGAGGTCTCGCTGCCTACAGCGCGTCCAAGGCCGCGCTCGACGGGATGACCCGCGCGCTGGCTCGCGAACTCGGCTCACGTGGCATCACCGTCAACGCGATCGCTTCCGGTTATCTGCGCACGGAGATGAGTCACGGCCTCGACGAGGACCAGCTCATGCAGATCGTGCGACGTACGCCGTCCGGTCGCCTCGGTGAGCCCGACGACATCGCGCGAGCCTGCCAGTTCCTCACCGACCCCCGCAACGACTACGTGACGGGCACGGTGATGGTCGTCGACGGAGGACTGACCGGATGACCCAGATGCCGCTGCGGGTCCTGGTCAAGGGTGCATCCACCGTCAACTGGACGTCGTGGATGGGCGGTCCGCGCACCGACTTCATCTTCCCGCGGGTGGTCGAGGAGCAGTTGCTTGCCGACGACCGGCCGTGCGTGGTCAACACGATCTCGATGACGTCGGAGAAGACGTCGAAGATCCTCAGCACCTGGCAGCGTGAGATCCTCGGCTTCTCGCCCGACGTCATCGTGTTGCTCTACGGGCACTACGAGACGATTCACCTGTTCCTGCCGCGGTGGCTCGAGCGGCACGCCAACAGCCTCAGGGTCCGGCCGCGTTGGTGGTCGAGGCTCTACCGCGACAAGGTGCTCCGGCCGACCTGGATGCTGCTCGCGCAACTGCAGGCCAAACTCGACATCGCTCTCGATCCGACGATCCGCCGCAACCGACCCAAGCACGTGGCGGCCGACCTGCGGGCCTACATCGACCAGGTGCGTCAGGTCGGTTCGCCGTTGGTCTTCTGCTTCGAGTTGTTGCCACCGACCGCGCGCTACCAGAGCTGGTTTCCCGGCATGGCGGCGCGGATGGCGGTGATGAACACGGCGATCGAACAGATGGTGGCCGAGACCGGTCTGTCCGACGTCCGCTACTTCAAGGTGCGGCCGTTGGTCGACAAGGTGGCCGGCGGCGACCAGGAGCTGGCCACGCCGGACGGTTTCCACTATTCACCTGACATGCACCGCGCGATCGGCGAAGCACTCGCCGCCGAGATCACCGACTGGGCCGAGACCCAACCCCACCTGCGCCGTACGGGAGTGGGCCGATGAGCATCGACACGAAGGACACCACCATGGTCGTCACCCCGCCGCCGAGCGCGAAGCAACGCGCCGCGAAGTTCCTGCCGCGTGCCGTCGTGGAGTTCTTGGATCGGCTGGTCTTCGTCCTGCGACGCAAGCAGATTCGCCTTGTGCGCAAGGCGTTCGGCGCCTTCGGATACAACATCGTCAAGCGCGACGACTACTACTCCACGTTGCCGGTGCTCGAGGAGATCGAGCAGACTCGCGCCCGCTGGGACCGCCCGAGTTCACTCACCGGGGTGAGTGTCGATGTACCGGCTCTGCGCGAGCGTCTCGGTGGTCTGGCCGACCGGTGGGAGGTCGAGTTCCTCGCCACGGCAGGTGACTACCTGACCAACACCCGCGCCGGCTTCGGCCCGGGCTATCCGTCGTTCGACGCGCGCACGCTCTACTACACGCTGCGTGAGGAGAAGCCGCGTCGCTACCTCGAGATCGGCTCTGGACTCTCGACCTACTACGCCTCGCTCGCTGCTCGCAAGAACGCCGAAGAGGGCTCGCCGTTGACGATCACCTGCGTCGAGCCCTACCCGTTCGACGCGCTGCGCACCCTGCCCGACTTCGAGCTCGTCGAGGGCTTCGTGCAGGACGTGCCGCTCGAGCGGTTCGAGGCCCTCCAGGCCGGCGACGTGCTCTTCATCGACTCGTCCCACGCCCTGAAGATCGACAGCGACGTCGCCTTCCTCTTCCTCGAGGCGCTGCCGAGGGTCAAGCCGGGCGTGATCGTGCACATTCACGACGTGCACTTCCCGTGGAACGGCCCCTACCCGGCCGACACCTGGCTGTTCGGCGAGCGCTGGCCGGTCTACTGGAACGAGGCGATGGTCGTGCAGACCTTCCTCGCGTTCAACGATGCATTCCGCATCGAGCTCTCCACCCCGATGCTCCGCCACCACGACGAGCAGTTCCTGACCGCCCGGTTCCCCGACTACACGCCGGTCGCCAAGGACCCCAACCCGCCTTCCTCGCTCTGGCTCCGCCGGACCCGCTGACTCTTCCCGCTGCCGCTCGAGACGGTTTCCCCGCACAGGTGGGGAACTCGACACTTGGTTGCTGAAGCAACCCCCACGAAGTGCCGAATTGCCCCTCCAGGTTCCGGCGGAATCGAAGAATTCGCACCCGCCCGTACGCCGATCGGTCACCGGCCGCCTGAGCTGCGCCAGGTCGCGAAGACGGGAAAATCCGAGCTTCGCGGACGTGACTTCGTGGGCGAGTTCGTCACTTCGTTACTGAAGCTTCCGCCTCAAAGTGACGACGCACCCACCTGTGCGGGGTTTCGTGACCCCGGCGTCAGTCGCCGAGCAGGCGGGCCAGGTCGTCGCGGTCGGCGTCGACCATCACCCGGGCAAGGTCGAGGGCGGTGGTGTGCGCCTTCCATCCCAGCTTCGCGTGGGCCTTGGAGGCGTCACCGATCAGGGCGTCGACCTCGGAGGGGCGCTCGAAGGACTTGTCGTAGCGCACATGGTCCTCCCAGTTGAGGCCCGCATGCGCGAAGGCGGCCGCGCAGAACTCCCGCACCGTGTGGCCGACACCGGTGGCCAGCACGTAGTCGTCGGGCTCATCGGCCTGGAGCATCCGCCACATGCCCTCGACGTACTCGGGCGCAAAGCCCCAATCGCGCACGGCGTCGAGGTTGCCGAGGTCGACGTGGTCCCAGATGCCCCGCTCGATCGCGGCGACCGCCTTGGTGATCTTGCGGGTCACGAAGTTCTCGCCGCGCCGGGGAGACTCGTGGTTGAACAGGATGCCGGAGACCGCGAAGAGTCCGTAGGCCTCGCGATAGTTCACGGTGGTCCAGTGAGCCTGCAGCTTCGAGGCGCCGTACGGCGAGCGGGGGTGGAACTTCGACTCCTCGTTCTGCGGCGGCGGCGTGGCCCCGAACATCTCCGAGGTCGACGCCTGGTAGAAGCGGCAGTCGATGCCGGCCGCGCGGATGGCGGACAGCAGGTGCAGGGTGCCGATCGCGTTGGTGGAGGTGGTGTAGTCCGGCATGTCGAACGACACCTTCACGTGTGACATCGCACCGAGGTTGTAGACCTCATGGGGTTCGACCTCGCGCACGAGGTTGACCAGCGCCACACCGTCGGTGAGGTCGCCGTAGTGCAGGGTCAGATTCGGCTCGCGGTTGAGATGGTCGATCCGGGTGCGCGTCATCGCTGACGAACGTCGTACCAGCCCGTGGACCTCATATCCCTTGCCGAGCAGCAACTCGGCGAGGTAGGAGCCGTCCTGGCCAGTGATTCCGGTGATGAACGCACGCTTCATGCAGGTCAACCTAGAGGACGGTCGGGGGGCGGCTCACATCCGGACCGGCTGGTGATCGGGTCGACCGATGCTCCGGTGGTGCCAGCCGGCGGCGGCCCACTTGGCGGGGTCGAGGCCGAGTCGACCGTCGAACACCCGCCGCTCGCAGACCAGGTTGCCCACCTGGTGCGGATCGAGGTCGACGTACTCCGCCCATTCGGTGAGCAGGAGCACGGCCTCAGCACCTTCGAGCGCCGGTACGACGTCACTGACGTAGGTGAGTTCGGGCGCGACCCGCCGCGCCGGGGCGATGGCTTCGGGGTCGGTCACGGTGACCAGGGCGCCCGCCGCGTGCAGGACGCGGGCGACGGCAAGGGCAGGGGAGTCACGGACGTCGTCGCTGTTGGGCTTGAAGGCGGCGCCGAGCACCGTGATGCGGCGACCGGAGACGTCGCCGTCGAACCAGTCGGAGACCAGCGAGACGGTGAGATCGCGCTGCGCCAGATTGATCCGGTCGACGTGCGAGACCAGATCGGCGGCCAGGTCCGCGTCCAGCTCGGTGGCGCGGTGCTGGAAGGCCCTGATGTCCTTGGGCAGGCATCCACCGCCGAAGCCCAGCCCGGCGCCGAGGAAACGCCGTCCGATCCGGGCGTCGTGACCGAGTGCGTCGGCCAGGTCCACCACGTCGGCACCGGTGGCGTCACACAGCTGTGCCATGGCATTGATGAAGGAGATCTTCATCGCCAGGAATGAATTGGCGGCGACCTTGACCAACTCTGCGGTGGCCAGATCGGTCACCACGACCTGGGTCCGGTCCAGAAGGGGCCCGTAGACGGCATCGAGCTGTTGACGGTGACCGACACTGGCCGGGCCGTCCTGGAGGCCGTAGACCAGTCGGTCGGGCTCGAGCGTGTCCTTGATGGCGAAGCCCTCGCGGAGGAACTCGGGGTTCCACAGCAGTCCGAGGTCGGGGCGGGTGAGCGACAGCTCGGCGACCAGCGCCGCTGCGGTGCCGACCGGCACGGTCGACTTGCCGACGACCAGGGAGCCGGGCCGGGCAACCGACCTGAGGGTCTTCATCGCCGCGTGCAGGTAGCTCAGGTCGGCCGCGCCGGAGTCAGCGCGTTGGGGCGTTCCGACGCAGACGAAGTGCACCTGGGCGTCCGCGGCGGCCTCGGGGTCGGTGGTGAAGCGCAGGTGACCCTCGGCCAAGGTGCTCGCGAGCAGATCCTCGAGACCCGGCTCGAAGAACGGGGCCCGTCCTGCGGCCAACGATGCGATCCGCTCTGCGTCGGTGTCGATCCCGACCACCTCGTGACCGAGGTGCGCCATCGCGGCTGCGTGCACTGCACCGAGGTACCCGCACCCGATCACCGAGATCCGCAGACGCGTCTGTGCGTGGGTCATCCTGGTCCACCTCTCACGGCTGGAGTGTCTCGCCACCGGGCGCGACACGACACGACGTACTGCCAAACGAGCCGGGACGGAATGGGTGACGTCGTCGCCGAAAATCACCTGTCCACCGACCCTCCAAGACGTCTGCCAGAACCCTTTGACGTCCTATAGATTGCCGCTCGTGGTCACTGAAATCTCGAGCTCACCCAAGCGGATCCTGGTCACCGGCGGCGCCGGATTCATCGGTTCGCACCTGACCCAACGGCTGTTGGACCAGGGGCACGACGTCCTGGTTGCCGACAACTTCTACTCGAGCACGCGCAGCAACCTCTATGACCTGATGGGGCAGCCTCGGTTCGAGTTGCTGCGCCACGACGTGACGTTCCCGTTGTACGTCGAGGTGGACGAGATCTACCACCTCGCGTGTCCGGCGTCCCCGATCTTCTACCAACGCGACCCGGTGCAGACCACCAAGACCTGCGTGCACGGATCGATCAACATGCTCGGTCTCGCCAAGCGCACCGGCGCCAAGATCCTGCTTGCCTCGACCTCGGAGGTGTACGGCGACCCGGAGGTCCACCCGCAGCGGGAGGACTACTGGGGCAACGTCAACCCGATCGGCATCCGCTCCTGCTACGACGAGGGCAAACGCGCCGCCGAAACCCTCTTCTTCGACTACCACCGCCAGCACCAGTTGCAGATCAAGGTGGCGCGGATCTTCAACACCTACGGTCCGCGGATGTTGGCCGACGACGGTCGCGTGGTCTCCAACTTCATCGTGCAGGCCCTGCGTGGCGAACCGCTCACGGTCTTCGGCGACGGTCAGCAGACCCGGTCGTTCTGTTATGTCGACGACCTGGTCACCGGTCTGATCGGCCTGATGAACACCGGCACCGAAGTGACCGGTCCGGTCAACCTCGGCAACCCTGGCGAGTTCACGATGCTGGAGCTCGCCGAGAAGGTGTTGGGCCTGGTCGACAAGGGCAGTGAGTTGAAGTACCTCCCGCTGCCCGCCGACGACCCGACCCGACGCCGGCCGGACATCTCGGTGGCCAAGGAACTGCTGGGCTGGGAGCCGCAGATCGCCCTCGACGAGGGCCTGCGCAGGACCGTCGACCACTTCAGCGAGGTCGTCGGCTGATGCGTTACTACCTCGCCTGGCAGTACATCACCGGCTACTCCACCTCGGGCATGCATGCGCTGGTCGAGCAGGGCCACGACGTGAAGTTGATGTACCAGGAGGCACTGGTGCACGCTCCGTTCCTCGCGCCCTTCGACGACGCCGAGCTGACGGAGGGTCTGGACGCCGTCGGCTGGAGCGGCCAGCCCGACGAAGACCTCCTGATGCGCGAACTCGACGAGTTCCAGCCCGATGTGCTGATCGTGAACTCGTGGCACATCCCGGCCTACATGAAGGCAGCCCGCAAGTGGCGCGGCCGGGCGTTGCGGATCGTGGTGATGGACCACCAGTGGTTGGGGCGCCCCAAGCAGTGGCTCGGTCGGGTCACCCGACAACTGTTCATCCAGCCGGCCTTCGACGCCGCGTTCATGCCGGGCGACGAACAGGCTGTCTTCGCGCGTCACCTCGGCTTCAAGCAGCACGAGATCATCACCAGCCTCTACACCTGCGACAACCCGTTCTTCACCGGTCCGCAGGAGCAGCCGAAGGATTCGTTCCTGTTCGTCGGCCGGCTGGTGGACGTCAAGGGTGTCGACGTCCTGGCCGAGGCCTACCGCCAGTACCGAGCCTCCGTCGAGGATCCGTGGCCACTGGTGGTCGCCGGGATGGGCTCGATGGACGAAGAGTTGAAGGCGATCGACGGTGTCGAACTGCTCGGCTTCGTCTCGCCCAAGGACCTGCCCGAGGTGATGGCCAACTCCGGTTGTCTGCTGCTGCCCAGTCGTTTCGAGCCGTGGGGCGTCGTACTCCAGGAGGCGGCTGCTTCCGGGCAGGCGGTGATCTGCACCAGCACCTGCGGCGGTGCATCACGTCTCGTGCTCGACGGATACAACGGGCGGGTCGTCACGCCCGACCGGGCGAGTGAGCTCGCCTCCGCCATGAAGTGGGTCGCGACCGCCGACCCCGAGCACCGTCGGGCGATGAGTCGACGCAGCACGGAGCTGGCCAATCAGTACACCCCGACCCGCTGGGCCGAACACCTCACTGACCGGTGCCACGAACTCCTGCCGGAGAAGGTCTCCGGCTGGCAGGGGAGCTGACGGCGAGGATGCGCAACTACGGCCCGGGCAGTCCGCTCGTCTTCAGCCACATCCCCAAGACCGCTGGTACGTCGTTGGGCGCGGCGCTGGAGCAGGTGTTGCAGCCCGGTGTCGTGGTCCGTGGCATCGACAGCGCGCTGTTCGGTGGCTACGACGACATCAATGCGGTGGCTCCGGTGCTCCGCCCGGGCATCTACCTGTCGCCACAGGAGTTGCCGGCCGACGCCGGGCTGGTGGCCGGCCACGTCGCACCGGCCACCACCCAGGAGCGCTACCCGGGCGCCGACCACATCACGGTGCTGCGCTCCCCACAGGTGCGGCTGCTCTCGCAGTGGTTGCACAGTCGGTCGCTGTCGGAATTCTCACTACGTCACTGGGGAGCGTCAGCCGACGCGTTCCGGGCGGGTCGGCGGCCGCTGCGTGACTACCTCGTCAACGACATGGTTGCGCCGAGTGTCGACAACACCATCACGCGCTTCCTCGCGTGGCCGCACCCCTTGCTGCAACCACGCGCGTTCATCGACGAAGCCGACGACGACACGCTGGTCGACGCCGCACTCGCACGGCTGGACGGCTATGCGCACGTCAACCTGGTCGAGAACCCTGCCTTCATGTCCGAGTTGGCAGAATGGCTGGGCGCGACCCTGCCGGACAGCCAGCTCAACGAGCGCACCTCGGTGCCACCCAACTACCGTCCTGACCTCGGCGCAGAGCTCGATCCGGAGACGCGCGACCTGCTCGACCACCGGTGCCGACTCGACGTCCGGGTCTGGACCGCAGTGGCGGAACGGGTGCTGCCCGACGGCGACCCGGGCGCCGTCCTCGATGCCGCCTTCGACCGCGCCGTCGAGCGCTACGAAGCCATGTTGCGCAAGCCGTACGACGCGTCCACTGCACGGCGAATCGTCGAACGGGCCTGGGACATCCGGACCGCGGTCGGCCCGGCTCCTGAACCGGGGCGTCCGTTGCTGGTCACTGCGATCGAGCAGCTCCAGCAGGTACGCCGTGTGGTGCCGCTGCGCGCCGTACCCGCGCTGGTGCGGCGTCAGCTCGACACCCTGTGGCAGGACGAGGGGTTCCGCCGCGCGCAGGAGCAGGAGATGGAGTTCCTGCTCGGCTGCTCGGAACGCGCTGCGGAGGTGCCGGAGCTGGCCAGGGCCTATTCGGAGCAGATGCTGCTGCGCGCGCACATGCGTTGGCACCCTCGTGCGATCACCCACCAACGGATCAAGGGGATCGAGCAGATAACGGGGCGTGACACCAGCCGCGGACTCGTGCTCAGTTTCATGCACCACCACCGTTACGAGGGGATGATGGGGTCGCTGGTCAACGCCGGCGCACCGCCGATCAAGATCGTGATCACGGAGGCGATCACCAAGCCGGAGGCCGGCATCCAGTTTGCCCAGCATCTCCGTGTCGCCTCGCGAGGTGGCGACTTCCTGTTTGCCGAATCCGGCACCAAGGAGCTCGCCGCCCGTCTGCAGCCGGGCGTGGTGATGGCCGTCGCGGTCGACTTCCCCGGACGCACCCCGGTCGACTTCCTCGGTCGACAGGTGCTGGCGCCCTTCGGCACCCCTCGGCTCGCTGGCCTCACCGACAGCCCGATCGTGCTGGTGACCCACCGGCGCGACGACCGGGGTCCCTACGTGCAGTTGCACGCGCCGATCGAACCGGGAGATTTCGCCGATCCTGCTGACCTGCTGCAGGAGATCGTCCGACGCCACGAGGAGGCGATCCTGGCCTGGCCCGAGGCGCTCGAGGCCCCGCGGGCCCGGTTCGGTGCAGTCTCGGGCTGAGGTTGTGTGGGGGAGGGTGGCCTGCTGAGCGAGCCCCCCAGCACACCGAGCGATGCGGGCAGGGCGTCCGGGCGACTTCTGGACCGGAGCCACGGCTTGATGCAGATTCTCGGCGCCGAGACCGTCCTCGCGGTTAGGGTGCGCGCGTGAACACACGTGTGTCCCTGGCCCGGTCGGTCGACAAACTCGACCACCTGCGCAGGTTCGTGCCGGAGCGACGGTTGCCCTCGATGGTGGCGCGGCGGATCGATCGGCTCTGGGAACACGACGACTACCGCCTCCAGCAGGAGGGCCAGATGCGCTATCTGCTCGAGCACACCGAGCGGGCAGACGAGGTGCCGACGCTGGCCCGCGGCTTCGCGGCGCACGCCCTCTTGCGCACCTATCGGCGCTGGCACCCGGAGGGCCTGCGGAGTCAGGACGTCCGGGGTGTGGAGTGGTTGACGACCCGGCGAGACGCGAGCCGTGGACTGGTGCTCAGCTTCATGCACCACAACTGGTACGAGGGGCTGTTCGCCTCCCTGCAACGCCACGGCGCCGACATCACCATCCTCACGTCACCCAAGATCCTCGCCGCGGATGCTTCCACCGGCTTCAAGCAACATGCGCGCGTGGTCACCTCGGGCGGGGTGGTGCTTCCGGCCACCGGAGGGACGGACGCGATCCAGGCGAGGTTGCGCCCCGGCGTGGTGATGGCGATCGCCTCCGACGTGCCGGGGCACACCGAGGTGAAGTTCCTGGGCCGCCGCGTGCTCGCGTCGTTCGGCGCTGCCCTGATGGCGATGCGCACCGACAGCCCGGTGGTGTTGGCGACCAACCGACGTGACGGAGAGAGCGCCCACATCCAGGTGCACGAGCCGATCGACCCCCGCGACTTCACCGATCCGCTGACGCTGCTCACCGAGATCCTGGACCGCCACGCCGAAGCGATCTTGGCCTGGCCCGAGGTGCTCGAGATGCCACGCGCCCGCTGGGGCATCGTCGAGGACTGAACCGGACGCCGGGACCCTCAGCGCCCCAGCACCACGCGGGCGAACTCGTCGGCGGTGGCGGGCGGCACCCGCCGTTCGCTGCTGCTGCCTGAGGGTCGCTCGAGCACGCGGCGCATCGCTGCTGCCAGGCTGGCCGGCTCGAGTTCGGCCAGTTCGCCACCGCCGGTCGCCCGGAGTTCGCGTGCCCGGACGGTCGATCCTGCTGAGACGACGGGGACGCCGGCGGCCAACGCCTTGCCCATGATGCCGCTGGGGCCGTTGTTGGTGAGCGCAATCGGGGCGACGTCCACGGCAGCGATCAACTTGTCGAGCAGGGTGTTGTCGAGGAAGCCGTCGAAGGTGAAGACCCGCGCGCGCAACTCGGGCGACAAGGTGTCCAGCCATGCCGCCACCTCGGGCTGGATCGACCCGGCCAACAGCAGGTCGGCATCGATCCCACCGAGCTCGAGCGACTCCAGCACCAGCTTGGCGTTCTTGCGCTCGGAGATCAGGCCGAAGATTCCGACCAGCTTGCGGTCGGCAGGAAGGTCGAGCTCCCTGCGCAGCGCGGCGCGGTCCCGCGAGTGCGAACCGCACACCTCGGGGTCGCGGGCGCGCTTGACCACCCAACCCTTGTTCATGTCGTCACGACCGGCAAAGCCCGCGACCCGGTGGACACTGCGGGTGGCGAGCGTGGCCGCCGACAGCGCAGCCTTGGAGATCCGCAGCTTCCACTGGAACGCATCCAGCGCCGGCACCCGGGCCGGGTAGCGGGTCAGGAAGAAGATCACCCGGGGCCGGCTCGGCAGTCGGCGCAGCGCGCGGGGAGCGAGCAGCCACCAGCGCTTGAGGGTCTGGTCGGCGTCCATCACCACGACCGTGCCGACGTCGCCCCGTGCGCATCGCGCCACGATCTGCTCCAGCATCACCGGCGTCGGCGGGTAGACCTCGTCGTACACCTCGACGGCCTCGATGTCGACGTCGGCGAGGTAGACGTCGTACGACTCACCCGCCACGGCACCGGTCGAGGTCAGCAGTACGACGTCGTCCCCGGCCCGGCGCGCACGTTCGGCGACGTGCGCGACCGCCTGGAAGCGATGGCCGGAGGGGTCGGGCTCGATCAGGAGCGTTGTGGGCATGGCCGGATCGTAGTTGTTGGGTGAACGCACAGTCCTGCAGTTCGAGAAGGCTTCAGTCGATCTCGTCGAGGAGACCGGCCAACGCGGCGACGTCGACCTCGATGTCACGCACGATTGCGGCGCCACGGCCCAGTCGCGGGGCGCGTCCGGCCGACGAGAGGTAGCGGTAGCTGAGGCCGGGCACGCCCGAAGCCAGGCGCCAGTAGTCCGGCAGCAGGCAGCCCGCGGGGAACAGCTCGATCACGGTGCTGCCGGGGCTGGCGAACACCAGGTTGGCCAGTGCTGCCCCGTGGGTCGCAACGACCACCTCGGCTGTCGCAAAGGTCCGGATCTGGTCGGCCACGGAGAGCTGCCCCGGGTCGA
Source organism: Nocardioides daejeonensis (assembly GCA_040393845.1). Classification (GTDB taxonomy): domain Bacteria; phylum Actinomycetota; class Actinomycetes; order Propionibacteriales; family Nocardioidaceae; genus Nocardioides; species Nocardioides daejeonensis_A. Next base: position 17,031 of record JBEBTI010000023.1, read on the forward strand.
CCATCACAAACCCGCGCTCCTGCAACAGCGCCGTGACGGCGTCGTCGTTCAACACCGTGCGGTTGTTGGCGGACGGACCGCGCGTGACGTAGATCCGTTGCCGTTCGCCAGTCACCTCGACCCGGGGGAGCAGGCGGTCCCGCAGCCACCCGATCGCCCACGGAGGGTTCTTCTCGCTCATCTCCGGCGGCGCGGGCACCACCAGCGTGTCAGCCTGCACGTGCGGATGCTCCACCGCGTCGACGACCGCGTCGGGGTCGAGCCCCGCCAGGGCCAACAACTCACGCTGGAAGGGCTGGCCGCTGACCGAGGCATACCAGCGTTCGGGCGGGGTGATCTGCGGCGCCTGTTCGAGCACCCCCAACTTGGTGACCACGTCCATCAGGAAGTGGTAGTAGTTCACGTCTCCGCGTGCGGTCAGCACCCCGAGACGTCCGTTGACGTGCAGGGGCGGTGGTGGTGAGGGGTTGAGGAACACCGGGTGTTGGCGTGGCTTCCGGGTGCCGAAGTACCAGCTCACGTCCTGCACGAGGTCGCCGCGACCTGAGATCACCGCATGGTGCGGCCCGAGCACCCGCCCACCGGGCAACTCGGCCACGCCGACAGCGGCGAAGGACTGTCCGTCACTGGTGTCGAGCAGCGGCATCCCGACCGGTGTGCCGAGCATCGGTGGCCGCTCCACGCGTTCGGGGGGTCGGGCCACGACGTGCCGACCGCCGGTCGAGACAGCCGCCTCGGCCAGTGACGTGACGCCGGTCGGGAGGTGGTCGCCGCGGGAGCGCGCGAGACGCTGGCTGATCGGTGCCACGAAACCGGTCGCCGCGACGTACGCCGGCTTGAGGTAGGGGAACAGCGGACGAAGGGGTGCTGGAAGGCGGACCATCCGTCAGCCCCGGCGAGCGGGGCGGCGGGTCACGAGGAGCTGCATGCGTTGCAGTGTAAGGAAGTTGCGCAGCGCGCGGTCGCTCTCGCGAGATTTGTTCGCGAGACGCCAGCGGCAGCGGCGCGCTGCGTGGTTCAATCTGCCCATGCCTGCCCGCGATCGCGCTTTTGCGCAACGTCCGCTCAAGCTGAACCTCGGATCCGGGCCGCACGGCCCTCAGAACTGGGTCAACCTGGACCGTTCTCCCACGATGCTGCTCAGTCGGGTGCCCAAGGTGGCCAAGGCGCTTCGCAAGGTGGGGCTGATCAATGACCACCACCTCGTGCCGTGGGAGTCGCACATCGTCCGTCAGGACCTGACCGCCCGCCTGCCCGTCGAGGACGGTTCGGTCGATGCGATCTACTCCTCGCACTTCCTCGAGCACATCTACCTCACCGAGGCCGAGGCGATCCTGCGCGAGTGCCACCGGGTGCTGCGCCCCGGCGGCGTCCTCAGGCTCGCCCTGCCCGACGGCGAGAGCTGGGCGCGGGAGCTGGTCGAGGCCGGCAGTGACCCGACCGGCGAGGCGGGCCGGCGCTACCACGCCCGGCTCGGCTCGCATCCCGACGACCGCCCGAGCGGCAAGCGTGCTCTCACCTTCAAGATCGGCGGCCACATCCACCGTTGGCAGCCGACGCGCGGCATGGTCCGTGGGATGCTCGTGGAAGCCGGTTTCGACGACAGCGCGGTGACCGACTGCGCCTACCACGAGGGCGCCCTGCCCGACCTCGGCGAGATCGAGACCCGCGAGGAGAGCTTCTTCACCGAAGCCATCCGCTGACCCCGCTGACCTTCACGGAGTTCACCCGAACTCTCCCGAAATCAGTCCGAACCTTCACAAACTTCAAGCGGACTCGTCGCACTGACGGTTTGCGTGAGTTTCGTGCCAGTTCGTGTGGATCTTGCGAGGGTTCGCGGGTCAGCGGTCGCGCACGAACAACCCGTCGCACTGCAGGAGGCGCCCGTCGGCGCCGGAGAATCCGGTCTCGAGGGCATGCATCCGCAGCCCCCAACCTTGCAGCTGCGCACAGCTCTCGTCGAAGAGCTGTTGGCCGCGGTAGAGCTCGACGAACGACATCTCCACCTGGACCGCGGCAAAACTGCGCACCAGGTCACCGGCGCCGGCCAGGACCTCGGCCTCGTAGCCCTGGGTGTCGATCTTCAGCAGAGTGCGCGTCGGGTCGATCCCGAAGCGCTCCACCAGCTCCTGCACGGTGGTCATCGCGACGCGCTCCGCGGCGACGTACTCACTGCCCGGCGCGTTGTCGGTGTGGGCGGCAGTCATGTCGAGCACCGATGAGGAGAACGAGTTCGCGGCGACGTTGATCTCGATCTCGCCGGGCTCCCGCCCGACCGCAGTGTGTACGACGTCCCACTTCGGGTCGCGTGCGCTGCGCGAGCTCAACTCGTCGTAGGCCCCGCTCAGCGGCTCGCAGCTCACGATCCGGCCGTCGAAGCCGGCGCGGCGCAACTGCAGTGAGAACTGCCCGACGTTGGCGCCGATGTCGAGCACCGTGGTCACGTCGAACGCCTCGAGGGCGCGGGCCAGACGTGCAGGGTAGGGCGCCGTGGAGAGTTCGAGGTCGTAGTGGTGCAGGACCCGCCGTACCGCCAACTTGGCGCGTTCCCGGACACGGTTCCGCCAGGTCTGGTCGGTCGTCATCGATGCTTCTCCTCGCAAACGTGGGCAAACGTGGCGGTGGCTTGGGCGGGCCGGCGCGGTCGATGCTCCCAGAGAGCGTGTCCTGCCCGCGTAGCCAACGAGTCCGGGTCGCTGGCGTCACGCGTCCCGACGACCTGGTCCGGGGGATGCGGAGCCGGGCCCCGTCGACGGTCGTCGTCAGCGACCATGCGTGACCTCAGGAATGTTGCCTCGTTCACATTGACGAGAGCCGGGGCGGAGGGCGCCCGGGCAGATCGAGGAGTTCGAAGTGTCTGACGTAGACGTCCTGGTTGCTGGTGGCGGTGGCTTCATCGGAGGCCATCTGGTTGCCGACCTCCTCAGTCAGGGCCTGACGGTCCGCTCGGTCGACGTGAAGCCGACCTCGGAGTGGTACCAGGTGCACCCCGACGCAGAGAATCACGTCGCGGACCTCTCGCTACTCGACAATGCGATGACCCACACCGCCGGTGCGGAGAAGGTCTACATGCTTGCTGCCGACATGGGCGGCATGGGCTTCATCGAGAACAACAAGGCGCTGTGCATGCTCACCGTGCTGACCAGCACGCACATGCTGCAGGCAGCCAAGGAGCACGACGTCCAGCGCTACTTCTACTCCTCGAGTGCCTGCGTCTATGCCGCTGACAAGCAGACCGACACCGACATCACCGCGCTCAAGGAAGCCGATGCCTACCCCGCCATGCCGGAGGACGGCTACGGCTGGGAGAAGCTCTTCAGTGAGCGGATGTGCCGCCACTTCGAGGAGGACTTCGGTCTGACCACCCGCGTGGCCCGCTACCACAACGTCTACGGTCCCAACGGCACGTGGACCGGCGGTCGTGAGAAGGCCCCGGCTGCGGTGTGTCGCAAGATCGCCACCGCGGTGATCACGGGAGACCACAAGATCGACATCTGGGGAGACGGAGAGCAGACCCGTTCCTTCATGTACATCGACGACTGCGTCCAGGGATCACAGATGATCCTGCGCGGTGACAGCAACGAGCCGGTCAACCTGGGTAGTGACGAACTGGTCAGCATCAACGGGCTCTACTCGATCGTCGAGGAGATCGCCGGCATCAAGTGCGAGCGCAGCTACCAGCTCGACGCCCCGCAGGGTGTGCGCGGCCGCAACTCCGACAACACCCAGATCATGGAGACCTACGGCTGGGCGCCGTCGATCACTCTCGCCGACGGCCTCGCGAAGACCTATGCCTGGGTCTACGACGAGGTCAAGCGCTCGATCGGCTGAACAGGGCCGTGAGGATCCTCCTCCACGACTACTCGGGGCATCCGTTCCAGGTGGAACTGAGTCGTGAGTTGTCGCGCCGCGGACACGCTGTCACCCACTCCTTCTGCCCCGGATGGCAGTCAGGCAAGGGGAAACTCGCCGCGGAGCCGGGGGAGAGCCTCGTCTTCGAACCGGTCGGTCCGACCGAGCCGATCGACAAGCGCAACTTCGTCAAGCGGCTGATGGTCGAGCTCGTCGTCGGTTGGCAGCTGTTGCGGCAGGTACGTCGTACCAAGGCTGACGTGGCGATGCTCTCCAACGCGCAGATCCCCACCCTGGTGGTGTTTGCGATCGGCATGGTCCTGTTGCGTCGCCCGTGGGTGCTGTGGCACCAGGACGTGTACGCCGTGGCGATCCGGTCGTTCGCAGGTGGCGGCAAGCTCGGGCGCGGGTTCCGGTTGGTCGCGGCGATCTTCACCGTCGCCGAACGCTGGGTCTCCCACCGCTCCTCGGCGATCGTCGCGATCGCCGACTCACTGGTCGACGTGCACGAGGAGTGGGGCACGGCCGACAAGGTCACGGTGATCCCCAACTGGGCGCCGGTCGACGAGATCGTGCCGGTGGAACGCAAGAACGACTGGGCCGTCGAGCACCGTCTCGACGACACCTTCACACTGCTCTATTCGGGCACACTCGGGCTCAAGCACAACCCGGAACTGTTGGTGCGCCTGGCCCGCGGTGTGCTCGATGCCGGCGTCGATGCGCGTCTGGTCGTCGTCAACACCGGCCCGGCCACCGAGGTGCTGGCAGCAGAGGCCGAGCGCCTCGACGTCCCGCTCACGCTGCTGCCGTTCCAGCCCTATGAGCGGCTCTCGGAGGTGTTGGGTGCCGGCGACGTGCTGGTGGTGCTGCTCGAGCAGGACGCCGGCGCCTTCTCGGTCCCGTCGAAGACACTGTCCTACCTGTGTGCGGGGCGTCCGGTGCTCGGTCTGATGCCGGCCGAGAACCTTGCAGCCGCGCTGATCGAGAAGGTCGACGGGCTGGTGCTGGCGCCCGCCGACGCTTCGGTGCCGGCGGCCGCCACGTGGGCGGCCGGGCTGGCCGGTGACGGTGCTCGCCGCGACGAACTCGGTCGTGCCGCGCGGGCCCTCGCCGAGTCGGAGTTCGCACTCCCCGGCATCGCCGACCGCTTCGAGACCATCCTGCGCGGCGTCGCGCGATGACCACCGTCGTGCTGGGTCCGCGGACCAGGCTCGGGGCCGAGGTGGTCAGGGCAGCGTTGGCCGACGGCGAACAGGTGGTCGCGGTCTCCCGACACCAGCGGGACGACGAAGGTCTGCGTGACTGCGCCGCCACCGTGCTGCGTGCCGACGCACTGGCGTCGATCCCCGAAGGGCCGGTGCGGTTGCTGATCTGCGCACTCGGTCCGGTGCAGTCCGAGGACCGGGTCACCACGGCAGAGGTCGAGCGGGACCTCGCCGTCGTCGAGGCGCTCCTCGACCGCGCGACGCAAGCACACGTCGTACTCGTCTCATCGGTCCTCGCTCTCGCGCCGAAGGCGGACCGGCGCCACTACGCCGGCTGGAAGTGCCTCGTCGAGGACCGGGTGCGGGCAGCTGCCGTACGCCGTGGAGCGAGTCTCGCGGTCTTCTATCCCGGGCGGCTGGTGGGCGGATCGGAACGTGTTCCAAAAATCTCGGTGAACACCCGTTACTCGAAGCTGGGGTCGCTCGTTGGGGGTTCCAGTCGACCAAAGTCGTCGTCCCGTGTCATCGGACTCGACGCACGTCTCTGGTTGCTCGTCCGTGGGGCCCAGGTCGCTGCGGGTGCCATCTCCGGCTCGGGGGGATTGGCAGCACGGAAAGACGAAGGAACCGAAAACCCCCCGATTCGGAACCAGGAGTTGACCGGATGAGGAAGAAGCGCGCGTTCGATCTGGTGCTCACCACCTTCGGTGCGGTGGTCTGGGTGCCTGTGGTGCTCGGAGCTGCACTGCTGGTGCTGATCTGCTCGGGTCGCCCCATCTTCTACCGCTCGATGCGCCGGGTTTCGTCGGAGCCTCCGATGCGGGTGGTCAAGTTCCGCACGATGGTGCGCAACGCTGCCGAGATCGCGAACCGCGACACCGTCCCGGTGGACGGCAGCACTCGGTTCCTCAACATTCCCGGTGACTCGCCGCTCTACACCAAGATCGGCCGCCTGCTGGAGAAGCTCGCGATCACCGAGCTGCCGCAGTTCACGCACGTGTGGCGCGGCGAGATGAGCATCATCGGCAACCGGCCGTTGCCGCAGAACGTGATGGACTGCCTGGCGGAGGAGTTCCCCGATGCCCAGGCCCGGTTCGCCACGCCGGCAGGTCTGACCGGCCCGTCGCAGTTGGTCGGCCGTGACTTCCTCGCCGATGACGACCGGCTCGCCCTCGAGGGTGCCTACTGCCGCGGCGCCCAACGCAACTACTCGATCCGGCTCGACCTGCTGATCCTGCTCTACACGATCCTGATCGTGTTGCGGTTGAAGAAGGGGTTCACGCCGGACGAGGTCATTGAGCTGGTGAACAAATACACGGCCGTGCCCGTCACGGTTCCCGCCCCGGCCCTGCCGGTGGACGCTCCCGGCGTGCTGCCGGCCTTCTCCCGCGCTGCTCCCGACCTGGTCGGCGAGGTGCGGCGCAATGTCCCGGGTGTGCGTACGACGAGTGGCATGGTCGCCGCTCGTGCCGCCCAGGCGTCGGTCGTCTCGGCGAGGTCTGCCTCCGCGAACGCATTGGCGAGCGAGGCGCACCGCGAGATCGACACGCGCCAGACAGCGCGTCTCGCATGATGGGACTCATGTCCAACTGTTGAGATTGCGATTTCTGTTGGGCCGCGGAGCCCGGTAGTCTCTGCACCATGTTCTCGACCATGCTGACCAAGCGCCGCGCAGTGGACCACTGCCGCGTGCACTCGGCGCTG
>JBEBTI010000024.1:0-23167 GCA_040393845.1 Nocardioides daejeonensis
GCTGCTTGGCGATGCCGCCCTCCCACATCAGGTCGACGATGAGCTTGAGCTCGTGGAGCACCTCGAAGTAGGCGATCTCGGGCTGGTAGCCCGCCTCGGTGAGGGTCTCGAAGCCGTACTGGACCATCTGCGACACACCACCGCACAGGACGGCCTGCTCACCGAACAGGTCGGTCTCGGTCTCCTCGGTGAAGGTGGTCTTGATGACGCCGGCGCGGGTGCCACCGATTGCCTTGGCGTAGGACTTCGCGATCTCCCAGGCCTGGCCGGTGGCGTCCTGCTCGACAGCGATGATGTCCGGAATGCCGCGGCCGGCGACGAACTCACGACGCACGGTGTGGCCCGGAGCCTTGGGGGCAACCATGATCACGTCGACGCCCTCGGGTGCGGTGATGTAACCGAAGCGGATGTTGAAACCGTGGCCGAACACCAAGGTGTCACCGGCAGCGAGGTGCGGGGCGATCTCCTCGGCGTACAGCTTGCGCTGGTGCTGGTCGGGCGCGAGGATCACGATCACGTCGGCCTCTTCGGTCGCCTCGGCCGGAGTGACGACCCGCAGGCCCTCCTCCTCCGCCTTCGCGCGGCTCTTCGAGCCGGGCTGCAGGCCGACCCGGACGTCGACGCCGGAGTCGCGCAGGTTGAGCGCGTGGGCGTGGCCCTGGCTGCCGTAGCCGATCACCGCGACGTTCTTGCCCTGGATCAGGGTCAGGTCGGCGTCGTCGTCGTAGTACATCTCAGCCACGAAGGCTCTCCTTTGGTTGTGGGGCGTGCGATCAATGCTTGCTGATGGGGCGCGTCAGCCGACGGCCGGGGGTGGTGCGGGGATGGCGACCGGACGCAGCGAGCGTTCGGTGATGGAGCGGGAGCCACGGCCGATCGCGACGACGCCGGACTGCACCAGTTCACGGATGCCGAACGGCTCCATGACCTGGAGGAAGTCGTTGAGTTTGTCGGCGTTGCCGGTGACCTGGATGGTCAGGGCGTCGGGCGCGACGTCGACGACCTTGGCCTTGAAGAGCTGGACGGCGTCGAGCACCTGACCACGTGCGTCGACATCGGCGCGCACCTTGACCAGCAGCAGTTCGCGGCTGATCGAGCCGCCGGTGTCGAGCTCGACGATCTTGATCACCTCGACCAACTTGTTGAGCTGCTTGGTGACCTGTTCGAGGGAGTTCTCGTCGACGTTGACCACGATGGTCATCCGCGAGATCTCGGGATGCTCGGTCGGGCCGACCGCGAGGCTGTCGATGTTGAAGCCGCGGCGGCTGAACAGTCCAGCGATCCGGGCCAGCACGCCCGGCTTGTTCTCCACCAGGACCGAGAGGGTGTGGGTCGTCATCGTCACAGCTCCACGTCGTCGAAGTCGGGCGCGAGGTCCCGGGCGTACTTGATGTCGTCGTTGCTGGTGCCGGCCGCCACCATCGGCCAGACCATCGCGTCACGGTTGACCCGGAAGTCGACCACGACAGGGCTGTCGTTGATCTCCATCGCCTTCTCGATCGTGGCGTCGACCTGGTCGGGCGACTCGCAGGCCAGACCGACACAACCCATCGCGTCGGCGAGCTTCACGAAGTCAGGGATGCGCTTGCTGTGCAGGTCGGTGTTGGAGTAGCGGCTGTTGTAGAACAGCGTCTGCCACTGCCGCACCATGCCGAGCGACTCGTTGTTGATGATCGCGACCTTGATCGGGATGTCGTTGAGGGCGCAGGTGACCAGCTCCTGGTTGGTCATCTGGAAGCAGCCGTCGCCGTCGATGGACCAGACCGTGTGGTCGGGCATTGCCACCTTGGCACCCATCGCGGCCGGGACGGAGTAGCCCATCGTGCCGAGACCACCGGAGTTGAGCCAGGTGTTGGGGTTCTCGTAGTTGATGAACTGCGCCGCCCACATCTGGTGCTGACCCACGCCCGAGGCGTAGATCGCCTCCGGGCCGGCGATCGCGCCGAGGCGCTCGAGGACGTACTGCGGGGCGAGGCCCTCCTCGGCGGCTTCGTAGCCGACGGGGTACTTGCGCTTCACGCCCGTGAGGAACTCCACCCAGGCTTCGAAGTCGCCCTGGTTGCCGGCTTCGGACTCGCTCTTGAGCGCGGCGAGCAGCTCGACGAGCACTTCGCGACAGTCGCCGACGATCGGGACGTCGACATGACGGTTCTTGCCGATCTCGGCCGGGTCGATGTCGGCGTGGATCACCTTCGCGCCCGGCGCGAACGAGTCGAGGTTGCCGGTGACGCGGTCGTCGAAGCGCGCCCCGAGGCTGATCATCAGGTCGCTCTTCTGCAGACCGGCGACGGCCGCGACCGAGCCGTGCATGCCGGGCATGCCGAGGTGCTGCGGGTGGCTGTCGGGGAAGGCACCGCGGGCCATCAGGGTGGTGACGACGGGCATCCCGGTGAAGGCGGCCAGTTCGGCGAGTTCCTTGTGCGCGCGTGCGCGGATCACGCCGCCACCGACATAGAGCACCGGCCGCCGCGACTCGAGGATCAGCTTGGCCGCTTCGCGGATCTGCTTGCCGTGCGGGCGGGTCACCGGACGGTAGCCGGGCAGGTTGAGCTCGGTCGGCCAGCGGTAGTCGGTCATCGTCTGGAGGGCCGACTTCGCGACGTCGACCAGGACCGGGCCCGGACGGCCGGTGCTGGCGATGTGGAACGCCTCGGCCACGGTGCGCGGGATGTCAGCGGGGTCGGTGACGAGGAAGTTGTGCTTGGTGATCGGCATCGTGATGCCGCGGATGTCCGCCTCCTGGAAGGCGTCGGTGCCGATCATCGAAGCGCCGACCTGACCGGTGATCGCCACCAGGGGCACGGAGTCCATGTGCGCATCGGCCAACGGCGTGACCAGGTTGGTCGCGCCGGGGCCCGAGGTCGCCATGCAGACGCCGACCCGACCGCTGGCAGCGGCGTACCCCTGCGCGGCATGGCCGGCGGCCTGCTCGTGGCGCACCAGGATGTGCCGGATCTTGCTGTCGTAGAGGGGGTCGTACGCCGGAAGGATCGCGCCACCGGGGATCCCGAAGATGTCCTTGACGCCGGCGTGCTCCAAGGAACGGATCAGGCTCTGAGCACCGGTGATCTGTCCCGTCGCGTCCTGCTCACTCATCTGTTTCTCTTCCTCGCCTGTGCTCGACCTGCCGGTTCGTGCTCCGGCCAACAAAAAACCCCTCGGCCAGTATCGGCTGACGAGGGGTCGACGCGTGTGTTCGGGCCGGAGCCGTCACCTCACGCGTCGCGTGCGTACGAGAATCTGGGAACGCATGCACCCAGACTCTCCCGCACGGGACCGGTCGTCAACTCAGTCTGTCACTCGTCCCAAGATGTGGTACGAGCGTATCAAGGGTTGGGCATCAGTCCCGGCTCTGCCACGTGCAGACGCAGGCATGGTTGCCCTGAGCGTCGGCGAGCACCCAGAACGACGGCGCCGCGGAGTCGCTGACCAACGTCCCTCCGGCGGCCAGGGCCGCGGTCACCCGATGCTGGGCCACGTCGTGGGGCACGTGCACGTCGACGTGGAAGCGTTGCCGCGGCACCTCATGGGCATCGGTGTCCTGGAACCACACGGTGGGCAGAGTGCCTCGGCCGTCGACGATCTCGTCGGCAGCGGCGCCCTCCGACCCGACGCCGAGCACGGCCGTCCAGAACGGCTGCACCGCGGCGCGGTCAGGCGTGTCGAGCGCCAACTCGAGAGCGCTGACCTGGTCGGGGTGTGGGGTGGCGCCCCGGGCCGCGGCAAGTGCACTGATGGTGCCGGCCAGCCGCAGGTCGCGGTCGGTGATCCCGTTGACGTCATGGCTGCTCAGCCGCACGCCGACCGATCCCCACCGCAGATCGATGTCGGGATGGTGGTCGGCCGCCTCTGCTGCTTCGCCGATCGCCGTGACCAGCTCGAGCGCCGAGGCGAAGTCTCGGGTGGTGAACCGTGCGTTGAGGGAACCCACCAGTTGGCGCCAGTCGGCAAGGTCGGCGGCGAGCACCTCGGCGCCGGAACGGATCTCGCGGTCGGATGAGTCGATCGGGCTCATACCCCCACCGTGTCACCGGGGCATCCGCCGGGCAAGAGCGAGGAGCCACAGACGCAGAGATTCCGCGGACAGGGGCGGCGCCGGCCGGCTGCCCTGTCCGTGAAATCTCTCAGCGCGGCCGGACCATCTCGGCAGCAAACCGACCGGCCAGGTCGAAACCCTCGCGGAACTCAACCGGATCGTTCGCGCTCCAGCCGTGCTGCATGGCCGCGACATAGATCCCCGCAGTCATCTGCGCCAGGAAGTCGAGAGGATAGTCGGTGCGGATGTCACCGGCAGCGGCGCCGGTCTCGAGGACACGGAGGAGCAACCGGCGCAACTGTTGGCCGCGTTCTCCGACCTGGCTGGCACTCGCGGCGCGGTCGAGTTCGGCAGTGAAGGGCAGCAGGAATCCTCCCGCCCCTTCCGCGTTGCGTGCGAAGTCGGCAAAGATCTCAGCGACCCGTGCGCCGGTCTCGAGGTCCCGGGCGAGCAGGTCGTCGACCACGCCTTCGAGCTGCGCGAGCAACTCGTCGTACAGCGCGCCGAGCAAGGCGTCCTTGCTCGGGAAGTAGTTGAAGAACGTCGCGCGGCTGACCATGGCGCGATCGGCGATCTCCTCGACGGTGGTGAGGCTACCGTGCTCGACGAAGACGTCCTTGGCAGCGCCCAGCAACGCTTCGCGGGTCTGCAGCTTGTTGAGCTCACGTCGCCCCAGCGCCAATCGGTCCTTCACGAAAAACCTCTGCCTCCGCCGCACGATCCGGAGCACTCCGCGCCGGCACGGCTGATGTTAACCAACGGGATTCGTCGCACCCATTCCATTTTTGTGGACGCAAGTCTATTTTTAGATGACAGTTCATCGTAATGGTGATCACCCGCGATCGGAAAAGGGAACGGATGGCCAACGAGAGAAGTCTGCGCGACGGCGCCCCGTCAAGGATCAGGACCACGGAGGTCGACGTCGACGAGACCGGTCGACTGCTTGCCGCCTGGCTGCGCAAGCGCCTCGGAGATGCCACGCCCGAGGTGACGAACCTGCACCGGCCCCAACACTCCGGGATGTCCAGCGTCTCGGTGCTCTTCGACCTCAGGTGGGGCGAGGCCGGCGCGCGCCAGCAACGCTCCATGGTGGCTCGCCTCGCACCTGAGGGCACTGCACTGCCGGTGTTCCCCGGCTACGATCTGCAGGCCCAGTTCGATGCCATGCGCGCGGTGGGCGAGCACTCGGACGTGCCGGTCCCTCACGTCCACTGGGTGGAGACCTCTGCCGAGCCGTTGGGCACGCCCTTCCTTGTCATGGACCGGGTGAGCGGCGCCGTACCGGTCGACAATCCGCCCTACGTCTTCGGTGGTTGGCTCGCCGAGATGGAGGCCGACCGACAAGCGGCCGTGCAGGACAACAGCGTCCGGACCTTGGCGGCGATCCATGCAATCGCGGATCCCGCCACGAAGCTGCCTGCTCTCGACCGCTCCACAGCCGGGGGGAGCCTGCGTGCCCACTTCGAGAAGGAGCGCGCCTACTACGAGTGGACGCGACGCGAGGACGGACTGCGCATTCCGTGTCTCGAGCGTGCCTTCGAGTGGCTCGAGGAGCGCTGGCCGGAGGAGCCGTCCCCCGATGTGCTCTGTTGGGGCGATTCGCGCATCGGCAACATCATGTTCGCCGGCACTGACCCAGTCGCAGTCCTCGACTGGGAGTCGGTCGCGATCGCTCCGCGCGAGGTGGACCTGGGGTGGTTCATCTTCTTCCATCGCCAGTTCCAGGAGATCGCGGAGGCCTACGAGATGCCCGGCCTGCCGCACATGTTCCGTCGTGACGACGTCGTGGCCGCCTACGAACGGGCCGCCGGCGTCGAGGTGCGCGACATCGACTGGTTCCTGCTCTACGGCGCGCTGCGGCACGGGATCGTGATGAGCCAGATCAAGCGGCGCCGGATCCACTTCGGCGAGGTCGAGGCGCCCGACCACCTCGACCACTACGTGACCCACCACTCGATGATCAACGCCCTGCTCGAGGACACCTACTCCTGGGAGAACTGATGAAACCCCACCAACTCGACGAATACCCCGTCCACCAGTCGCCGTTGTCGTTGGCGCGGACCTCGACCACCGACCGCAACTTCTATGACCGTGCCTACTTCAACGGGCATGACCGGTCGGGCGAACGCTTCTTCGTCAGCGGCTTCGGCGTCTACCCCAACCTCGGCGTCCAGGACGCCTTCGCGACGCTGCGCGAAGGCGACCACCAGGTCGCCGTACGGTTCTCCGACGCACTCGACCAACGCAGCACCGAGACGAGGATCGGTGCCTACACCCTCGAGGTCCTCGACCCACTGGAACGGATCCGCCTGGTGTGCGAGCACCCGGATCTCTCCTTCGACATCACCTGGGAGGGCTCCTTCGCGGCCGTGCTCGAGGAACAGCACACGCTGATGTCTGGTCCGCGCGCGATCCTCGAGGCAACCAGGTTCGCCCAGGTCGGCACCTGGAGTGGCACGCTGGCAGCCTTCGGCACCGAGCGGCAGGTGGACCCCAGCCTGTGGGTCGGCACGCGGGACCGTTCCTGGGGCATCCGACCGGTGGGGGACACGGACCCAGCCGGTCGGATGGCCGACGAGCCGACGGGTGGGCACTGGTGGACATATCTGCCGATGCGCTTTGACGACTACATGTTGATGATCATCATCCAGGAATCGCCCGACGGGACCCGCACCCTCAACCACGCCACCCGGGTGTGGAAGGACGGCCGGGTGGAGCAGCTCGGGTGGCCGCGCGTCGAGGTCCAGTATGTCTCCGGGACGCGGGACCCCGAGTCCGCCCGGATCCATCTGACCACCCGGGACGGCAGCCCAGTGGTCGTCGACGTGGAGCCGCTGACCTGTGTGGCACTGAACGTCGGCGCCGGCTACGGCCGCGACACGGACTGGTCCCACGGACAGTGGAAGGGTCGCGACTGGTCCCTCTCCTCGACGTACGACCTGACCGATCCGGAGATCGCCGCCAAGGTGCGGTGGGGCACGATCGACCACGCCGCCCGGGCCACCTGCGACGGGCAGGAGGGCTGGGGGATGTTCGAGCACAAGTGCTCCGGGCGCCACGACCCGAGCGGTTTCGCCACGTGGAGCGACGTGGCGCCCTGATCGGAAGCGGCACGCAGCGCATGACAGCCCCGGCGGGAGTCCCGCCGGGGCTGTTCTGTGCACTGCGCGGGTCAGCGCTTGGTGCTGATCACTCGCGTCGCGAGGAAGTCACGGACACCCTCGTCGCCGCCCTCACGGCCGAAGCCGGAGGACTTGAGGCCGCCGAAGGGCACCTCGACCTCGAGCGCGTTGTGCTGGTTGATCCACACAGATCCCGCGTCGATGCGTCGCGCGACCTGCTCGGCCTGCGGGATCGATCCCCAGACCGAGGCGCCCAGACCGAACTCCTGTTCGTCGAGCGTCGCCAGCACGACCTCCAGGTCGTCGTAGGCGACGACGGGGAACACCGGCCCGAACTGCTCGAGCGCCACGAGGTCGGCGGAGTCGTCGACGTCGCGCACCAGGGTGGGTTCCAGGAAGTGACCAGGCAGGTCCGTCCCGCGGTCACCGCCCTTCACAACCGTTCCACCGTCCGCGACCGCCTTCTCGAGCAGGCCGGTCACGAAGTCGAGCTGCGCCTTGTTGTGCAGGGGTCCGATCTTCGTCCCCGGCGCCATTCCGTCGCCGACGGGCAGGTTCTCCATCTCCGCTGCGAAGGCCTCGCAGAAACTGTCCATCAGGGCCGTCGGCACGTAGGCACGTTTGGGAGCGATGCACATCTGCCCGCTGTTCATGAAGGCGTTGCGCGCCAACTTCGTGGCGGTGGTGGTGATGTCGGCGTCCGGCAGGATGATCGCCGGATCATTGCCACCGAGCTCCAGCGTGACCGGGGTGATCGTGTCGGCGGCCTGCCGCATGATCGCCGCACCCACGCCCGTCGACCCCGTGAAGGAGACCTTGCGGACCCGACGATGCCCGACCAGGCGCTGCCCGACGTCGGGGCCACCGCACACGACCTGCAGGACTCCTTCGGGAAGCACCGTGTTGAGGATCTCGACGACCTTGCTGACGACCAGCGACACCGACTCCGCGGGCTTCACCACGACGGTGTTGCCGGCGGCGAGCGCAGGGGCGACCTTCGCCATCATCAGGAAGATCGGGAAGTTCCACGGCACGATCGCAGCCACGACCCCGAGCGGCCGGTGCTCGACGACGACCCGGCGGCCGGCTGCCTCCGCACCCGGTGTCTCGTCGTCCCACTCCACCCGCGCGTGGTGCGCCAGGGCGCGCGCCGAGATCCAGACCTCGTTGCCGGCGTCCGCGACGGACTTGCCCTGCTCCTTGGTGAGCAGGGGCACGATCGCGGGGGTCTTGCGCATCAACTCGACCGAGCACGCGGCAAGCAGGCCTTGGCGGTGGGCACGGTCGGTGCGCCAGGTCGCGAAGGCCGCGTGTGCCTGCTCGATCCGGCGGTCGAACTCGTCGTGCGAGGTGACTGGCGTCCGTCCGACTTCCTCGAGGGTGGCCGGGTTGACGGAGATGAGCTCGGTCATTGTCGGGGCGCTCACTGGTCGGCTCCAGCCACCGCCATCGCCGGAGCGATGTAGGACCGGAAGATCAGCGAGGAGAAGCCACCGTCCACGGGGATGTCCGCGCCGCTGATCCAACTCGACTCCGGCGAGGACAGGAAGATCAGCGCATCGGCGATCTCCTCCGGCTTCGCGTGCCGGCCGGCCCAGGTCGCCGCGCCATCGATCGCGTCCTGACCCATCGTGGCAGTGAAGTCGGCGAGGAGCGGCGTACCGACCGTGCCCGGCGACACGGTGTTGGAACGCAGACCGATGTGCTTGCCGTCGACCGCAAGGTTGCCACTGAGGATGATCGCGGCTGCCTTGCTGAGGTTGTAGCAGGTCGTGTCCAGGTCAGGGGTGCCTGCGAGCGAGTCGAGTGCAGCCTCCCAGTCGTCGATGGCCAGGAAGGAGTTGAGCTTGGCGAAGTCCCGCTGCCACATGAAGCCCGCCTGCGACGCAGTGGTGACGACCGCCGGCGACGGCGCGAACTTCGGCGTCAGCGCGCGGGTCAGGTCCCGCGGCGCGAGGGCGTTGATCGACAGCACAGTCCGCCACGGCTGCGTGCCAGCGACGCCAGCATTGTTGATCAGCGCGTCGATCGGGCCGTCGATCTGGTCGGCGACGGCCAGCACGCCAGCATGCGTGGAGAGGTCGCCGATGACCATCTGGGCCAACGACTGGTCGTCACTGGCGACGCGGTCGACAGCGATGACCTCGGCACCGCTCGCGCAGAGTTTGCTGGCCGCGGCGGCGCCGATGCCAGATGCGGCCCCAGTGACGACGACGCGTCTGCCGGAGGAGTTGGGCATGGGTTCTCCCGATTTCGTTGGAGGTCCGTCCATATTTGGACTCGACTCTACTTTTCGGGTGAACGGTACCACCTGCTGTGATCTGGATCTCAGGATCGCCGATCTGGCGGCTGGTAGCCCTCGTGGGCGATCAGAGGCTGTTGCGGATCGCGGCCAACGAGCGCACCTGAGTGCCGTTCGAGCGGTTGTCCGGAGCGAGCCAAGCCTCGATGGCCTCGGCGCAGCGCGACCACTGATCGTCGGTGATCGCGAACCAGTCGGTGTCGCGGTTGCGTCCCTTGACCACGCGGTGCTTGTGGAAGCGGCCTTCGAAGCTGAACCCGAGCCGCATCGCAGCCTGACGGGAGGCCTGGTTGTGGGAGTCGCACTTCCACTCAAGACGGCGGTAGCCCAGACCGAACGTGTGGCGAGCCAGCAGGTAGATCGCCTCGGTGGCGGCCGTCGTACGGCGCAGAGTGCTCCCCAGCACGACCCACCCGATCTCGGCAACACCGTTGTGCTGGTCGATCCGCAACAGGCTGAACATCCCGCCGGCCTGCCCGTCGGCGTTGCGGATCAGCATGGTGATCTCGTCGGTGCTGGCGCTCAGCTCGTCGATCAGGTCGGCGAAATCCATCTCGTCGGCCGGCATCTCCCGCGGAAGCCAGGTCCACAGAGGTTCCCGGCCCGGGCCGCAGAGTTCGGCGTACAACTCGATGGCGTGGTGCGGCAACAACGGCTCGACGAGCGTGCTGCTGCCCCGCATCGCAGTGACGTCGGGAAACGGGCACGGGGCCCAGTCGGGGATCGCGTCGCCGACGGGTTGGTCGAACTCGTTCGTGCGGGTCATTCGGGGAACCCTACCGACCTCAGAGCAGCTGGGTGACCGCGCCGACTCCGGCGTGGACGGTGAACCGCGAGGGGACCCCGGTGACCAACGGGGTGTAGGGCGCGTGGTGGCCGCAGTCGACGTCGAGCAGCACCGGAACGCCTACGTTCGCCAACGCGTCCTCGACGGCGGCAGCCTGCGTCCACCCCGCGGCATCCGGCGCGGCCGGGCGACCGATCACGATCGCTGACGCGTGCTCGAACCAACCGGCCAGCGCGAAGCCGTGCAGGGCGCGGGCGACGTCGTACGGCGACCACTCGCACGCCTCGAGCATCACCACGATCCCCTCCTCGACGTGAGCGCGACCGAAGGACGCGACGTCCGCGTACGGCGTTCCGGCCAGCGGCGAGAGCACCTCGATGCACCCGCCGACCAGCACTCCGGAGACGTCGGCGTCTCCCCCGCCCAGCACCCGCCAACCGCCCGGCTCATCGAGTTGGAAACGATCGACGCCCGGCCAACGCTCGTAGTCGACGAAACCCTTGCGCCATCGCCCGGGCGCCGCCTGGTGCACCGGCCCCGTCGCAGCGGCGACGTCGCACCAGTGCCACAGGCCCTCGGGTGCGCGGTAGGGCGTGTCCATCAGGTTGGAGCCGTGGAGCGTCGCCCACCCCGACCGCAACATCAGCGGCACCATCACCGTGGTCAGGTCGGAGTAGCCGACCAGCCAGCACGGCTCGGCGGCCGCGAGCGCGTCGAAGTCGAGCAGGGGCAGGAGGTCGATCCCGGTCTCGCCGCCCCACGGCGGCACCACCGCGGCAATGTCGGGGTCGAGCAGCATCCGCATCAGTTCGTCCGCGCGCTGACGTTTGGGTGCCGACACGTGCGTCTCGGCACCCATGCACTCCCCCACCTCGACCGAGAACCCCCGCTGCTCCAAGGAGCGCACCGCAACCTGCAGGCGTTCCCGGTGGGCCGGCGCGACACCACTCGACGGACTGGTGACGCCGATCCGGTCGCCTGCGGCCAACGGTCGCGGGATCTGGATCACGGCTGAGCCCCGGGCAGCACCAGAGCACCGATCGGTCCCGGATTCCATGCGATCTCCCAACGGAACCCGTCGGGGTCGGCGAAGTAGCCGGTGTAGCCACCCCACGCGCGGGCCTGCGCGGGAGCGACGGTCGCTCCAGCGGATGCCGCCAGTGCGAGCACGTCGTCCACCTCGCCGCGGGTGGCCACGTTGTGGGCCAAGGTGATCGGGATGACGCCCTCGCCCCGCACGATCGGGCCGACCTCTTCAGCGAAGGCGACCGCGTCCCACAGCGAGAGCACCAGGTGTTGACCCGTGCGGATCATCAGGACCTCCCCGGGCACGTCGAGCTCGGCCCGCCATCCGAGGCCGTCGACATAGAAGGCGCGGGAGGCGTCGAGGTCGTCGACGGCAAGTGTGATGAAGCTGATCCGCTGATCCATGCCACCACTGTGCCTCCAACCCGCGAGCTGGCAAGACATTCACGCGAACAGTTCGCGCGAACTTTCTGTCAGTTCGCGGGTCAGGCGAGGAGGTTGGCGATGGCGCGGATGCCGGTCTCGACCTCGGTGAAGCTGGTGGAGAGCGGTGAGAGGCCGAGCCGTAGGCCGTCGGGTTCGCGGAAGTCGGGGAGCACGTCGCGGTCCCAGAGCAGGGCCACCACCTCCCGCATGCGCGGGTGGGTGAGCATGACGTGGTTGCCGCGGTGCGCCGGGTCGCGGGGCGTACCGACGGTGACGCCGTACGGCGCGAGGAACTCGTCGGCCAGCTCGACGGCGTACGACGTCAGGGCGATCCCCTTGCTGCGCACGGCTTCGATGCCGACCGAGGCGATCAGCTCGACCATGTCGGCGAGCGGCTGCATGGCCAGCACGGGCGGGGTGCCGGTGAGGAAGCGACGCATCCCCGCCGCGGGTCGATAGCCCGGACCCATCACGAACGGTTCCGCATGGCCCATCCAGCCCTGCAGCGGCTGGCTGAGCGTCGCCTGATGCCGCTCGGCAACGTAGCAGAAGGCGGGTGCTCCGGGGCCGCCGTTGAGGTACTTGTAGGTGCACCCGACAGCCAGGTCCACGCCCCAGTCGTCGAGTGAGATCGGCAGCGCGCCGACGGAGTGGCACAGGTCCCACACCACCAACGCCCCCGCGGCGTGGGCGCGCGCGGTGATCGCCGCGACGTCGGCGAGGTGCCCTGACTGGTAGCTGACCTGGCTCAGGAGTACGACGGCCGTCCGGGCGCCGACAACACCGGCCAGCAGGTCGTCGGTGACGTGGGGATCGGGCTGCACCCAGCGGATGTCGAGACTCCGCTCGGCGGCGATGCCTTCGACGAGATAGCGGTCGGTCGGGAAGTTGTCGTGGTCGACGACGATCTCGGTGCGCGACGAGTCGGCGGCAACCTGGTGGTCGACCGCAGCCCGCAGCAGCTTGTAGAGCAGCACCGAGGTGGAGTCGGCGACCACGGTCTGGCCCGGGGCTGCTCCGAGCAGCACCTCGCCGATCCGGTCGCCCAGCCTCAACGGAAGCTCCATCCACTGCTCGTCCCAACCGCGGATCAGCCGTCCGCCCCACTCCTGGTCCACGAACGCGCCCAGTCGTGTCGCACTGTCGCGCAGGGGGCGGCCGAGCGAGTTGCCGTCGAGATAGACGAGCTCCGTCTCCGCACCGACGAACTCCGACCGCAGATGCCCCAGCGAATCGGCGGCATCGAGCTCGGCTGCGGTGCGTGTCATCTGCTCCCCCACGGGTCGGTGTGCGCCGCGGACGCTGCCCGCGAGGCGCACGGTTGTCGATGGCACCACTCTTCCAGACACCGGCCGCGGCGCCGGGCCCATCGCACGGCGATATCGTGCCCCCGTGCCCATCGACTATCCCTCCCTCGCCGCACGAGTCGGTTCCGAGATCGAGCTGGTGACCAGTCTCGGCCCGGTCACCCTGCGCGTCGAGGAGGCCGAACCCCACGCCGGCGGACATCCCGGTGGGTCGCTGACGTTCACCGCTCCGAACGATCCGCTGCTCGAGCAGGGGACCTATCCGGTGAGGGCCGGCGAGGACGAGGGCCAGCTCTTCGTCGTGCCGATCGGCGCGGACGGCGACCGGGCCACCTACCAGGCTGTCTTCGCCTGACCGGCGACGCGCTCGCGGCGACGCTTCGCGCTCAGGTCAGCAGGTATTCGTTGACGTAACCACTCGCGGTGCGTCCCCGGAGCACCGCGACAGTGGCGAGGTCGCCGGCCACCCGCGGCCGAGAGGCGATCGGTACGCTCACCGGCCGGCCGCCCTTGCGCCGAATCCTGTGCACCGCAAGGGGTGTGGAGACCACGCCGGTCCGCGGGTGCACCCTCTGCACACCCCGCGCTCCCTTGACGCGTACGCCGGCAAGCACCTCCGGCAGCGCGCTCCAGTCCCGTCCGCCCAACCGGGCCGCTCCGGTGGCAATCAGCAGCCCGGTGTCGTTGC
Source organism: Nocardioides daejeonensis (assembly GCA_040393845.1). Classification (GTDB taxonomy): domain Bacteria; phylum Actinomycetota; class Actinomycetes; order Propionibacteriales; family Nocardioidaceae; genus Nocardioides; species Nocardioides daejeonensis_A. Next base: position 13,695 of record JBEBTI010000024.1, read on the forward strand.
CGAGCACGTCGAAGGCGTCGGGCGCTCGGTGGCCCCGAGCCTTCAACTCACGTTTGAGGGCGCGCAACCGGGTCGCGTCGCAGGCGGCGCGCGCCAAGTAGAGCTGCTGCGTGAGCGGCCCCAACCCGGCCAGAGTCCCGGACTCCTCCGCGAGCGGGTCCAAGACGACCGGCGCCCGCACGCCGGCCGCCCGCAGCGCCTGCACGATTTCCGCGGCGCGGCTGCCCGAAGCGCAGACACCGACCACGTCAGGGAGGCTCGCCCGGACCTCAGCAACAAGACCGCGAGTGCCGGCATCGTCATGAGTCATGGTGATCGCGACCACTTTGCCACCGGCCGCGGCAAATCCCCGCTGGAGCGCGAAGACGGTGTCGAAGCCGGCGTCCGGGGCCGCAACCACGACGTGCAGCCTCTTGCCGAACTGCCGTCGTGCCCATCCGCCGGCCGAGAGTGCTGCCTGCCAGTGCTGGGTCGAGGTGTGCAGGGCACGGGGCCTGCCTCGCACCCCGACCTCGTCCGGGACGTGGGCGCCCGCGTTGGCCACCACCAGCGCCGCACCACGCTCCGCACACAGGCCCGCCAACGGCTGTGCCAGCGGCTCACTTATGGCCGCGACGATCACCTCGACTCCCGCATCGAGCAGGGATACTGCCGCGTCGGTGACGCCGTGGAGCCCGAACGGCACCGTTGCGCGGCGCAGCGTGCCGACCTCTGTGCCGAGGCCGATCGCCAGGCCTGCCGCGAGGCGGTCCCCGCGACGGGTGACGGTCGGCCGACCCGGGAAGGAGGCCGTGAGCAGTCCGACCTGCGGCGTACGACGTCCCTTCGCCATGGCCGGTACCGTCCCTGTGCCGACGGCGCCCAGGACGGCCACGGCACCGGTGCCGAGCAGTACGCCGCGCCGGGAGACGGGGAGCGCGGTGGTGGTCTGGTCGATCATCGTGAAACTCCTCGGACGGGGCGCGCCAGGTGCAGATCGTGGTCGGTGCCGGTCGGAGCGAACCCGGCCGAGTGGTAGAGGGCGATCGCCGCTGCGTTGTGGGGATCGACCCGAAGCGCGACGGGAGTGCCCGTGGCATCGGCGCCGGCCAACGCCGCCTCGATCAACATCCGGCCGATCCCGGTGCCGCGGTGCCGCGGGTCGACACCGATCCACAGCACCCGGGTCTCGGTGTCGGTTCCGGCCAGCAGCACGCAGCCGACGGCGACGTCGTCGGCCCGGGCCAGCCAGCCGTCGAGCCGGGGTTGTGCGGCCACCATCGCCGACCAGCCGAGCATCTGCTGGTCGACCAGCGTGCTGGCGACGTCGGCGGCGAGCCCGCTGCCGCGGAGCTCCCGGGTGCGGTGGGCCCGCACCAGCACCTCGGCGACCGACAGGTCAACGGGTGCGTGCAGTCGCACCAGAGCCACACCGGTCGTCTGCACCACCGTCACCACCTCGGCGGGAAGACGCCCTGCAAGGCGATGCAGTAACTCATCGTCAGGTAGGGCATCAGGTTGTTGTGCGGGGCTCCACCGCCGGCCGAAGACAACGACAGAGGCGAGGTCGCGACCGCGGGCCCGGTGGCGTAGGCATTGCCGGTCGCGGCGGCACCGATCGCGCGGTCGGCTCCCGGCACCCGCAGGTCCCCGACCTCCTCGCTGGCCTGCAACCGGTGGCTGTGCTGGGGGATCTCCGACTGCAGGAGGCTGACCGCGGTGGCGCCGCCCGTCTGGCCCGGGACGTAGTCGGAGAGCCCCGGCCCTTGGCCGGGTGACAGCACGACCTTGCCCTGCAGGTCAGGGAGGGCGAAGTTGCTCTTCCCGTCGCCGCCGTAGGTGGTGCCCAGCATGGAGAAGAGTGCGGTGTTCTGGGAGATCGGCATCAGCTGCCCGCGGCAGAACGCCCAGCCCTTGGGCGCGAAGTTGAACGGAAAGAGCCGGATCTCGGCGACGAACGGATCAGCCATGGTGCACCTCAGGTCGGGGAGGGGAAGATGCCGAAGAGCGAGATGATGTGGTTCAGGCTCAGGTACGGCTGCAGGTTGGAGTGGGGCTGCGAGCCGCCGGCGACGCCGACGGCGTCGGCAGCCATCGCGGTGTCGGGGGCTGCTGTGGTGTAGCGCCGCGCCGACGGCGGGGTGGCCAGCATCTTGCCGGCCGGCTCCGCAGTGACGCCCGGGGCGGCACTCACGAGCAGGGCGTGGCTGTGGTTCGGGATCTGCTGCGCCGTGAGGGTGACCTCCTCGACGCCGGCCATCTCGCCGATCTGATAGGTGGTGCCGTCAGGTCCGGTGCCCATGTGCAGGGCGACCCGTCCCTGGAGATTCGGCAGCTGGAAGGTCTCCTCCCCGTCGCCGCCGTAGGTGGTGCCGATGAGCTGGAACAGGACGTCGTGCTCCGAGATCGGCAACACGGTTCCGTCGCAGAAGTGCCAACCCGCCGGTGCGAAGTTGCCGGCGAAGACGCGGATCTCCCCGACGTAGGGCTGTGCCATGGTGCTCCTCAGTTCGGGGAGGGAAAGATGCCCTGGAGGGCAATGCAGTAGTTGAGGGCGAGGTAGGGCTGCATGTTCGGGTGCGCTTGGCTGCCGCCGACCGCGGTCACCGACCCCGGGTGCAGCGTGGTCAGCTCGCCACCCTCCCGGAACCCGTTGTCGACCGCTGCCAGGCGGGCGTTGGCCGGGCTGGCCGCCGTGGCGTCCCCCGCACTGGCGTTCAGCGCGTGGGTGTGGGTCGGTAGCTCCCCGACGCTGAGCGTGTGGGCCGCTGCGCCGCCGAAGTCCCCCAGGTGGTGCCGATGGCCGCCGTCCCAACCCATCGGCACCCGGCCCCGCAGGTCCGGCAGCGCGAAGGTGGTCTGCCCGTTGCCGCCGTAGGTGGTGCCCAGCAACGAGAAGAGGGCCTGGTTCTGGTTGATCGGCAAGAACTGGCCGTCGCAGAGGGCCCAGCCCTTGGGTGCGAAGTTGAAGGACATCAGGCGGATCTCGGCCAAGAATGGTTCGGCCATGGGTGCTGTTCCTCTCTCTGGTTGGTGGCGGCAGTTCAGTTGGGCGGTTGCTGACAGGTCCCGTTGGTGAATGCACCCGACGTGATGAGGGGTACCTCCACCGAGCCCCCAGCCGGGTTCGCCGAGCCGAGGAAGAGCGCCACAGCGGTGGGGTCACTACCCGGCCCGGGGTACCCGGGCAGTGCGAGCGTGGCGTAGCGCTTATGGACCCGGATCCCTGGGGCGAGGTTGGGCGCGACGGCAAACGTGTTGCCCGACAGTGCGAGGCAGGAGATCCCGGTGTCACTGGCCACCAGACCTACGTTGGCCTCGAAGGCCGACGACGCGGTCGCCGGGCGCGTGGCGACAGAGTTGCCGGTGACGGTTGCGTGCAGAGCCGCGGCCCCGTCGCCGACGGTCAGCGAGATGCCGCGCCGGCAACCGTGCACGACATTGTTGGTGATCGCGGTGACCGCCGTCATGGTCCCGCTGTCGTTGGCGACCTCGATGCCGTTGTGGTCGGCCGAGCACGGGCTGGCGACCGTGCCGATCCGGTTGTTGCGGATCCGGCCCCTGAATGTGTACGACGCCAGGCCGGAGGCGGCGGAGACGATCACCGCGCTCGTCGACGCACCGGTGACGTCGTTGTCATCGATGTCGTAGGTGAGCGTTCCGCCGAAGCTTGCGGCAGCCGCCGAGACCACGATGCCTTGCCCTCGGGCGCCAACGGTGCCGCCGGTGAGCTGGTTCCCGGCGATCTGCACGGGTGCCAGAGTGCCGCCGCTGGCGGCAACCTGGATGTGGTCGTCGAGGTTGCCGGAGAACATGCTGTCGGTGACGTGCACGGCAGCAGTCCCACTGGCGTGGTCGAGGAGTACGCCGTGGCCCGCGTTGCCGCTCACCTCAAGGTCGTGCAGGGTCAGCGTCCCAGCGACATCCGCGGCCATGATGCCATCAGCGCTGCCGCCCGTGACCATCATGCCAGTCAGGGTCGGTGCGACCGACCGGGTGATCGACACCCCGCTCGAAGTCGACCGCGCGATGGTGCCGTCGGTGACCCGGACCGCCGCGCCGCCGACATCGGTGAGGACAATGCCGTGTTCGGCACCGTTCGAGGAGATGTCGATGAAGGTGGCGCTCTGGCCACCCACGGTTGCACGGGTGAGCGTCAACGGCACGCCGGTCGTTGTCTGCAACCGATTGGCCGGCGAGCTGAACTGCACGCTGCTGTTGCTGACGGACACGGCCTTCTGTGCCCCCGTGGTGAGGTCGACGCGCCCGGTGAAGAGCACCGAACCCGACGCACCGGCGACCGCGATGCCGCCGCCCGGCGTGGCAGGCGCGGACACCACGTCGCCGAACCTGACGGTGCCTCCGGCGCGTGCGGTGACCTGAATCGCCGGCGCACCCGTGCCGGGGGTGATCGCGCCGAGCACGTCGAGGTTGCCGTTGCCCTGCTCGATGGTCACGGTCGCGCCGGTGCCACCTTGCACGGTGACGTTGGCTGCCACCACGGCTGAATTGACCGCCGCCGCCCGCACAGCAGGCCCGCTGGTGGCGACCAGTTGGAGGCCTGCCACCCGACTGGACTCGCCGAGCACGACGGTCGGCGCGAAGGAAGGTCCCGTGAGCGTGCTGGTGCCCCCGGCTGGCACGAGAGTCTGGCCACCCACGGTCAGCCCCTCGGCTGCGCCGAGAAGTTGCTGACCGGACTTGAGCAGCACGCCGCCGAGGACCGGGGCCTGGTGCGTGCCAGCGTGCAGGAAGAGCCGGTCACCGGGCTGGTCACCAGAGAGCAGACCGATGCTCGCTGTCGGGCTCCACGACGTGCCGGCTCCGCTCTCGGCCCCGGGGTCGACGTACCAGACCGCGTCGCTGGCGATCACCAGCCGGATGGTGCCGGTCGTGCTGAGGTCGCCGTCGGTGACGGTGTAGCTGAAGGTGTCGGTCGTGGCGCGAACACCGGTCTTGGGCCGGTAGCCGAACGATCCGTCTGCCCGCAGGTCGACGGTGCCGCCCAGCGCCGTTGTGACGGCGGGTGCCGCGACCACGGAGACGGTGTCGCCGGCGTCTGGGTCGCTGTCATTGGCCCACGGCAGGGCACCGATCAGCGTGACGGTGGGCCCGGTCGTGGCCACCGTGCCGAGTTTGGCAGTGGTGTTGCCGATCACGCCGGCGTAGGTGTCGGTGACCGCGATCGGCGCCTCGTTGACGTCGGTGACGGTGATCGTGAAGGCACGCTGCACCGTTGAGCCACCAGCATCGCGGGCCTGCACCCGCACCGAGTACGACGAGCGCGCCTCGAAGTTGAAGGACTCCGCGGTCCGCAGGCTCGCCCCGACGACCGCAAACCTGGCGTTGTCGCCGTCACCTGCCCCGGTGGTCAAGGTGAACGTGTGGGTGTCGTCGGCGTCAGGGTCGGAGGCCGAGAGGGCACCGACGACGGTGCCGGCTGGCTGGTTCTCGGCCACGCCGGCTTCGGAGAGCGACACCAGGGTCGGTGCCTCGTTGACGTTGGTCACCGTGATCGTGAGGGTGGCCCCGACCCACAGCCCGTCCCTGTCGGTCGCCCGCACCCGCACCGTGTAGGTCGATCGGGCTTCGAAGTCGAACGTCATCGCGGTGCGCAACTCGGCGCCGGAGATCGTGAACAGCTGGTTGTCGAGCGCGTTGTCGACGAGCGCGAACGTGTGGGTGTCTCCGGCGTCGGGATCGGTTGTTGCCAGGGTGCCCACGACGGTGTCGGGCGGAGAGTTCTCGGGCACCGTTCCCGGTGCCGTCGTCACTGCGGTCGGTGCCTCGTTGACGTCACGCACGGAGATCTGCCGGGTCTGCTCGAACATCAACCCTCGTGCGTCGGTCGCCCGCAGTCGCACCGTGTAGGAGGCCTTGGTCTCGAAGTCGAAGGAGGCCGTCGTGACCAGTTGGTCGCGGTCGACCGCGAAGCTGGCATTGTCGGTGGCGCCGTCGCCCGGGACCAGGGTGAACGTGTGCGTGTCCTCCGCGTCCGGGTCGGCGGCGGAGAGTTCGCCGACCACCGTGCCGACGACGGCGCCTTCAGCCACCTCAGCGGCCGACAGCAGCACCGAGTTCGGTGCCTCGTTGATGTCGGTGACGGTGATCGTCAGCGTTTGGTCGAAGGTGGCGTTGGCGGAGTCGGTCACGCGCACCCGCACCGAGTGGGACGAGCGCGCCTCGAAGTCGAACGCCTCAGTCGTGCGCACACTCGCGCCAACGATCACGAACTTGTCGTTGTGGTCGTCGCCCGGCCCGGAGGTCAGCGCGAACGTGTGGGTGTCACCGGCGTCCGGATCAGTGGCTGACAGGTGGCCGACGAGCGTGTCCACCGGCTCGTTCTCGGCCACGTCGGAGTGGGAGAGCGCCATCAGTGTCGGCGCCTCGTTGACGTCGGTCACCGTGATCGTGAAGGTGGCCTCGACCCACAGGCCGTCACTGTCGGTTGCCCGCACCCGCACCGTGTAACTCGATCGGGCCTCGAAGTCGAACATCTCCGCAGCGCGCAACTCGACACCCGAGATGGCGAAGGCCGCGTTGTCGACTGCGCCGGCGCCGTCGACGAGCTCGAAGGTGTGCGTGTCGCCCGTGTCAGCGTCGAGGGCGCTGAGCAGCCCCACGAGCCGGTCGGCCGGTGCGTTCTCCGGCACCGTACCGCCGTCCAGGCGCACTGCCGTCGGAGCGGTGACGCCACGCACGATGGTGACCTCGACACTCGTTTCGAAACGCAGGTTGCCCTGGTCGACCACGGCGACCCGCACCGAACGCGTGGCGCCGTCGGCCAGGCTGAACTGTGCGGTGGCCCGCAAGTGGGCTCCGTCGATGCGGAAGTCGTCGTTGTCGGTGTCGCCGGCGCCGGCCACGAGGCTGAAGGTGTGGCTGCCGCCCGCGTCCGGGTCGGTCGCAGACAGGTCGCCGACGATCACGTCGGGCAGGTTGTGCTCCGCGACCACGGACCGGGAGAGAGCGATCGCGGTCGGCGCCTCGTTGACGTTGCGCACAGCGATCGTGAACGTCCGCTCGAAGCCGAGGCCGCCGGCGTCCTCGACCCGCACCCGGACGTCGTACGACGTCTGTTCCTCGAAGTCGAACGCCGTCGAAGTGCGCAGTTCGGTGCCGACGATCGTGAAGTGCAGGTTGCCGGCGTCGCCTGCACCGTCGACCAGAGCGTAGGTGTGGGTGTCGGCCAGGTCGGGGTCGGTCGCAGAGAGTTCACCGACGACTGCCGCGGTCGCCGCATTCTCGTCGATCTCGTCGTTCGTCAGCGCCAACGCCGTGGGCGCGTCGTTGGCGTCGGTGACAGTGATCGTCACTGAGTCCTCGAAGAAGAGCCCCTCCGAGTCGGTGGTGCGAATCCGCACGGTGTGGGTCGGGGCAGTCTCGAAGTCGAACTCGGTGTCGGTCAGGAGCCGGTCGCCCTGGACCGCGAACAGGTCGTTGTCGGCGTCACCTGCCCCGGCGACCAAGGTGTAGGTGTGGGTGTCGTCCACGTTGAGGTCTGCGGAACCGAGGCGGCCCACCACGGTGCCGCCCGGCTGGTTCTCCTCGACCTCGTCGGCCGACAGGGTGAGGCCCGTGGGCGCAACGGGTACGCCGGCAACGCCGATCTCCACCGCCGCCTCGTGGCGCAGGCCCCCGGCGTCGGTCGTGGCGATCCGGATGGTGCGGGTGGCGCCGTCTGCGCGCAACAGCACGGAGGCGGTGCGCACCTGGCTGCCGTTGATGACGAAGTCTGCGTTGTCGCCGTCACCGGGGCCGGCGACCAGCGTGTAGGTGTGGGTGTCGCCCGGTTCGGGGTCAGAGGTTGTCAGCGTGCCGACCGTCTGACCACTCGGCAGACGCTCGTCGACGACCGCAGGCGACAGTGCCACGGCAGTGGGTGCCTCGTTGACCCCGACGACGTCGACCGTCAGCACCTGGGCGTGTGACAACCCACTGGAGTCGGTCACCTCGACCCGAATCGATCGCGACGCTCCCGCTTCGAAGTCGAAGGAGGTGGTGGTGCGCAGAGTGGCGCCGTCGATCGCAAATGAGCCGTTGTCACCGGATCCGGGGCCGTCGACGAGGGCGAAGTCAAAGGTGTCGGCCGTGTTGAGGTCGACAGCGGTCAGGGTACCGACGGTGGTGGAGGCCGGGGCGTTCTCGACGACCGTGTGTGAGGAGAGTCGGATGCCGCTGGGCGCGACCGGACCCTGAACCACACTCAGCGCCAGCTGAGTCTCGACCACGAGACCGCCACGGTCGGTGGCCGCGACGCGGACGGTGCGAGTGACGCCGTCGCTCGACCGCATCGGTGCGTCCGTGCGCAGGTGGGATCCGTCAACGACGAACTGCCGGTTGTGCTCGTCGCCCGGGCCGGTCGCCAGCGCGAAGATGTGGGTGTCAGCAACGTCGGGGTCGACCGCGCTCAGGTCGCCGACGATCGTGCCCTCTGCGGTGCCGACGAACACTTCGGAGGCGCTGATCCGGACCTCGGACGGCGCTCGGTTGACGTCGGTGACGCTCACCCTGAAGGCGCGCACCCGGGTGGCACCGAACCGGTCACGAGCTTCGACCCGCAGGGACCGAATCACGCCCTCTCGTACGTCGATCCGGTGCGCGAGCACGACGCGGTTGCCGGTGATGGCGAAGCCAGCGTTGTCGGCACTGCCCTTGCCCGCAACCAGACGGAACCGGAGCCGGTCACCGACATTGCCGTCGCGTGCAGAGAGGCGCGCGACCTCGGTGCCTACGGGCGCGCCGTCGGCGACGGTGCGTCCGCTGGCCCTGAGCCCACGGGGCGCAACGTTCTTGAACCGGAACCGGGTCTCGCCACTGACGCACCGCTCGCCGCCCCAGATCCAACGTGCGGACCCACCCGGCGCAGCGCAGACCAGCAGTCGGGTGCGGGGCACCCGGATCACCTGGTTGCCGTCGCGACGGCAACTGCGGGCGGTCTTCGCCGTGGTTGCGGGCCGCAGGCTGCGATCCGTGGCCCGGCACAACGCCTTGGGCTTGGTGACCGTGAGCCTCAGCACCCGTTCACCGGAGCGACAGGTCGTCGCAGCCGGGACCCGGATTCGCTTGGTCTGTCTGGAGACACACACCATGCTGGCGAGCTCAGCGGGTTGCGCCACCGCTGCCCGGCCGTCGGGTCCAAGGTCGGGCGTCGCGGCAGCCGCACCAGTTGGTGAAGCGACGAGGAGAAGCAGAGCCGTGAGGGCGGTGACGGCGCGGACGAACCGCTGAGGCATCAAGGCAGTGTTCACACTTCTCGTCGAGTTCCGGGACCCTTGATCGTCCCAGCGGAACTCGTCCGCCAACAACCTTGCGCTGCTCAATTGTCTGATCGGCGCCGCCGATGGCCCATCTGGGTCATGCCTGAAGGTCTCGTAATTCCGCACGGCGCGTCCCGACCGGGACGCGCCGTGCGGCGGACTCCTGTTGCTCGGCGGTCAGGAGGTGACGGCGCCCTTGCTGGCCGACTGCACCAGCTTGGAGTACTTGCCGAG
>JBEBTI010000025.1:0-22423 GCA_040393845.1 Nocardioides daejeonensis
GTACGCCGTCTCGTGGTTGGTCATGATGCCAACTCCTGGCGTACGCAACTTGCAGTTCGGCGTCCCTTACTTGCAGTTCGGCGTCCCTTACTTGCAGTTCGGCGTCCCTCACTTGCAGTTCGGGGGAGGCACGTTCGAGGTGGGGTCATGCGCGCTCCCGGTTGCGGAGCAGCACCAGCACGAAGATCGGGGCACCGATGAGGACGGTGATGATGCCGACCGGGAGCTCGCGCGGTTCGAAGAGGGTGCGGGCGCCGGTGTCGACCCAGATCATGAAGATCGCGCCGACCAGCGCCGACAGCGGCAGCAGCAGGCGGTGCCGCGAGCCGATCACCAGTCGCACCGCGTTGGGCAGCACCAGGCCGACGAACCCGATCGACCCACTCACCGACACCATCGCGCCGGTCAGCAACGCAGTGCCGGCGAGCAGCAGCCACCGCATCCGCGTGACGTGTACGCCGAGTGCCGCGGCGGCCGTGTCGCCGAACGCGAACGCGTCGAGCACGCGGCCGAAGAAGATCACCGGGATCCCGACGAGCAAGAGGGTGATCCATGCGACCTGCACGGAGCCCCAGTCGGCGCCGGCCAGCGAGCCCAGCAGCCAGTTGAGGATCTGACGGTAGGAGTCGCCCTGGGTGTTCCAGAAGATCACCAGCGACGTGATCGCCCCGGCGAACGACGACACCGCGAGGCCTGACAGCACCGTGCGGCTGGGCGTGATCACCCCGAGCGAACGTGCCAGCAGCAACGTGCCGACCATTGCCAGCATCGCGCCGGAGAAGGCGGCCACGGTCAGCGACATCGCCAGACCTGCCAGCAGCACCAGCACCGCGCCGAGCGAGGCACCGGCCGACAGGCCGAGCAGATAGGGGTCCGCCAGCGGGTTGCGGGTCAGCGCCTGCATCACTGCGCCGCTGACCGCGAGTCCGGCGCCGACGGCGGCAGCGGTGAGCACCCGCGGCAGCCGCAGCTCCCACACGATGCCGTCGCGGATCAGGGTCAGGTCGCTGTCGGCGAGGCCGACGTGATGTCCGATCGAACCCCACACCTCGGCGACGGTCAGGTCGGCCGGGCCGATCGTCACCGCGAAGACGACCGAGACCACCAGCGCGCACACCAACAGCGGCGCCGCCACCGCGGTCGTCGTACCCGCTCGCGCGCGCAGCGCCGCCGCTCGCGCCGGGCGGCCGGCACGTGCAGCGGGGCGTTCGATCGAGGGTGCAGTCAGGTCAGTCACGACAGGCCGAACTCCTCCAGTTGGGTGGCGAGGTCTGCCGCCGCGGAGACCGACCGTACGCCGGCCTCTGCGGCTGGGAACGGAATCACCAGGTAGCGCTGGGCCTTGACCGCGCTCATCTCGGCGGTCGCCCTGTTGGACTCGAGCTTGGCGATCTTGTCGGCGGCGGTGTTCCACGCGGCGTCGACGAGCACCAACACGTCGGGGTCGGCGTCGACGATCGCCTCCCAGCCGAGCGAGGTCCAGGTCGCCTGCTCGGTGACGATGTTGTCCAACCCGACCGCGTCGAGCACCATCTGCGGTGCACCGATGGTGCCGCCGACGAACGGGATGTCCTCGCCCGACGACCACCACAGCGCCGTGGTCCCGTCGGTGGCGCGTTCGACCTCGGCCAGCGCAGCCTGCTGCTCGGCGACCAGTGCGTCGGCGGCGTCCGGTGCCCCGAGCAGATCGCCGGCCTCGCGGAACTCGTCGAAGAGCAGGTCGAAGGTCATCTTGTCGGGCTGGTGCTCGGGCTCGGTGCACGCCGCCGGCGAGACGTAGGAGGCGACACCCAGCTTGGCGAGCGTGTCCCGCTCCCCTGCCGTGTCCGCGGCGAGGTTGGACTCCCAACCGGCGAAGACGAGGTCGGGTTCCTGTTCGAGCACCACCTCCTGCGACGGCGCCTGGTCGGCGAGCACCGTGAGGTCGGCAGCTGCGGCTTGCCACTGCGCCGGCACCGGACCGTCACTGAACGCCGTACCGACGATCCGGTCGCCCAGACCGAGGGCGAGCATCAGCTCGGTGGAGGTGGACTTGATGGTCACCACGCGCTGCGGCGGTGCGTCGAGGGTGACCTCGGTGCCGCAGTTGTCGACGGTCACGGGGTAGCCGGCGGCGGCCGGACCGTCGGCCGCTTCGGTGTCGGTCTCACCACAGGAGGCGAGGAGGCTGGCGGCGAGCAGGGCGGTGGCAACGGTGGGCAGGAAGCGCACGGGTTCTCCGGAGACATCGGGTACGCCGCGGGTACGGCGGACGGGCAGGGCGGGACGGCACGCGCGACAAGCGGCACGTGCAGTGGATCAACCGCCCCAGGTCCGGGGATGGTGGCGCCGGACGAAGTCCCGTCCGACGGATCGTGCCCACGATATCGGATTGCCTCGCCACCTGCTCACCGGCGACCGCTGATGCGGAAGGATGGGGGCGTGAACAGCACCGTCCCGGTCGCCCTGCGCGAACCTGCCAACCTGGTCTCCCCCAACGCTGTGCGGATGTGGCGGGTGACCTCGTGGGCCTCGTTCGCCGCGATGGTGGTCGTCGCCCTGGTGCTGTGGTTGGTGCTGCCGACGTGGCCGTGGTGGGCCACCGTGATCGCACTCGTGTGCATCGTGCCGGAGATCCCGGTGGCGATCTGGATGCCGAGGATCCGCTACCGCGTGCACCGCTGGGAGATCACCGACGAGGCCGTGCACACCCGTTCGGGCTGGATCAGCACCGAGCGCCGCGTGGCGCCGCTCAACCGTGTGCAGACCGTCGACTCCTCGCAGGGACCGATCCAGCGGTGGTTCGGCGTCTCCTCCGTCACCGTCACCACCGCCTCTGCCGCCGGCCCGATCACCATCGACGGCCTCGACGACGAGGTCGCCCGTCAGGTGGTCGCCGACCTCACCACCGTCACCGCAGCGATCGAGGGCGACGCCACATGACGTCGTACGACGAGTGGCAGCGCACGCACCGGCGCAGCCTGTTGGTGCTGCCGATCACCGCAGCGAAGTCGTTCCTGCTGCCGGTGGCGATCGCGATGGTCGGCATCGGTGCACAGCAGCCGAAGATCCTGCTCGTCGCCGGTCCGCTCGCGGTGGTCGGCTCGATCGGCCTCGGGTGGGTGGTGTGGGCCACGACGCGCTATCGGATCGCCGACGGCGCATTCGTCGTCCAACGAGGCGTGCTGAACCGTACGTCGCTCACCGCCCCGGTCGACCGGATCAGGTCCGTCGACCTGGAGGCGTCGTTGCTGCATCGCGTGCTGGGCTTGGAGAAGGTCGCAGTCGGCACCGGCGTCGACGACACCCGGATCGAACTCAACTCACTGTCCACGGAGGAGGCCGAGCAGCTCCGCACACTGCTGCTCGGGATGGCGCACGTGGCCGAATCCCCTGCTGACACAGAGATGTCGCACTCCGGATTGGAGCACGAGGCAACGGCAGCTGCCGTCGACCCACCACAGGTCCCGGCAGGCGCGGCCACGTCCGCGCCCGAGCAGGTGCTCGCCACCCTCGACCCGAAGTGGTCGCGATTTGCTCCGTTCAGCCTGGTGCGTCTCGCGGTGGTCGGCGCCGCACTCGGTGCGCTGACCCAGTTCGACCTGCCGGTGATCGAAACCGGTGCAGCCCTGTGGGACAAGCTGATCGAGCTCTCGGTCATGGTCGTCGTGGTGGGTCTGGTGGTCGGCGCGCTGGCTGCATGGACTGCTCTCTCGGTGGTCGGCTACCTGGTGCAGTGGTGGGACCTCAGACTCTTCCGCGAAGGGGGCAATCTGCGGCTCACCCGCGGGCTGCTGACCACGTCTTCGACCACCGTTGAAGTCGCTCGGATCCGCGGCGTCGAGGTCACCGAACCCGTGCTGCTGCGCATGGTCAACGGCGCCGAAGCCACCGCGCTGGTGACCGGGCTCGAGTCCGGCAAGTACGCCGTACTCCCCCAGGTGCCGCGCGCCGTCGCGACATCGGTCGCCGGCCAGGTGCTGTGGCTGGGCGAGGAGCCGGGCACCGTCGACCCTCTGGCGGTGCCGCTCGTGCGGCACGGCGCCGCGGCCACCCGTCGCTGCCACATCCGCGGCCAACTCGCGTGGACCGGATGGGTGCTTCCCCTTGCCCTGCTGGCGATCGTCTTCGATGTGGCACCGACCGCACTCGCCGTCGGAGCTGTGTCGGTCGCCGTACTCCTCGGGCTGCTCGACGGATTCTTCGCCTCACGTCACCTCGGCCATGCACTGACCGACGACCACCTCGTGGTCGGCTCCGGACAACTGACCCGCACCCGCACCGTGCTCGAACGCGCCGGGATCATCGGCTGGGTGCTGTCCCAGAACCCGTTCCAACGACGCCACGACCTGGTCACCCTGATCGCCACCACCGCCGCCGGCGCCGAACACGTCACCGTCCGCGACATCCCTCGCAGCCTCGCTGAACCGATCGTCACCACCGTCACGCCCAGCTGACCCGACCAGAAGTGCGTACTCAACCGGCCAGAGGTGCGCACTCGACCGGCGGGACGCGCGCACTCGACCGACCAGAAGTGCGTACTCAACCGACCAGAAGTGCGTACTCGACCCTCAGGCGAGGCCGGCGGCGTCGAGGGTGATGTACATCGAGACGAAGGCGAACGGCGCCACGAACCAGACCGCGAGCGAGGCGAGCAGGCCGGTGCCGAGCTGACGCAGGTGCCCGGGGAGCGGGAGGAGTACGGCGCCGATCAGGGGTACGCCGAGGAGCAGGTTGCCGGGGCCGTCGAGTTGCCACCCGACACCGGCGGCGAGCATGCCGAGGCACACTCCGACCAGGCTGGCCGGCCCGATCAGCTGCGGGAGGACCTTGGGTCCGGCCAACTCCTGCTGGCGGAACCGCTCGGCGGCGGCGCGGTCAGTCATCCCGTCCGCCAGACCAGGAGCACCAGCACGCAGACGACCACGCCGGCGACCAGACCGATGCCGACGCCGCGACCGATCCGGTGAGGCGCCGTCGCAACGCCGACTCCCACCAAACCCCACGTGAGTGAGGTGACCAGGACCGCGTACGGCACCTCTCGCACCTCGAGCAACGTGCCCAGCCACACCAGTGGAATCGGCGCGACCAGCGCGGCTGTGACGGCGGCACCCCAGGCGACCGGCCCAGTCGCGGGTCGGTGCTGCCAGATCGGTGCTCGTTCGACGCCCACAGCCGCAGTCTCGCACCACGCCGGGTGGTTGGGCCAGCACACGTGGTGGCTGAGTCAGCGAGTGCAGCGAGCGGCGTCGAAACCACCGCCAGCAGATGGTTTCGACACGGGCTCACCCTCGCCCTGCTCACCCACCAACACCACTGCCCCTGCTCAACCACCGGGCGTGGTGGCGACGGTGAGGTTGAGGGTGCTGCCGGGCTGCACCTTGTAGACGCCTCCGAGCAGTTCGAGGAGCTTCATCGGCGGTGGCAACAGGTGAGGGGTGTCGCCGGTCTTCACCTTCAGGCGCAGTCTGTGGCCGGCCGGAACGGTGACGAAGGACGAGCGGATCTCGATGTCGTAGCGGGTGGTCCTGCCGACCGGCACCTTCTGCGCCGACTCCTTGGTGAGCGGGTGGTGCGGCATGATCCAGTCAGTGCCCGCGGCCCAGCTGCGGTCCGGGTCGATCGCACGCTGCGAGCCCAACTGCGCCCCACCGGTCAGCAGCTTCTGGGTGCCGTCCGGAGCCACGTCGTACACCTCGGTGACGAGCATCGTCTCCGGCCGGTTGGACGTCGCGTTGAGTGTGAGCGAGATCGGTCCGGAGAGTCGCAACGGCTGAGCCAGCGGCGCGGTGTCCCAGGTCGCGTCTCCGGGTTGCAGCAGGTCGAGCAGGCCCTGCAGCCCCGGCGCACCGTGGCAGAAGTCGACGAACGCCTGGAAGGCGCCCGCACCCCACTGGTTGATCGCCTGCGTGCAGGCCAGCGAAAGGCCCTTGAACCAGATCTGCTGGTTGCCGCCGGCGACCGGCGCGGCGGTCAACTTCTTGGCGGGTGAGAGGTGCAGCCGTTGGACGCTCGCGGCCTCCGACGGGAAGGCCGCCATCCGGTACGACGAGCCGTCGGCGTCGATCACCCGGAACGGTTTGTCGACGTCGGTGATGCCCGTGTCGACACCCTTGAGCCAGTGGTCGAACCAGGCCAGCTTGATCTCGTCGAGGTTGGCGCCCTCGCCCTGGTTGCCGTGGTGCCACTGGCCCCAGAGCAGCTGGTAGTTGCCGGTGACCTGCTGGTCGGCCAGCATCGGCGCAGTGACCGGGCGCCCGGCCCACGCGTTCTGCAATCCGCTGTAGAGCAACGGCTCTCCGCGCTGGAACACGTCGTACTGTCCGCCGACGAGGTAGGCCGCGACCCCGTTGTCGACCACCTTCTGCAGCACGTTCTGCGGGGCACGTTCCTGCCAGTACGCCGAGTCGTGGACGCGGCCCTGCTGGAGCAACACGTCGAGTGCGGTGGTGAGTTCGAAGGGGATGCCGGCCAAGCCGTGCTCGATCATCAACCGCAACGCATCGAGCGGGTCGGCGCGACGCTCCACCGCAGGAGAGAAGGTGCGCAGGCCGAAGTAGGCCGCGATCAGGCCGAGTGACGACTCCAGGTTGACCACACCGCCGCTGACGAACAGGTCGCGGTAGGGATCGGCCGCGGTGGCGACCGGGAAGATCGCCTTGAGCGGCGAGTTCGGACCGACCTCGGCAGCGGCGAAGACCTGGTCGATGCCCAAGTAGGACAGGCCGGTGGCGCCGACCAGACCGGTGCTGTTGGGCAGGTCCGCGGCGTACTCGACCAGCTCTGCGCCGTCCTTCGCCTCGACCTGCCCGAAGAGCTGCGACTGCCCCTGCGACCCGCCGGTGCCACCCACGTCGACGGAGAGATAGATGTAGCCGCGTCGCACCAGGTAGTCGTTGACCTGGCCGTCGAGTGACTTGCCGTACGGCGTCTGCACCAGGATCACCGGGAACGGTCCGGGCGCTGCCTCCCCGGTCGCCGGGTCGGCCGGCGCGTGCACGGCACCCCGCAGCACCCGCCCGTCGCGCATCGTGATCGGGATGTCGTCGGTGACCACCACGTCGTACGTCGCTGGGCCCGGTTCCCACGCCGCTGTCTGCACCGGTCCCCGGGGCGCGAGGCCACCGACGGCCGGAGCTTGGAGCGGCGGGACCAACAGCAGGGCGAGCAGGCCGGCGAGGAGCGCGACGATGCGTGAGCG
Source organism: Nocardioides daejeonensis (assembly GCA_040393845.1). Classification (GTDB taxonomy): domain Bacteria; phylum Actinomycetota; class Actinomycetes; order Propionibacteriales; family Nocardioidaceae; genus Nocardioides; species Nocardioides daejeonensis_A. Next base: position 7,181 of record JBEBTI010000025.1, read on the forward strand.
TGACATGCATGGAGCAACGAACGTTCGGACAAGGAGTTACCTGCGTCACGTCGCGCCTTCCCGCGGGCCCGGCGTACCACCGGGCCCGCTGCTGACCTGACGATCGGGGGACGGCGCGAGCGGTACGACGACGTAGGGTCTGGGCCGTGCGCATCGCTACCTGGAACGTCAACTCCCTCCGTTCCCGCATCGGCCGGGTCGAGGCTTTGCTGCAGCGTCACGAGATCGACGTCCTCGCCCTGCAGGAGACCAAGGCGCGCGAGGACCAACTGCCGCTGATGGGCTTGCAGTCACTCGGCTACGAGGTGGCGGCGCACGGGCTCAACCAATGGAACGGGGTGGCGCTGATCAGCCGGGTCGGGCTGGACGACGTGCAGGCCGGCTTCCCCGAGCAGCCCGGGTTCGGCGAGCCGCTGGCGCCCGAGGCGCGGGCGCTCGGAGCCCGGTGCGGCGGCGTACGGATCTGGTCGCTCTATGTGCCCAACGGGCGCAAGGTCGGCGACCCGCACTACGTCTACAAGCTCGACTGGTTGGCGCGTCTCCGCGACGGCGCCCGCGACTGGCTGGGCGAGGACACCGCCCTGGTCGGCGACTGGAACATCGCCCCCGAGGACGACGACGTCTTCGACATCGCCCAGTTCCGCACCTCGACGCATGTCACCGAACCCGAGCGCGCCGCCTTCCGCGGCTTCCTCGAGGACGGATACGTCGACGTGGCCCGCCCGCACACGCCCGGACCGGGTTCCTACACCTACTGGGACTACTACCGGCAGCGCTTCGAACGCAACCGCGGCATGCGCATCGACTTCGTGCTCGGCTCGCCCTCCTTCGCCTCGCGCGTCACCCACGCCTTCGTCGACCTCGACGAGCGCAACCCCGCGATCGGCGACGGCACCCCCTCCGACCACGCCCCGGTGATCGTCGACCTCGCCCCCTGACCCGTCGACTACGCACTTCTGGACGGTCGAGTGCGCACTTCTGGACGGTCGAGTGCGCACTTCTGGACGGTCGAGTGCGCACCTCTGAACGGTCGAGTACGCACCTCTGAACGGTCGAGTACGCACCTCTGAACGGTCGAGTACGCACGAATGATCGGGGACTGGAGCTCACCCCGTCGCCGGTGATTCTGTCGGAGGCGCGGCGCATCCTGAGGGAATGGACCTCCTCTTCCTCGTCCTCGGGTTGGCGATCGGCGCGGCACTGGGCGCAGGTGCGGTGCTGCTGCGCCGTCGTACGCCGGGTGGTGACGACAGCGCGGCGGTGGCGGCGCTCGAGCGGCGGGTTGCCGACGACACGGTGCTGACCTCGGGGCTCGAGCGGTTGGCCGGCCAGTTGAACGCGCTGGAGCAGGACCGCGCCGCTTGGCAGGGCCAGTTGCGCCAGCAGGTCGAGGAAGTGCGTCTGAGCGCCGCCGACCTGCGCCGCGAGACGATGGCGCTCGGCACCGCGCTGCGCAAACCTCAGGTGCGGGGCCAGTGGGGTGAACTCCAACTACGCCGGGCGGTCGAGTTGGCCGGGCTGGTCGACCGGTGCGACTTCACCGAGCAGACCAGCGTGCAGACCGACGACGGCGTACTCCGCCCCGACCTGCTGGTCAACCTGGCCGGCGGCCGCACCGTGGTCGTCGACAGCAAGGTGCCGCTCGACGCCTTCCTCGACGCGACGGGTGCCGACGAACCCGACGAGGCTGCGCACCACGTGGCGCGGCACGCGCGTCAGGTGCGTCAACACGTCGACGCCCTGTCGGGCAAGCGCTACTGGTCGGCGTTCACGAGCTCGCCCGAGTTCGTGGTGCTCTACCTGCCCGGTGAGTCGTTCCTCTCGGCGGCACTCGACGGCGACCGCACGCTGCTGGAGTACGCCGCTGCGCGCAACGTCGTCCTCGCCACGCCGACCACGCTGATCGCCCTGCTCAAGACGGTGGCGCTGGGCTGGACCCAAGAACTCGTGGCCGACCGGGCGCGCGAGATCCACGAACTGGCCCGCGACCTCTACGCCCGCCTCGGCGTGATGGGCGGACACCTCGACAAGCTCGGGCGCTCGTTGAAGTCCTCCGTCGACGCCTACAACTCGACGGTCGGATCGCTGGAGAGCCGGGTGCTCGTCACCGCCCGCAACCTCGAGGAGATGGGTGCGGCCCGCGACACGCTCGAGGCACCGGCCCGAGTGGTGGTCCAACCCCGGGCGCTCTCCGCCAGCGAACTCCTCGACGCGGTGACACCCGCACGCGACGAGGTCGACGTACGGTTGGCGGCCCCTCAGCAGGACTCCTCCGAGGGACGCGACGCCGGCTGATCGGCCGGCGTACGACGCCACTTGGAGGGGGAATTCGTCACTTGGAGGGGCAAGCTTCCCCCTCCAAGTGACGAATCCCCCGCACAGGCGGGTAAACGAACACGAGGGGGCCGGGCGCGTCGTCTCAACTGCGCGGTACGACGACAAGCAGGTCCCCGACCTCGCAGTCGAGGGCCTCGCAGATCGCCACCAGTGTGGAGTAGCGGATGGCGCGAGCGCGATCGTTCTTGAGCACCGACAGGTTGACCACGCTCACGCCGACGCGGGCACTCAACTCGGTGAGGGTCAGGCCTCTGTCGGCCAAGAGCTCATCGAGACGACAGTGGATTCCGGTGCCGTCGGCTTCTGCGGGGCTCACACCAGGCCGTCGGTCTCACGTTGCAGGGCGGCCCCGCTGCGCAGCAGCACGGCAACCACCCCGAGCACCAGCGCGACGGCGAGTGGCCACAACTCGAAGTGCAGGGACCACACCGAGGCGGGCACGTACTGGTCAGGCGAGAAGTCCGCGCAGCCCTTGCCGCTGCAGGACCAGGAGGCGGAGGTCCACCCCAGGGCCGCCTCCGCGGCGCGGCTCGTGCCGATCTCCGTGAGCAACTGGCTGATCGTCGATCCGAGGGCGACGGCGACTGCAGCGACGCCGCACGCACGCGCCAGCACCGGCGCGAACGGCGTACCCCGGCCGATGTTGCGACAAGCCAGTGCGACCAGCACGACGACGGCGGCGATCGTGAGCCCCGACACGAGCTCGCCAGCGGCCAACAGCACGCGCGTCGACGTGGCCAGTCCGGCGACCTCGAGCGTGGCACTCGTCATCGAGCCCGCCACCAGCTTGCCGGGCACCTCTCCGTCGTCGACCTCCATGCCCGGCGGAAGTTCGGGCCAGAACTCCTCGATCGGCGCCTCCACCGTGACCGTGTCGTCGGTCAGCGCGCTGACCACACCGAGCAGGGTGGTCGGCACCACCACGGCGCCGTAGATCACGCACCCCCACCAGGCGGCCTGCACCACCCTGCTCGACCGCTCGGCGCGATCCGGAGCATTCGCCCCACGTCGCGCCACCAGCCCGAGGGCCAGGACTACAAGAACCGCAAGCACCAAGAGCTCGAGCGAACCGATACCGAACATGACCACAACGATAGTCGTTGTTATCGATTCTCGATAGGCCCCTCGAGATCTTCTGCCGACGGCCCGACTCGACCAACCTCATGCCAGGGCGGGACAGCGGCGCCGGACCTCAGGCAGGCAGCCCCGGAACCGAGGGGTTCGCGAGGATCTCGGCGCCGCTCTGGGGAGCACCGAGGCGGATGCCTTGGGCGAGGTGGACGTTGAGCTCGCGGATCACCGCAAGGTGCTCGAGCGTCTCGATGCCCTCCTGCACGATCGTGGTGCCGAGCTCGTCGAGCATTCGGACCACGTGCGGCAGCATGGCGCGACCGCGTTCTCCCATCGAACCGAGGAAGGCACGGTCGATCTTCACCCAGTCCCACTCCCAGTCGCTGACCACGGAGAACGTCGCCTGACCGGCCCCGAAGTCGTCGAGGGCGAGCCCGATGCCACTGTCACGGAGCATCTGCGCCAGATGGAGGTGGACGGAGTGCCACAGGCCGATCTTGCGTTCCGACACCTCCAGGATCAAGTCGATCCCCGCTCCGTCGACCCGCTCGCAGAGCCAGTCGAGCAGGCGACTGCCGTCGCGCAGCTGCTGGTATTCGATGTTGACCGAGAGCGTCAGGCGTCGGTCCAGCGACGCCGCGACGCGGGAGACGGTGTCGATCGCCTGCTCGGCGATCACCTCGGTCACCTCGTCGAGGATTCCGAGGCGGATCGCGGAGCTGATCATCTGCACCGGTGACAGCCGACCCAGTGCGGGGTGCGAGGCGCGCACCAGCGCTTCATAACCCATCAACGAGTCGTCACGCAGATCAACGATGGGCTGGAAGGCCACGTCGATGCCGCCGGTGGAGACCAACTCCTGCACGAGGCTGAGCTCACCCACCCACTGTGGCCCTTGTTGGAGGGCCCTGCTCTCAAGCTTGCGGGTGCGCATCTCGCGTTCGGCCTCGGCGACGATCCGGTCGCGGTCGTCGTCGGGCTCGCCGGAGACCGACACCCCGATCGTGCACTCGAGCTTCACGACCGCTCCGTCGACAGTCATCGGCTCGGCCACGATGTTGGAGATCTGGTGGCGCACCGACTCGCAGTGGCCGGGGCCGTGCACGTTGCGCAGCATCAGCACGAACTCGTCGCCGCCGAACCGGGACGGGAAGGCGTCGACCGGGAGTTGCGTGAGCAGCCGATTGCCGAGCTCGCGTACGACGTGGTCAGTCGCCAGGTGGCCCAAGGTGTCGTTGAGTTCCTTGAAGTGGTCGAGGTCGAGGAAGTAGACCGCAATCTGCTCGCCGGGATTGCGCTGCTGGAAGGCCTTCTGCAACACCTCCCGGAAATAACCGTAGGTCCACAACCCGGTCAGGTCGTCGGTGGTCGCGGCAGTGCGCAACTGGTGTTCGTGGTCAGCGTGCACACGCGACGCGTCCGCCATCGCCACGAGGGCCCGCACCAGCTCGTGGTCGGCCCGGGTGAAGGCCAACTCCCCCGGACCGCGGCGGAGCACCACGTGGCGCCGGTCGCGCAGTTGCACCGACAGCGCGTTGTCGGTCGGTGCACCGTCGATCTTGACCTCACGCGCCCGTACGCCGGAGCGAGCGGCCGCGCACAACCTCTCGTCGATGGTCTCGAGCGGCCACGGCATCGCCACTGCCGCCTCGGCCAGCGCCCGGGCCGTCACCCGGTTGCGCTCGACCCGTGCCAGCAACGTGGCGACCATGACCAGCAACAGGCTGAACAGGACCAGGATCCCGGACCGTGGGGTCTCGTCCGGCCCCTGCAGCATCAGCCGCAGCACCGCGATGCCGCTCGACATCAGGCCCAGCAGCGCGATCGCGATGACCAGGTTGGGCACCGACCAGACCCGCTGCCGGTGCTCCCCGTGGATCAGCCGGTGCCGGATCTCCTCCAGCAACCAGATCGTGAGGCAGTACGCCGCCAGTCCGGTCAGCACGCGGTCGTAGGGGTGCGGCCCGAAGTCGGTGATCCGGGACGCCTCGACCAGCGCGGCACCACCGAGCACCTGGAACCCGAGACGAGGATTGAATCGCCGCCGCGGTCGCGCTTGGAGCAGCCAGGAGGCGAGGGCCACCAGCACCGCCCACAACGGGAAGATGTGCGTCCCCTCGTCCGACCTGCCGGCGTACAGCACCGCGGCAGTCAGGGAGATCGTGACCACGTGGGCGGAGGAGACGACCGGGATGCTGGTGCGGACCAGGATCGGGATCGAGGCCAACGCGACCACGGCGATGCCGGAAAAGGTCGGCAGGTCTCGGGTCCACTCCACGAACCCCCAGAGGACGGCCAGCGCCGCAAGCACCAACACCGACGCCTCGAAACGCCGCACACCGAGGTGGCGAGCTGTCGTGCTCATCGCCACGACTCCCGACCCCGGAGGTGCACGAACCGTTGACGCACGGCAAGGCACAGCAGGAACAGCAGGTAGCCGACGGCCAGCGCTCCAGCGTGCTCGGCGAGCAACGTCACCAGTGCCTGCACGGTGCTGCCGTCGGTGTGGAACAGCGCCACGGCGAAGAAGACCCCGAGCAGCAGTGCCGGCGGGAAGGCCGCGACGGCGAGGAAGTCAGCCGGCCGCACGCGCAGGGCGAGCAGCAGGCAGAGCAACACGAAGCCCACGTCGAAGACCCACCCGATGCCGCGCGTGAGCAGCAGGTCGAGCAGCACGAGGCTCACGGCGACGGCGAAGCCCAGCAGCATCACCGGCCGTGCCGGCTCGCTGCCTTCCTCCCACAGCGTTCGCGCGCGTGCCACGGGACCAAACCTACGCGCTTCCGGCCCCCACGCGACAGCGCGCGACGATTCCTGACCTTCCGGACGGCGTACGGCGTGCCCGGGCTCTCCCGGTCAGGCCCCTCAGTCGAAACGGCTCGGGTCACCGGCGCCGATTCGCAACACTTCGGGCACCTTCTCGGAGAGGTCCACGACCGTGGTCGGGGTGGCTGGGCACTCGCCGGCCTCGACCACGATGTCGACGACATGGTCGAGCTCTTCCTTGATCTCCCAACCCATCGTGCGGGGCTCGGTCTCTCCGGGGAGGATCAGGGTGCTGGTCAGCATCGGTTCGCCGAGCTCGGCCAGGATCAACTGCACCAAGGGGTGCTCGGGAATCCGCACCCCGACCGTCTTCTTCTTCGGGTGCATCAGCCGGCGCGGCACCTCGCGGGTCGCCGGCAGGATGAACGTGTAGGGGCCGGGTGTGCAGGCCTTGATCGCCCGGAACGACGTGTTGTCGACGTGCACGAACTGGCCGAGCTGGCTGAAGTCGCAACACATCAGAGTGAAGTGGTGTTTGTCGTCGAGATCGCGGATCCGCAGGATCCGGTCGCGTCCGTCCCGGTTGCCCAACTGCGCGCCGAGCGCATAACCGGAGTCGGTCGGATAGGCGATCAGTTGGTCGTCGCGCAGCGCCTCGACCAGTTGCGTGACCAACCTCGGCTGCGGGTTGTCCGGATGGATGTCGAGGTAGCGCGCCATGCGGGTGAGCCTACGCCCCGACGACCTCGGATCGACCGGCGTAGGTGGCAGCCCACACCAGCGTGATCACCATGATCTTCGGCAATCTGCTGATGATCATCTCGGCAATGGTCGCCGCGTGGTGGCGCTACAACTGGCGGATCGGCCTGTTCGCGGTCTTCGATGGCGGGTCAGCCCTGTTGCGCGGCCTTCTCGGCAGCGCGGATGTCGCGACGCAGCTCCGGCGGGAGCGCAAAGATCAGCGACTCCTCAGCGGTGTGCACTGCGGTGGCGTCGGGGAAGCCGCGCTCGGAGAGGAAGGCGAGCACACCCTGCACCAACTCCTCGGGCACCGACGCACCCGAGGTGACGCTCACCGAGGTGACACCCTCGAGCCAGGCTTCGTCGATCTCGGAGGCGTCGTCGACGCGGTGGGCAGCGAGCGCGCCGGCCTCGAGGGCGACCTCGGCGAGGCGCACGGAGTTGGAGGAGTTGGCCGAGCCCACCACGATCACCAGATCGGCGCCCGGGCTGATCTCCTTGATCGCCAACTGGCGGTTCTGGGTGGCATAGCAGATGTCGTCGCTCGGCGGGTCGAGCAGCGACGGGAAGCGCTTGCGGATCGCGTCGACCGTGGCCATCGTCTCGTCGACCGACAGCGTGGTCTGCGACAGCCAGGCCACCCGCTCCGGGTCGCGCACGACGATCTTGTCGACGTCGTCGGGGCTCTGGACCAGCTGGATGTGCTCGGGGGCCTCGCCCGCAGTGCCCTCGACCTCTTCGTGTCCTTCGTGGCCGATCAGCAGGATGTCGTAGTCGTCGGAGGCGAACCGCTTCGCCTCGTGGTGCACCTTGGTGACCAGCGGACAGGTCGCATCGATCGTCTTCAGGTTGCGCTCGGCTGCTTCTGCATGCACGGCCGGCGAGACGCCGTGGGCGGAGAAGACGACGGTCTCACCGGGCGGCACCTCGTCAAGCTCCTCGACAAAGATCGCCCCGCGCGCCTCGAGGTCGGCAACCACGTGCTTGTTGTGCACGATCTGCTTGCGGACATAGACCGGCGAGCCATACAGGTCGAGCGCCTTCTCGACCGTGATCACCGCCCGGTCGACGCCGGCGCAGTAGCCGCGCGGCGCTGCCAGGCGGACCGCAAGGTCGGCCTCGTCGGGACTGAGGACGGCGGGAACGCCGAGATCGGTGCTCATGCCCCCGAGTCTATCGGCCCCTCCTCCACCCGCCGAACTGCAAGCTGCGTACCCCGAACTGCAAGCTGCGTACCCCGAGCTGGAAGTTGCGTACGCCGAGCTCGAAGTTGCGTACGCCGAACTCGGACTTGCGTACGCCGAGCTCGAAGTTGCGTACGCCGAACTCGGAGTTGCGTACGCCGAAACTAGCGTTCGACGAGGCCGCGGTTGCCACCGAGCATGTTGACCACCTCGCGAGTGCGGTCGCGCGCGATCAGCAGCCGCTCACGATCCCCCCGACCCTCCTGAAGAGCGTCGGTGACGTGCTGGATCCGAAGCGTCGGACCGGCGTACCAGGTGTTCCACATGATCGGGTGGTAGGCCGGGATCGCCACCTCGAACGCCCCCATCTCGGTCTCCCGGAAGGTGAAGTCTGCGACGATGCCCTCGTAGGTGCGCGGGATGCCGGGGTCCTGCTGGGCGATCATGTTGCCCATCCCGTAGACCACCCAGACACCGTTCACCTTGGTCACCGGTTGTACGACGTGGGCGTGCGACCCGAGGACGAGGTCGACCTCGCCACTGGCCGTGATCTGCTCAACGATCCGGAGCTGGTCCGCATTGGGGGCAGGGTCGTATTCGTTGCCGCCGTGGAGATGCACGACGACGATCTCTGCGCCGGCAGCTCTGGCCGCGCGCGCCTGGGCGAGCAGATTGTCGGCGTCCCAGGCGTTGACCGACCACTCGCGTCCGGTCGGCAGCGGCAAACCGTTGGTGCCGTAGGTGCCAGCCACCAGTCCGATCCGTACGCCGTCGTCCGTCGTCAGGACCACCGGCCGGTCCCGCTCCGCGCGTGTGCGGAAGGTGCCGACGTGGGGAACGCCCGCCTCGGCGAGCCGGTCCGCGGTGGTGACCAACCCGTCGTACCCCTGGTCGATGCTGTGGTTGGACGCCGTCACGCACGCGTCGAAGCCGATGTCGGCGATCCACTTCGCGATCTGCGGAGGCGCAGCGAAGAGCGGGAAGTTCTGCCACGGCTCCCCCGGCCCGGCGAACGGCACCTCCTCCTGGCAGATGGCGAGGTCCGCGCCGGAGAGCAGTGGTGCGAGGTCGGCGAAGATCGGCCCGAGATCAAGCCCGTCGATGCCGTTGCCGGTGTGGTTGTGCTCGACCTCCGCGGCCCGCCAGACCGTGTTGTGCCACAGCAGGTCACCGCCCATCACGATCCGCGCCTCACGCGGCTGCCAGGGCTCGGGCGCGGGGGCCGGACGAGCCGGCGACCGCGGTGTGTCGACTGCATCCACATCCGCGGGCCAGGTCTCAGTCGGGGTCCGCAAAGTGACTGCCCACAGCACCGCGCCGAGCACGGTGGCAAGCAGTACGACGGGCATCAATCTGCGCAGCACAACTTGTTGACGTTCGAGCGGGCGGTTTGGTTGCCTCAACCGGACAACTCGACGTACGCAACTTCCAACTCGACGTACGCAACTTCCAACTCGACGTACGCAACTTCCAGCTCGACGTACGCAACTTCCAGTTCGGCGGGGAGGTCGGGCGGAGTGTCGGAGGGCAGACGTAGGGTCTGCGCCATGCCTTCACTGCGCGACGCGACCGCCGAGGCACCGGCACCGGTGCGGGCGGTCGCCAACGCGCTGGCGCAGTACGTCGACCGCCTCGGCACCGTCTGGGTGGAGGGCCAGATCGCCCAGATGAGCCGACGACCGGGGTTGACGACGGTGTTCATGACCCTGCGCGACCCGATCGCCGACCTGTCGTTGTCGGTGACGTGCTCGCGGGTGCTGCTCGACAGCCTCAACCCGCCGCTCGTCGAGGGGGCCAGCGTGGTCATCCACGCCAAGCCCAATCTGTACGCCGCGCGCGGCTCCCTCTCGCTGCAGGCGCGGGAGATCCGGATGGTCGGGATCGGCGAACTGCTGGCCCGACTCGAACGCCGCCGACAACTCCTGGCCGCCGAAGGACTCTTCGTCCAGGAACGCAAGCGATCCCTGCCGTTCCTGCCCCGCACCATCGGCCTGGTCACCTCCCCCGGATCCGACGCCGACCGCGACGTCCAGGAGAACGCCCGGCGCCGCTGGCCCGCCGTACGCTTCCGCGTCGTCAAGGCACGGATGCAGGGCGTCCAGTCCGCACGCGAGGTGATCGAGGCCGTCGAGGCGCTCGATGTCGACCCCGAGGTCGACGTGATCGTGATCGCCCGAGGCGGCGGCTCGGTGGAAGACCTGCTGCCGTTCTCGGACGAAGCTGTGGTCCGGGCCGTCTTCAAGGCACGTACGCCGGTGGTGTCGGCGATCGGCCACGAGGCCGACCAGCCGCTGCTCGACCTGGTTGCCGATCTGCGGGCCTCCACCCCGACCGACGCCGCCCGACGAATCGTGCCCGACCTCGCCGAGGAGAGCGCGCTCGTCGCCCAGGCCCGAGAGCGTCTGCGCTCCGGCCTGCGGAACTGGCTCGACCGGGAGGAGCACGCACTCACCGCGATCAGGTCGCGGCCGGCGATGGCCGATCCACGGCACCTCGTCGACGCCCGGTCCGACGAGGTCGACCAGTTGCGCCATCGCGCCCGTCGCTGCCTCGGTCACCAACTCGACCGCGCCAGCGACGACGTCACCCACCAAGCGGCCCGGGTCGCCGCGCTGTCTCCGCTGGCCACGCTCCGGCGGGGCTATGCCGTGCTCCAGGGCGCGGACGGCCACGTGGTGACCGCCGTGGGCGAGGTGGCGACCGGTGACCTCGTGTCGGTGCGGGTCGCCGACGGTCGGATCGCCACCCGGGTCGAGTCGACCAACCAGATGAGCGAAGTCCCCGACGAACAGGCGGATGCATGACCGAGCAGGAGTTGACCTACGAACAGGCCCGCGAAGAGCTGGTCGCCGTCGTCCAGAAGCTCGAGGCGGGCGGGACGACACTCGAGGAGTCGCTCGCGCTCTGGGAGCGGGGCGAGGCACTGGCCCGCACCTGTCAGGAGTGGCTCGACGGTGCCCGGGCACGCCTCGACAAGGTGATGGACGACACCGACGTTTGACCGGCATCGCCCACCGCTGCGATGGGAGGATCTGCTCCATGGCTGCCGAGGTGTACGAGTGCGAGATCCAGGTCCGGTTGCGCGACCTCAACGTGGGCGGTCACGTCGACAACGTCGAGATCGCCCGGGTCATCTCCGAGGCCCGGATCCTGTTCCTGCGCTTTGCCGACATCGGCAACGGGCCGACCGGTCTGCTCGGCAGCATGCCCGAGCACGTGAGCGAACTGGTCGCCTCCCAGACGGTCGAATACCGCAGTGAGATGTTCTTCTCCCCGTTCGAGCCCTACCGCGTGCGGATGTGGGTGAGCCGGATCGGCGGTTCGTCGTTCCGCTTCTCCACTGAGATCCGCACCGATCCCGACGGGCCGCCGGCCGCGGTCTCCGAGACCGTGCAGGCGTTGCGCGACTCGACCACCGGTCGCGGTTGGCAGATCACCGACGAGGTGAAGACCCTGCTGGGTCGCTACCTCGCCGAACCGGTCGCCCTGCGCGGACTCTGACGCGCTGCCCGGTTCCTGAGACAGGAGCGCCAGCCCGGTTCCTGAGGCGCGACGGCCCCGGGGCCGAGCTCGAACAACACTCGAGAACCCGCCGAGCAGGTCACTCGAGCGGGTCGCGCACCAAGGAACTCGCGAACACCCGCAGCTCGTCTGCCGAGGACGTGCCGAAGACCAACAAGTTCTCGTTGTCCTCGATCAACACACCGACGGCCCGGTCACCCTCGTCGTCACTGAACGCCTGCCACTGGTCGCCGAACTCGCCACCCACGCTGACGTAGCCGTCGTCGACGACGTCCTCGTCGACGTACGCACGCGCCATGTCATAGAGCACCCGCGTCTGCTGGCGGATGCTGATCCGACGGCCGGCGGCGGTCTCGATCTCCAGCTCCCAGCCGCCCTTGCGCACGCCGGCGTCGAGCGCCGTCCAACCGGCCGGCAGCGACGGCGGGTACGCCGGGTCGATGTTTCCGGCTTCCTGCACCGCAGCGACCACCGGGAGGTAGTCGATCGGATCCCGCTCGAACTCGAAGTCGTCACGGTTGACCGCGCGCAGCACCACGAAGCCGATCACCAGGACAACCGTGACCAGCATTGCCCCGACCATCCCGGACATGCTGCGCTCATACCTGCTGCCCTGCTGCTGACTCACGCCACCGATTCTCCCTGACCACCCGGCGTACGGCGGACCCGGGGCACTCGCCGCTGCGTCGACACCGGCCGGGTGCCGATAGGATCCGCTCATGCCTCAGAGCCATCGCCCTGCCGAGTTCCGCGTCGCCCCCGAGTCACCTGACCGCAACCTTGCCCTCGAGTTGGTGCGGGTCACGGAGGCAGCGGCGATGGCTGCCGGCCGCTGGGTCGGGCGTGGCGAGAAGAACGAGGCGGACGGCGTGGCCGTCAACGCAATGCGCGTGATGATCTCCAGCATCGGCATGAACGGCACCGTGGTGATCGGCGAAGGCGAGAAGGACGACGCGCCGATGCTCTACAACGGTGAGCAGGTCGGCGACGGCACCGGTCCGGAGTGCGACGTCGCGGTCGACCCGATCGACGGCACCACCCTGACCGCCAAGGGCATGGCCAACGCCATCTCGGTGCTGGCCGTTGCCCCCCGCGGCACCATGTATGACCCCTCGGCGGTGTTCTACATGGAGAAGTTGGTCACCGGTCCCGAGGCTGCCGACGTGGTCGACATCCGCCTCCCGGTCAAGGAGAACATTGCCCGGGTCGCGAAGGCGAAGGGTTCGGGCGCCGAGGACGTGACCGTCGTACTCCTCGACCGTCCGCGGCACAGCCAACTCGTCCAGGACATCCGCGACACGGGCGCGCGGATCAAGTTCATCACCGACGGCGACGTCGCAGGCGCGATCATGGCGGCCCGGCCCGACACCGGCGTCGACCTGTTGTTGGGCATCGGCGGTACGCCGGAGGGCATCATCTCTGCCTGCGCGATGAAGTGCATCGGCGGCAAGATCCAGGGCCGACTGTGGCCGACCGACGACGAAGAGCGCCAGCGCGCCGTCGACGCCGGCCTCGACCTCGACGCCGTGCTGCAGACCGATGACCTGGTCACCGGCGACGACTGCTTCTTCGTCGCCACCGGCATCACCGACGGCGAACTGATGAAGGGCGTGCGCTACCGAGCCGGTGGCGCCTCCACCCACTCGCTGGTGATGCGCTCGCGCAGCGGCACGATCCGCAACATCATCAGCGAGCACCGCCTCTCCAAGTTGGCGGCGTACTCCACCATCGACTTCGACCACTGACCCGCAGCTCGCGTGAATTTTCTGCCAGTTCGCGCAAATGCGAGGCAGCGCGATGTGACGCACCTAACATCGATCCATGAGTCCGTCCGTGCTTGCCGACTACCTCTCTCCCGCCGGCTATCGCCAGCCGCCGGTCTGGGCGCTGGCCAAGGAGTGGAAGGCGGTGCCCGAACTGGGCCGCGCCGCGGCACGCGCGGTCGCAGACGGACGACCTCGGTTGCGCACCCGGGTGCAGCCGGAGCCGCAGGGTGCAGGTGCGCCGGTGCTGTTGGTCCCGGGGTTCCTCGCCGGTGACTACAGCCTGCGCGTCCTCTCCAGCGCGTTGCGGCGCCACGACTACCGCACCTACAGCGCGCACATCACCAGCAACACCGGCTGCCTGCAGTCCAGCGCGGGGATGCTCGAACGTCGCCTCGAGGAGATCGTCGACAAACGCGGCGAGCAGGTGACGATCGTCGGCCACAGCCTCGGCGGGATGCTGGCCCGTGGCCTGGCCGTACGCCGTCCCGACCTGATCGCGGGGGTGGTCACCATGGGCAGTCCGATGATGGCGCCCGGCCTCTCCCACCCGCTGCTGATCGGCGCGGCCGAGGTGTTGATGCGGTTCAGTGCCCTCGGCGTACCCGGCCTGATGTCGCAGGCCTGCCTTGCCGGAGCCTGCGCCGAGACCGCGTGGCTGGAGTCGCGCGAACCGATGCCAGTCGGCGTACCGCTGACCTGCCTGTGGTCGCGCGGTGACGGTCTGGTGCACTGGCGTTCGTGCGTCGATCCGCTCGGCACCTCCGTGGAGGTGCGAGCCAGCCACATCGGGATGGCCTTCGACCCGATCGTCGCCGACACGGTGCTCGAAGTGCTTCGCTCCGACCCCACGCCGCTGGCCGCGACTGCCTGACGGGTGTCGGCGTTCACCGAGCATGCGCTTGGATGGGAGGCATGGCGATCACCCAATCCGACGAACTCTTCGCTCCCGTCGGGAACGACGTCGAGCTCTGCTACCAGACCTTCGGCTCTCCTGACGACGAGCCGCTACTGCTCGTGATGGGCCTCGGCGGACCGATGAACTGGTGGTCGGTCGGCTGGTGCGAAACCCTTGCTGGTCTCGGTTTCCACGTCATTCGCTACGACAACCGCGACACCGGTCGGTCGACGAAGATGTCGGCGCGGGTCAGCAAGGGGCAGGTCGTGCGCGCGGGCCTGGGCATCCCCACGCGACCGCCGTACACCCTGAGCGACATGGCTGCCGACGCGGTCGGCCTGCTGGATCACCTCGAGATCGACAAAGCCCACATCGCCGGCATCTCGATGGGCGGCATGATCACGCAGACCATCGCGATCGAACACCCTGAACGGGTGCTCTCGGTGACCTCGATCATGTCTTCGACCGGCCAACGCACGGTCGGTTGGCAGCACCCGTCGTTGCTTCCCCGCCTGCTGGCGAAGCGGCCCACCGAACTCGAGGCCTATCTCCAGACCTTCGTCGAGATGTCGCGCGGCATCGGTTCACCCGGCTATCCCGAGGACGAGGCGGCGTCGCGCCGGCGTGGGCAGGAGACGTGGGACCGCGGTCTCAACCCGGCCGGCGTACTGCGCCAGATGCTGGCGATCATGACCCAGCCCAACCGCACCAAGGACCTGTCGGCGCTCACCCAACCGGTGCTCGTGGTGCACGGCCTGGCCGACAAGATGGTGCACGTCTCCGGAGGACGCGCCACCTCGGCCGCGGTCCCGGGATCGGAGTTGCTGCTCATCGACGGGATGGGCCACGACCTGCCGGAACCGCTGTGGACGCAGATCGCGGAGGCGATCCGGCGCAACGCGGACCGGGCACGAACCACTCGTTGACGGTACGCGCGAACTTCCTGCAGGCTCGGCTGCAC
>JBEBTI010000026.1:0-22321 GCA_040393845.1 Nocardioides daejeonensis
ACGACGTCAAGAAGGCCGAGACCGGCATCATCTACATCGACGAGATCGACAAGGTGGCCCGCAAGTCGGAGAACCCGTCGATCACCCGCGACGTCTCCGGCGAGGGCGTCCAGCAGGCGCTGCTCAAGATCCTCGAGGGCACCTCCGCCTCGGTCCCGCCGCAGGGGGGCCGCAAGCACCCGCACCAGGAGTTCATCCAGATCGACACGACGAACATCCTGTTCATCGTGGGTGGTGCCTTTGCCGGGCTCGAGCACATCATCGAGCAACGGGTCGGCAAGAAGTCGCTCGGATTCACTGCCGAGGTGCAGACGGCCGCCGAACGCGACGCCGAGGACCTGCTCGCCCAGGTGCGTCCCGAAGACCTCACCAAGTTTGGTCTGATCCCCGAGTTCATCGGCCGGCTGCCGCTGATCGCCAGTGTCGCGAAGCTCGACCGCGAGGCGCTCGTGGAGATCCTCACCGAGCCCAAGAACGCGTTGGTCAAGCAGTACCAGAAGCTCTTCGACATCGACGACGTCGAGTTGGAGTTCACCGACGAGGCCATCATCTCGATCGCTGACAAGGCGATGGAGAGGGGCACCGGTGCCCGTGGTCTGCGCGCGATCATCGAAGAGGTGCTGCTCCAGGTGATGTACGACGTACCGTCACGAGGCGACGTCGCGAAGGTGGTCGTCACCGGCGAGGTGGTCAGCGACGAAGAGGCACCGACCCTGGTGCTGCGTGACGCCGATCCGAAGAAGAAGAAGTCTGCCTGAGCGGTCGACCGCATGGCCCGAACGGGCCATATCGAGGACCCAACTCGGAAAATTCGGCGATCTGGTCGATACTGGACGGGTACCTGTCCGTCTCGACTCATTCTTGGGGGAGTTGATGAGCAGCCAACAGCGGCGTCCGTTCTACGCCTTCGCGGTGATTGCCGCGTTGCTGGGTCTCTTCATCGCCGGATCCCTCAACGCAACGCAGGCGGGTCCCAACCTTGCGGAGCAGCCCACCAACGTGGTGCTCAAGGGTCGCAGTGCCGTCGATCCGGTCGGAGCCACGCACAACAGCGCTCCCGAGGTGCTGGCCGGCATCGTTCCCGGTCTGGTTCCGGCGACCGATGCCCCACGCAGCACCACATCGCGCCGCAGTGCCACGCCCGGCCCGCGGTCCGCCAAGGCGACCAGGTCGAAGAAGCAGGGCTCGGAGTCTGCGCTGGGCAAGGCGCGCAAGCAGGCGCGCAATGCAGTCAAGAAGCGCGGCAAGGCCGACACGTCCCACGTCCGGTCGGCCAAGGGCAACAAGAAGGGCAAGAAGAGCAAGGCACCCGGCAAGGCCGCCAAGCAGTGGGCGAAGCAGCAGCGCAAGTGGACCCGCTCCTGGGTCAAGGACCAGCGCGAGTGGGCCAAGAAGCTCAAGCAGTGGGCGAAGCAGGTCAAGAAGCAGCGCGGCAACCGGGGCCACTCGAAGACCGACCGGCGTCACCGCGGCCCGTCGAAGCACCACGGCAGCCGGCATCCGGGCAAGAAGCACGGCAACAGGAAGCACCACGGCAAGAAGCGCGGTCACCGCGGCCGCTGAGCAGCTGATGCGGTCGCCTGGTCGCGCCTCGTTGTGACGTTCTGGGCTCGCGGCCCGGCCCAGCGGGCCCGTCGGCGGCTCCCGACCCCTCGGCTCAGTCCTCGGACTTCTCCACCGGAGCCAGTTCAGCCGCGACGGTGACCTCGGAAGCGTTCTCGTCCTCGGTCAGCACCATCTCGCCGATCACCTTGCCGACCCGCTTGAGGTCTGCCTCGGCCTGGGCGACCGCCTTGAGTGCGATCGTGGTGCCGGTGACCTCCACGCGACTGAGTTCGGCACGCATCGACACCTTGGCCTGCGACTTCGCGCCGCGGATTCCGGCCAGCGCGGCTGCGACCGGCTCGAGACCACTGGAATCCGTCGCACCGGCGGAGCCGAGCTCGGTGGCCAGCGGCCACGCGGCGTGGTGGACCGAACCCTCCTGCCACCACGACCACACCTCTTCGGTGACGTAGGGGAGGAACGGCGCCAACAGGCGCAGCACCGTGTGGAGGGCCGTGGCGAGGGTGGCCTGGGCCGACTCGGTCCGCAGACCGCCGTTCTCGTCGTACGCCCGCTCCTTGACCAGTTCGAGGTAGTCGTCGCAGAACTGCCAGAAGAAGCGCTCGGTGACCTCGAGTGCGCTGGTGTAGTCGTAGGCCTCGAACGCCTCGGTGGCGGCGGTGACAACCTTGGCCAGACGACCGATCAGCATCAGGTCGATCGGGTCGGTGATCGCGATCGGTTGCACCTTGGTCGCGCCGACGTTGCCGAGCACGAAGTTGGAGGCGTTGAGGACCTTCATCGCCAGACGGCGACCGACCTTCATCTGGGTCTCGTCGAACGGCGAGTCGAGGCCAGGGCGCGCCATCGCTGCACGCCAACGGACGGCGTCCGCCCCGAACTTGTCGAGGATCTCGGTCGGGACGACGACGTTGCCCTTCGACTTCGACATCTTCTTGCGGTCGGGGTCGACGACGAATCCGGAGATCAGGGCGTTCGACCACGGCACGGTGCCGTTCTCGTGGTGCGCGCGTACGACGCGGGAGAACAGCCAGGTGCGGATGATGTCGTGGGCGTGAGTGCACAGGTCCATGGGGAAGACCCGGTCGAACAGGTCGTTGTCGGTCTCCCACGAGCCGGCGATGTGCGGGGTGAGCGAGGAGGTCGCCCAGGTGTCCATCACGTCGGGGTCGCCGATGAAGCCACCGGCCTGCCCACGCTGCGACTCCTCGTACCCGCCGGGCACGTCGGTCGACGGGTCGATCGGCAACTGTGCCTCGCTGGGCAGCAACGGGTGGGCGTAGTCGGGCTCACCGTCCGCGTCGAGCGGGTACCAGACCGGGAACGGAATGCCGAAGAACCGCTGACGCGAGATCAGCCAGTCACCGTTCAGGCCACCGACCCAGTTGTCGTAGCGGTGCTTCATGTGGGACGGCACCCAGTTGATGGCGGTGCCGTCGGCGAGCAACTCGTTGCGCAGGTCGGCGTCGCGGCCGCCGTTGCGGAGGTACCACTGCCGCGTGGAGACGATCTCGAGGGGCTTGTCACCCTTCTCGTAGAAGTTCGTCATGCGCTGGGTGGCCTCGGGCTCGCCGACCAGGTCCCCGGACGCGCGCAACTTCTCCACCATCGCCTCGCGGGCGCTGAAGGCGGTCTTGCCGGCCAGGTCGGCATACTCGACGGCCGCCACCTCGGTGGTGAACCAGGCCGGGGTCTCGCGGCTGAAGCGTCCGTCGCGCCCGATCACGGTGCGCACCGGCAACTGCAGTTCGCGCCACCACTGGACGTCGGTGAGGTCACCGAAGGTGCAGCACATCGCGATGCCGGCGCCCTTGTCCATCTCCGCGGCCGGGTGCGCGAGCACGGGGATCTCGACCCCGAAGACCGGCGAGGTGACGGTGCTGCCGAACAGGTCGGCGTACCGCTCGTCGTCGGGGTGGGCGATCAGGGCGACCACGCTCGGGATCAGCTCGGGGCGGGTCGTCTCGATGTGGACCGGCTCTGAGGTGGCCGAGCTCGTCGGGACCCGGTGGAAGGCGACGCGGTGGTAGGCGCCGGCGTACTCACGAGCCTCGAGTTCAGCTTGGGCGACGGCGGTCTGGAAGGTGACGTCCCAGAGGGTCGGGGCTTCCTGCAGGTAGGCCTCGCCGCGGGCGAAGTTGCGCAGGAAGGCGCGTTGGCTGACCACCTGGGCCTTGGGGCCGATGGTGGTGTAGGTCGTGTCCCAGTCGACGGAGAGACCGAGAGTGCGCCACAACGACTCGAAGACCTGCTCGTCCTGCTCCACGAGCTGCTCGCACAACGCGATGAAGTTGGGCCGGCTGATCGGCACCTGCTTCTTCGGGTTCGGCTTCTCCGGCGGGGTGAACTCCGGGTCGTAGGGCAGCGTGGGGTCGCACCGCACGCCGAAATAGTTCTGCACCCGGCGCTCGGTGGGCAGGCCGTTGTCGTCCCAACCCATCGGGTAGAAGACCGACTTGCCGGTCATCCGCTGGTAGCGGGCGATCACGTCGGTGTGGGTGTAGGAGAAGACGTGGCCGACGTGCAACGATCCCGAGACGGTCGGCGGGGGAGTGTCGATGGAGTAGACATTCGAACGAGGCTGGGTGCGGTCGAAGGCATAGGTGCCGTCGGTCTTCCACCGCTCGGCCCACTTCTGCTCGAGCCCCTCCAGCGCCGGCTTGCCGGGTACGACGACAGCGCGCTCCGGGGCGGGTGTCGCGGACGGGGCAACGGGGGCGTTCTCACTCATGGCCCGAATGTTACGGGTGAGCAACCTGACGACGGAAAGCGCGTTGCTCGTCTGCTCTCGCCCCACCCGCACGACGACTGCACCTGACGTCTCGGCAGCCTGGAAGTGAGCTCTCGGCACACTGGAAGTGACCTCTCGCCTCCCCCGGATGTCGAGACAGCAGTTGTGGACGGTCGAGACAGCAGTTGTGGTCTGTTGAGACCGCAGATGTGTGCGGTGGTCGGGGCGGCCCCGGGTCACCAGACGAGGACGGGCTTGATCGCCTTTCCGGAGTGTGCGTCGGTCACCGCGGTGTTGATGTCGTCGAAGGAGTACGGCGTCACGAGGCGGTCGACGTCGAACTTGCCGGCCGCGGCGAGCGCGAGCAGGCGGGGCACCATCTCGTGGGGGTCGGAGTCGCCCTCGATGGTGCCGCGCAGCACCTTGCCATTCATCATCACGTCGATGATGTCGAGGGTGGCCTCGGAGGCGCCGAGCCCGAGGACAGCGAGCTCGCCGCGGGCGCGCAGGCCGGCGACACCGTCACGGATCACCGCGGGCACCCCCGTGGTGTCGATGGCGTGCGAGGCGCCACCGCCGGTGAGTTCCTTGATCTGGGCAGCCACCGGGCCGTCGAGGGCGGCCGGGTTGACCACCTGGGCGCCGTACGACGAGGCGGCGGCAAGCCGCTCGTCGATCGGGTCGACCGCGACGAGGGTGCGCACGCCGGCGCCTGCGGCTGCTGCCAGTGCAGCCAGTCCGACAGCACCCGCGCCGTACACGACCAGGGAGTCGTCGGCGCCGGGCTGCAGCACGTTGAGCACCGTCCCGGCACCGGTCTGGAAGCCACATCCGTAGGGGCCGATCCGGGTGAGGTCGAGAGAGGGGTCGACGACCACGGCGTTGTCGGCATAGGCGATCGAGTGTCGTGCGAAGCTGGACTGCCCGAAGAACGACCCGGCCAGGTCGGCGCCGTCGTGGCGGTAGGTGGTGCTGCCGTCGGTGCGGGTGCCGAGGTAGTTGAGCAGCATCGTCGACTCGCAGTAGCCGACCCCCAGGGTGCAGCAGTTGGTGCAGGTGCGGCACGAGCGGAAACTGAGGGCGACGTGGTCCCCGACCACAATGCCTTCCACGCGGGAGCCGACCTGCTCCACGACGCCGGCACCCTCGTGACCGAACACCCGGGGGAACATCTCCTGGGGCAGCGTGTCGCGCACTCCGAGGTCGGTGTGGCACAGACCGGTAGCCGCGATCGCCACCACGATCTCGTCGTCGGCCGGATCGGTGAGCTCCACCTCGACCAGCTCGAAGTCCTGCCCCGGCCCGGGAGCGACGGCAGCTGTGGTCCTCAAGCGCGCACCAACCAGAAGTAGTAGAGCTCGGTGATGCCGTAGAGCTGCTCGAGTTTGCCGTTCATGATGCCCATCAGCGTGTTGTCGTCGACCTTCTTGAAGTGGTCGAACACCGGCACCGCGTCATAGACCATCGTGGCGGTCACCTCGCCGCGGAAACCCACCGGCCACAGGCTTGCCGCCCCGCCGCCGGCTGCCGTGGTGTGTGCATACAGCTCGCCGGCCTCGTCGCGGCACACGATGGGGGTGACGTCGAGCGGCGAGTCGAACCACTTGCCGTGCCAGCGGGCCTTGGTCAGGACCGTGGAGATGACGTGGCCGGTGGCGAAGTCGCCTCCGGTCCACCGGCCCAGGATCTCGTCGACGCCGACGGTGGGCAGATCCGCCCAGAGCGCGTCGAGTTCGGCCGTCGAGGGGGAGTCGGCGTCGCGCAGTGCGACGTACCGCTCGGTGATGTGGGTCATGGTGGACAACCTACGACATTGACAGCAGAACTGTCACCGTTGACGACCTCCTAGACTGGCACCGCCATGACAGATGCCCCGAACGCCGCCCGCCCCGCCGACACCTACGCCGAGGCCGAGGATGCGTTGTTGTCCCGTTGGCCGGAGACCCGCCTCGAGCCCTCGCTCGACCGGATCCGAGCCTTCACCGAACTGCTGGGCGACCCGCAGCACACCTATCGGGTGGTGCACCTCACCGGCACCAACGGCAAGACCTCCACCGCACGGATGATCGACACCCTGCTGCGCACGCTCGACCTGCGCACCGGTCGGTTCACCAGCCCGCACGTCGAGAGGATGAGTGAGCGGATCAGCGTCGACGGTGAGCCGTTGGACGACGAGGCGTTCGTCCGCGCGTTCAATGACGTCGCGCCGTACACCCACCTGGTCGACGCGGACCAGCCGCATCCGTTGTCGTTCTTCGAGACCGTGGTCGGCATGGCGTACGCCGCATTCGCCGACGCGCCGGTCGACGTCGCCGTGGTCGAGGTCGGCATGGGTGGGGGTTGGGACGCCACCAACGTCGCCGACGGTGACGTCGCAGTGGTGCTGCCGATCGGCCTCGACCACGCGCAGTACCTCGGCGTCGACGTACGTCAGATTGCGCACGAGAAGGCGGGGATCATCAAGGAGGGTGCCCGGGTCGTGCTCGCACAGCAGGAGCCCGACGTCGCAGCGATCCTCCTGGCCCGGGCCGTCGAGATGAACGCCACGGTGGCGCGCGAGGGAATGGAGTTCGGGGTCGTGTCGCGACTGCCTGCGATCGGCGGCCAGACGGTCTCGCTGCAGGGACTTCGGGCTCGGTACGACGACCTCTTCCTCCCGCTTTACGGCGCTCACCAGGCCCAGAACGCAGCGGTCGCGCTGGCCAGCGTGGAAGCGCTGATCGGGGAGGACCCGTTGGACGACGATGTCGTGCGCGCCGCCTTCGCAGCCGCCACCTCACCCGGTCGACTCGAGGTGATCCGCCGCAGTCCGACGGTGGTGCTCGACGCCGCACACAACCCGGCCGGTGCAGTTGCCACCGCCGCGGCGCTCTCGGAGTCGTTTGCCTTCTCGCCGCTGATCGGCGTGATGGGGGCAATGGCCGACAAGGACGTCGACGGTGTCCTGGCCGCCTTCGAACCTGAGATCACCCACCTGATCTGCACCCGCAACTCGATGCCACGCTCGCTCTCGGCGGTCGACCTGGGCGCCCGTGCTGCGGAGATTTTCGGGCCCGACCGGGTGTCCGTGGTCGAGAACCTCGCCGATGCGATCGACCGGGCCGCCACCCTTGCCGAGGCGGGGGAGGCGTACGGCGACGCACTCGGATCCGGTGGCGTGTTGGTGACCGGGTCGGTGGTGACGGTGGGCGAGGCCCGCGCGATGTTGAAGGGCAAGGAACGATGACCGAGCAGGAACTCCCGGCCGAGGCCCACAAGTCGCCGCGACGGGGGATGTGCGCCGGCATCCTCTCGTTGGAGGCGATCGCCCTGGGCTTGAGCAGCCCGGTGATGATCTTCCAGGGTGACGTCGACGTCACCC
The DNA here is from genome assembly GCA_040393845.1 of Nocardioides daejeonensis. Classification (GTDB taxonomy): domain Bacteria; phylum Actinomycetota; class Actinomycetes; order Propionibacteriales; family Nocardioidaceae; genus Nocardioides; species Nocardioides daejeonensis_A. The sequence continues at coordinate 7,659 of JBEBTI010000026.1, forward strand.
TGGCGCTGGTGGTCGGGCTCGGCCTTGCCGTGGCATGCCTCGTGGTGGCCGGCATGCTCCGCAAGGAGTCGGCCTACCACGCAGGCTGGCTGATCCAGGTCGGCGCGCTCGCGATCGGCTTCGCGGTGCCGATCATGTTCTTCGTCGGTGGCTTGTTCACCCTGCTGTGGGGGTCGGCGTACTTCCTGGGCCGCAAGATCGAGCAGGAGCGGGCCGACGCGTGGGCGCGTTGGGCCGCCGAAGAGGCCACCTCCGGCGACTGACCAGGGTCTCGCACGGCGCTGCCCCGAGGTTTGGCCCGCGGCTCGCGGGGCAGGGGACAGGCATGTCTCGGAAGCCTGACGCGAATGACCCGTTCTGGTCCGTGGTGGCCGAACGGCACCCCGACCTCGACATCGTCGTGCTGCCGGCCGAGGCCCCGCCGACGCCGACCTCGGTCGACGCCGAGGAGGTGGAACGCCGCCGGTTGGCGTTGGACGCCGCGGTGATGCACCTCAACGACATGCTGGCTCCGCACGCCGAGTTGTCGGCGGCCGACACGGTTCCCGGTCCGGTCGTCGACTCGGTGCGGTGGCGCAGCAAGGCCTCCGGGGTGGTCGTCGACGGCGCCGAGCTCCTGGACCGGCTTGCAGCTCCACTGACCGACGTCGTACGACGTGGGGGTGCGGTCGAGCAGTTGGATGCGGAGATCGACGGCTTCCGGGTGCGGGCCACCTGGGCATCGGTGACCGAGGTCCTCGTGGTGCGCGTCGAGTCGGAGGCGCTCCGGGTCGACGCCGACGAGACCACGGGAGACAGCTGATGCCAGCGATTCCGCCCGAGGTCGGGACGAGGGCCGGCCAGTGGGACCAGCAGAACGTCGACCTGACCTCCGCAGGGTCGCTGGTCGCCGACGCGCCGACCACCGGCTTCACCCAGACCGTGCGAGCTGCGGCGACGCCGTTCCTGACGGCGTGGCACGCCCATGTCCAGGGCCTCGCGACGGACGCCGAGGGATTCGCCGACGGCCTGCGCGTGAGCATCACGAACTGGTGGGAGTCCGATCTGGCCGCCCAGAACGCCCTCACCCACGACCCGGACGTGGTGACCCTCTATGCGGCGATGGACGAACGGCGATGACCGTCACGCTGCCGGCCCCGCCGGCCACCGTGCCCACGTTGACATGTGATCCGGCATCCGTCGAGCTCTTCGTCACCGACCTGCTCAGCGCCTCGGCCCAGATCGACGATCTGGGCACGTTCGTGCCGGGCACCGCCCAGATTCCTGCGTGGACGGGCGACGACTCCGTGACCTACCACCAGGAGATCAAACCCCTTGGCACTCGCGCGGACGCGATGTCGCTCGCGCTGCGCCACGTCTCCCGTCGCGCCTCGCAACACGCCACTGCCCTGCAGGGCTTCGTGACCACCCACGACGATCTCGTCCTGCGCCGCGCAACCTTGGTGTCCGAGTTGAACTCGCTGCGTCTGCAGGCACCGATGATTCCCCCGGAGCAGCTCGACGACTTCGGCGCCGACTGCACACAGCTGGGAAATCGGATCGCTGCCTTCGACACCGATGTGACCGCCCTCGTCACCGACCTCGGTGCGGAGGAGGACGAGATGGTCGCGGCGTTCACCCGCCTGCAGACCCTCGACCAGGTGGAGAAGCGCTACTCCGGGGTCCCCGATCCGGCCGACGCCGCACTCGCCGACAAGCCGCCCACCAGTGCCGGGCCGGCCGCGGTCCGCGAGTGGTGGGACAGTCTCACTCCCGCTGAGCAGTACGCGATCCTCGGAGCCTCGCCCGGCAGCATCGGCAACCTCGACGGCATTCCGGCATCGGTGCGCGACCGGGCCAACACCGTTGCCCTCGAACGAGATCTCGCGATGCTCGAACTCTTGGAGGAGCGCGACCAACTCACCGGTTCGGAGAAGGAGCACCTCACCAATGCCCGGGCGACCGAGAAGGCGCTGGCCGACGTTGACGACCACGTCGATCCGATCACCGGCGAACCGGTGACGAGCCAGCTCTACATCTATGACCCGACCGCATTCAACGGCGACGGTCGGGTGGCCGTGGTGGCCGGCGACCTCGATGCGGCCGACAACCTGGCGGTGATCACGCCGGGTTTCAGCAACGACGCGTCCAAGATTCCCGGCATCACCGACAACGCCCTCAACCTCTATGAGGCGACGCGGGTGCTGGGGCCGGACCAGACCACTGCTGTGGTCGCGTGGATGGGATATGACGCCCCCGACGGCTGGGACAGTCCCGGGGTGGCCTTCGAGCAGATGGCGGAGAACGGCGCAGAACGGCTGGCCGACACCATCGACGGGATCAACGCGATCCGCGACGACGATCCACGCATCGTGCCGGTCGGGCACAGCTATGGGTCGACCACGACCGGCACCGCGGCCACCGACCATGACATGGACGTCGACGACTTCGTGTTGCTCGGCAGTCCCGGCCCCGGTGACAGTGCGGAGCACGCCAGCGACCTCGGCGTCGGCTCCGACCACGTGTGGGTGGGCAGCAACAGCAAGGACATCGTGGCCGACCTCGGCGACATGGGGTGGGTCAACAAGGGCAACGTCGAGCTCGGTCTCGGTCGCGACCCGGCCGAGGACGACTTCGGTGCCAACCGGTTCCGCGCCGAGGCGACCGACCGGGGGATGGGCGACAACTTCGGTGACCACTCGAAGTACTTCGAGCACAACAGCGAGTCGCTGTACAACGTCGCGCAGATCGTGAACGGTCACTACGACGAGGTCTCCTCGGCTGACCACAAGTACGACCCGTTGTTCGGTGGCCCGACGGACCCCGAGAAGGATCGGGATCCGGGCACCACTGACACGGAGGGACACAACTGATGGGGCGACTGCACCGCGTGACGCTAGGGATCGGACTGGTGGTGGTCGCGCTCGCCGCCTGCGACGGCGGTTCGACGGCCGGCGATCCCGATGCCGGCGCCCGCCTCGAGGACCAGCGCACGGAGGTGCGGGCGACCGCGCTCGACGTGGCGCCGGCACTCGCAGCTGCGGTCGGTGGGCGAGTCACATTCATGTCGGGCGAGTGGCAGGGCTGCAACATCGTCGAGCAGTACCTGCACCGCAACTTCCGTTACTCGGTCTCCGGGCGGATCGACGCTGCAGGCCTCGACGAGGCCTCGGTCGAGGTGTTGAGCGCGGCGCTCGAGCAGCAGGGATTCCGTACGTCGGCCGTCGAGCCGGTGGGCTCGGGACGCATCGGCTTCGGTGGTGAGCGGGACGGGCTCGAAGGCGGCGGCACGCTCTATGTGGAGAACCCCTTTGTCCTCTTCGGGTTCTCCGGGCCGTGCATCGACGTACCCAAGGGCGAACGTGAGACGTGGGAACGCCGCCGGGATCCCGACAAGGACCTCGTCCCGAAGCGCACCACCAGCGGTGGATAGGCTGCCGTCATGACGCAGCGCACCCTCGTGATCCTCAAGCCCGACGCCGTACGCCGTGGCCTGGTCGGCAACATCCTGGCCCGCTACGAGGCGAAGGGACTCTCGATCGTGGCGCTCGAGCAGCGCACCATCGATGGCGAGATGGCTGACCGTCACTACGAGGAGCACGTCGAACGCGACTTCTACCCGCCGCTGCGCACCTTCGTGACCTCCGGTCCGCTGGTGGTGGCCGTGCTCGAGGGTGACGAGGCGATCGAGGTGGTGCGCGCGCTCAACGGAGCGACCGACGGCCGCAAGGCAGCCCCGGGCACGATCCGCGGCGACCTGTCGATGTCCAACCGGGAGAACCTCGTGCACGGATCCGACTCACCCGAGTCGGCCGAACGTGAGATCGGCATCTGGTTCAGCGACCTCTGAGCCCCGTCACCGTCGCGCCCGTCAGGGAGCCGGAACCAGATCGGTCGAGTCCCCGGCGATGACCACGTAGAACCGCTTGCGGTTGCCGTCGGTGGTCACCGATCCGTCACTGTGCCGAGGGCTGACCGCGAAGTGCGTGTCGGTGCCGGTCCCGGGCGGCGCACAGGCGACGACGCCGTCGAGCTGGCACTGGGTCGCGGAGACCTCGCCGGAGAACTCGGGGTTGGCGTCTGCGCCGGCGGCGCGGCCGTTGAGCACACCGTCACCGTTCTGGTCGACCTGGTTCTGCAACGCGATCGACGCGAGGACCGCGTTGTTGTCGAGCGGCTCGTGGGCGTCGATGTAGATGTTCCCGTTGGCTCGAAGTCCGGTCGGGTCCGTCGCGGTCGGGGCAAGCGTCGGATAGGCGCTGGTCACGGTGAACCCGCCTGACTGGGCCTCGATCTCCCCAGCTGCATTGACCAGCAGCCAACGGGTGCTTCCTTCGGGCAGCACCCCGGCGCGGAAGTCCCGTGCCTTGAGGGTGCCGTCCTTGACGTCGCGTGAGCGCACCGTGTCGTCCTTGAGGTCGCGTGACTTGACGGAGTCGTCCTTGATGTCGGCCGAACCGATCATGCCGCTCGCGTAGGAGACCCCGCCGCTGGCGACCACGAGTGCTGCAACGGAGACGACGAGCGCGGCGCTGGGGCGGCGAGTTCGGGAGCGTTCGGGGGCGTGGGGGACGGTCATGGCGGAGCCTTTCGTCGTGTGGTCCGGATCACGTGAGCCGGTGACAAGGATTCGGAGCCGCCGGGGCGACGGATTGGTCCCACGTGCACCCGTCGGGGGTGGGCGTGTCCTCCCCGTTCGGACACCCCTCCGCTCCTACCCTCAGTGGTGGTGCAGTGGGCCCGGCCCACGGCGCTCTTCCCCCACACGCACGAGCAAGGGTTCACCCCATGGCGAACAGCTTCATCGGTCGCGACATGGCCGTCGATCTCGGCACCGCGAACACGCTGGTCTATGTCCGCGGTCGCGGAGTGCTGGTCGACGAACCCTCCGTGGTGGCGGTCCACACCAGCACGCACGACGTCGTCGCCGTGGGCCACGAGGCGAAGCGGATGGTCGGACGTACGCCGGACACGATCACCGCGTTGCGACCTCTGAAGGACGGCGTGATCGCCGACTTCGACGCGTGCGAGCAGATGCTTCGCCACTTCATCCGACAGGTGCACCGGCGCCGCTACCTTGCCAAGCCGCGCATCGTGATCTGCGTCCCGAGCGGCATCACGCCGGTCGAGCAACGGGCGGTCAAGGAAGCCGGCTACCAGGCCGGTGCCCGCCGCGTCTACATCGTCGAGGAGCCGATGGCGGCGGCGATCGGTGCCGGTCTGCCAGTGCACGAGGCCACCGGCAACATGGTCGTCGACGTCGGCGGCGGCACCACGGAGGTCGCGGTGATCTCGCTCGGTGGCATCGTCACCTCGCTGTCGATCCGCACCGCCGGTGACGACCTCGACCAAGCGATCATCTCGTGGATGAAGAAGGAGCACTCGCTGCTGCTGGGCGAGCGCACTGCCGAGGAGATCAAGCTGTCCTTCGGGTCGGCCTTCCCGCTGGCCAACGAGTCCGAGGCCGAGATCCGAGGCCGCGACATGGTCTCCGGTCTGCCCCGCACGGTGGTGATCTCGACCGCCGAGGTGCGTCAGGCGATCGAAGAGCCGCTGCACAACATCGTCGACGCGGTCCGCCACACCCTCGACCAGACGCCGCCCGAATTGGCCGGCGACATCATGGACCGCGGCATCGTGCTCACCGGTGGGGGTGCGCTGCTGCGCGGCCTCGACGAGCGGATCCGCCACGAGACGGGCATGCCCGTGCACGTGGCGGCCGATCCGCTCAGCAGCGTGGCGCTCGGCGCCGGTCGTTGTGTCGAGGAGTTCGACGCCCTGCAGCAGGTGTTGCTCGCCGACCGACGGCGGTTGTGATGGTGGCACCCCTGGGGCGTGAGCGCCGGTGGCGTCGCGAGCAGGCCGACCGCAGCCCGTCCCGCGGCGTCCTGGTGGCGCTCGTCCTGGCCTGTGCCGTGCTGGTCGTGCTCGACAAGCAGGGCGGTGAGGACTCACCCGTCGAGGCGGCCCGTCGTGCCGTGGGCGAGGCGATCGGTCCGGCCGAGTCGTTCAGCGCCGAGGTGGTCGCTCCGTTTGCTGCCGTGCCGGACTTCTTCCGTTCCCGCGATTCGCTGCGCGACGACGTCCGTGAGCTCGAGTCGGAGAACCAGCGACTGCGTGCCGAGGCCCGCACGGTCGACCTCGACCGCAACCGGTTGGCCGCGTACGACGGACTGGCCCGCACCGCCGCCGACACCGGCTATTCACTGGTGCCGGCAAGGGTGATCGGGGTCGGACCCCGTCAGTCGTTCAGCCAGACGGTCACCATCGACGCCGGCAGCTCGGCCGGCGTCACCCCCGACCTCACGGTGGTCAACGACGACGGGTTGGTCGGCCGGGTGGTCCGGGTGACCCGCACCACCGCCACGGTCCTGCTGCTCGGAGACGCCGACTCGGTGGTCGGCGGACGACTCTCGAAGAGCATGGAGCTCGGCTTCCTGCGGGGCCGTGGCGAGATCGGCTCCGAGGCGCTGCTCGACCTCGACCTGGTCGACGACACCGTTCCCGTCGACGAAGGTGACGTGGTCACCACGTGGGGGAGCGAGGGAGGTGGCCCCTACGTCGCGGGCGTGCCGATCGGCGAGGTGGTCTCGGTGACCAGCAGTCCCCGGGAGACCAGCCGCACCGCAGCCATCGCGCCGTACGTCGACTTCACCGCGCTCGACCTGGTCGGGGTCGTGGTGCCGGGTGGCACCACCTCCGACCGGGGACTGCTCTCTGCGGAGGAGGGCCGGTGACCGCGGCGCGGGTGGCCGCGGCCGGGACACTGGTCGTGGTCGCGGTCGTGTTGCAGGTCAGCTTCTTCTCGCACCTGGCCTGGGACGGCGTCGTACCCAACCTGGCTCTGCTGGTCGTGGTGGGTGCCGCACTGGTCCGGGGCCCGCAGTTCGCGGCCGGACTCGGTTTTGCCGCGGGGGTGCTCCTCGACCTCGCCCCGCCTGCCGATCACGTCGCCGGTCGATGGGCGCTCGCGCTGGTGCTGGTCGGATGGGTGGCCGGTCAGGTGCGACAGGAGCTGCGGCCCTCGGTCCCGTTCGTGCTTGCCACCGTCGGGGTCTGCTCTCTTCTCGGCACCTCGGTCTTCGCGCTCACCGGGGTGTTGCTCGGCGACGGCCTGATCTCCCTGCCCGACATGGTCCAGGTGATCGCGATCGCGCTGGTCTGGGACGTCGTGCTCGGCCTGCTGGTGCTGCCCGCCACGATGCTGCTGTTGCGGCGTCTCCACCCGGCCGGTCTGGCGTGGTGACCCCGATGAACGCGCACCGCTCCCGCCTCCGCCTGATCGTGATCCAGTGCTTGGTGCTGAGCCTCTTCGGCACCCTCTTCGTGAGGCTCTGGTATCTCCAGGTCGACGGCGGTGAGGCCTATCAGGCCAAGGCCGCGTCGCAGTCCGTGCGCGAGATCGTCGTCCAACCCGAGCGAGGCCTGATCGTCGACGCGCAGGGCCGGCCGCTGGTCGCCAACCGGGCCTCATGGGTGGTCTCGGTCGACCGCACGACGCTGGGCAAACTGCCCGACGGCGAGTCCGACAGGTTGCTGCGTCGACTCGCGCGCGTCGTCGACGTGCGGCCCGGGAAGATCCGCGCCAAGCTGCTCGACTGCGGCGCCGCCACCGCTGTCCCGGGCACCTGCTGGAACGGATCGCCGTACCAGCCGGTCCCGGTGGCCGGCGACGTCGACCAGTCGGTCGCGCTGCGGATCCTCGAGCAGGGTGAGGACTACCCGGCCGTGATCGCCCAGCGCCAGTCGCTGCGCACCTATCCGAGCCCGTTCGGCGTCAACGCCGCGCACCTGCTCGGCTACCTCAGCCCGATCACCGAGGACGAGGTCGAGCTGGCGGAGGCCGACAACGACACGTCGGTCAACGGTGCCTCACGGGTCGGTCGCGCGGGCGTCGAGAAGCAGTACGACAAGTGGTTGCGGGGGATGCCGGGCTACCAACGCGTCGAGGTCGACTCGATGGGGCGGGTGCTGCGCGAGCACAGTCTCGACGAGGGCAGCCCGGGCAACACCTTGGTCACCTCGCTCGACTCCCAGGTGCAGTCGGTCGTCGAGCAACAGCTTGCCGAGACGATCAGCACGGCGCGCGCGACCCACGACAGCGTGACGGGGCGCAACTACGTCGCCGACTCCGGCGCGGTGGTGGTGATGGAGGCGCAGACCGGGCGACTGGTCGCGATGGCGAGCCAGCCGACCTACGACCCGGACGTCTGGGTCGGCGGCATCGGCACCGACCAGCTCGACCGGCTCTATTCGGAGAAGGCCGGTACGCCGTTGCTCTCGCGGGCGACCCAGGGCCAGTTCGCGCCGGGTTCGACCTGGAAGCCGATGATGTCGGCCGGTGCGCTGACCCATGGCTACACGCCTGACAGTCGGCTCAACTGCTCGTCGTCGTTCCAGGTCGGCAACCGGGCCTTCAAGAACTACGAGTCCGGCGCCTACGGGTTCATCGGCTTCGACAAGGCGCTCGAAGTCTCGTGCAACACCTTCTTCTACCGCATCGGCCACGACTTCTGGCAGCGCTTCGGCTCAGATGTCGCCGACGTCAACGCCAAGGACCCGTTGGTGGAGGAGGCCAAGGAGTTCGGATTCGGCAGCGAGACCGGTGTGGATCTTCCCGGCGAGGCGCCGGGGCGGATCGCCGACCGCAAGTGGAAGCGCGCCTACTACGAGGCTCAGAAGGACTACTACTGCGACCTCGCCGACGACCCGCCCGCGGGCGCGAGTGACTTCCTGCGCCGGTTCTCCCGCGAGTTCTGCATCGAGGGCTACGCCTACCGGGCTGGCGACGCCGTGAACTTCGCGATCGGTCAGGGCGACACCATCGTGACTCCGCTCCAACTCGCCCGCGCCTACGCGGCGTTCGCCAACGGCGGGGTGCTCTGGGAGCCGCGGATCGGCAAGGCGATCGTCGACGCCGACGGCAACGTCGTGAAGCGGATCAAGCCCAAGAAGCAAGGCACGGTCAAGGTGCCGAAGGCCGTGCTCGGCTACATCGACAACGCACTCAAGGGGGTGACCCGTCAGGGCACGATGGCCTGGCGGATGGGCGGGTTCCCGCTCGACGAGGTCGAGATCCGGTCGAAGACCGGTTCGGCCGAGGTCTATGGCAAGCAGTCGACGTCGTGGGTGGCTTCCTACAGTGATGACTACGTCGTGGTGATGATGGTGTCGCAGGGCGGCACCGGGTCGGGCACGTCCGGTCCGGCGATCCGCAAGATCTGGGAGACCCTGTACGGCGTCCGCGACGACCAGGTGGTCCCGGGGAAGGCGGCGATCCCGGGCGTCGTCGCCGGCAACCCGCTGCCGGTCTTCACCGAGGACGGCGCGATCCTGCCGCCGGTGCGCGAGGAGCAGGACTGATGACGAGACGTCGTACGCCGCAACTCGACTGGGTGTTGATGGGCGCCGCCCTTGCCCTGCTGGTGATCGGCACCCTGTTGGTGTGGTCGGCCACCTCGAACCGCGAGGTCCTCACCGGGGGCGACTCGACGGCATTCCTGCGCAAGCAGCTGGTCAACCTCGCCATCGGTGGCGTCCTGCTGGTGCTGGTGCTGGCCACCGACCATCGGTGGCTGCGCCTGCTCACCCCGCTGGTCTACCTCGCCTCGATGGTCGGGCTGGGCCTGGTGCTGGCGATGGGTACGACGGTCAACGGCTCCCGCTCATGGCTGATGGTCGGGGGGATGTCGATCCAGCCCTCCGAGTTCGCGAAGGTGGCCGTGGTCGTCGGCACGGCGTTGTGGGTGGCCGAACGGGTCGAGTGGAACCGACGGGTCGGTGCGGCCGACGTGGTCGGCATGCTGGCGATCGCCGGACTGCCCGCGGCGCTGATCATGCTGCAGCCGGACCTCGGCACCATGCTGGTGCTCTCGGCGACCGTCTTCGGTCTGCTCGCCGTGGCCGGTGTCGCTCGGCGTTGGCTGGGCGGGCTGGTCGCCGGCGGCGTGGCGGTGGCGGCCTTCGCGGTCTGGTCGGGGTTCCTGAAGGACTACCAGATCGACCGCTTCATGGCGTTCACCAATCCTGACCTCGACCCGCGCGGGGCCGGCTACAACACCGAGCAGGCCCGGATCGCCGTCGGCAATGGTGGCGTCACCGGCCAGCACCTCTTCTCGGGGTCGCAGACCCGCTCGGGGTTCGTGCCCGAGCAGCACACCGACTTCATCTTCACCGTCGCCGGCGAGGAACTCGGCCTGCTCGGTGCGGGAGCGGTGATCGTGCTGCTCGCTGTGGTCGTGTGGCGGGCGCTCGCGATCGCGGCCCGCGCCGAGGACATGTTCGGGCGTGTCGCTGCGGCCGGCATCGCCTGCTGGATCGGCTTCCAGTCCTTCCAGAACATCGGCATGTGCCTCGGCATCATGCCCGTCACCGGTGTGCCACTGCCGTTCGTCTCCTACGGCGGCTCCTCGATGTTTGCCGCCCTGGTCGCCGTCGGCCTGCTGCAGAACATCCACCTGCGGTCGAGCTCCCGGATCCCGACCGCCTTCAGCGTCCCGACCCGCCATCTCGTCTCGCGCTGATCCCCGCGAACCCTCAAGGAATTCACGCGAACCTGCAGGACATCCCGGGACCCGCGTGACGTCGTACGGCGTGAGGCGGTTCGCGTGAGGACGAGGCGAGGTCAGATCGGCAGGTCGAGGGCGTTGGGCAGTCCCGCCTTGTAGAGCTGTGCGTCGATCATCTTCAGCGGCGCAAACTCCGGCGGGTCGTAGAGCTTGAAGGTCTCGACGCGCTCGGCCTTCGAGTTCCGGGCGTCGAGGATCCCGTTGACGGCGTACCGCGCGGACTCGTTCGCACCTTCCATGGTGGCGAGGTCGATGTCGTTGCGCACGAAGTCGCCGGACATGAAGAGGTTCGGGATCTCGGTGACCGCCTCGGGGCGGGCGTCCCACGAGCCAACTGTGTTGATCAACAGCGGAGTGGCGTTGGTGTTGCGCCCACGCTTGGGGTGCCATTTGACGCCTGGGTCGAGGAACCAGGAGTGGAAGATCTCCTCGGGCAGCTGCTTGCCGGCCGTCTCGTGCGCACGGATCTGGGCGATCACCTCGTTGGCGACCTGCTTCGGTGTGCACTTCTTGGCGGGCTTGCCATAGAGGATGCCAGGCGCGTCCCAGTTGGAGATGTCGACCGACAGGATGTCCTTGACGGTGCCGTCGCCGTAGTCCTTGGAGAGGTTGCGGTCCTTCCAGAACTGGCCCTGCGTCAGCGCCGTGATCGCCCACGGAGCGTCGATGAAACTGATGTGCCCATGGGCCAACGGCACTTCTTCGGTGAGGAAGTACTGGATGCCGACCATCCAGTCAGGCTTCAACTGGTTGAGGTGTCGCAGCGACGGAGCCGACCTCAGCACGGGGCGGGTGAGAGTCTCCCGGGCACGCTCGACGGGCATCGCGCTGACATACCAGTCGGCTTCGACGCGACGGCGCCGACCAGCACCCGAGCGGAGGATCGCGCCGGTGATCTGCCCCTTCTTGACCTCGTAGCGCTCGAGGCCGTGGTTCTTCACGAAGTTCACGCCCAGCTTGCGCAGGTGCCGCATCCAGGGGTTGATCCACGCCTCGTTGGTCGGCAGGTCGAGCACCCGGTCGAGGTCGCCGTCGTTGCCGCGCTGGAGCATGTTCATCACGAATGCCTCGGCCATGTTGCCGATGGTCCGGGTGCTCGCCACGTCCGCGCGCGCTGCCACCAGGCTGCCGGTCAGGCCGGAGGCAAGCACCGTCTGGTATTCCTTCGACCGCGAGTCCGCGCCGATGAAGTCCCACCAGGACTGATATTCCCACTGCCCGAAGCGACGCTCGTCGCTGCTGGTCAGGAAGACGAGCAGGCGGGTGACGAAGTGGACCAGCTCCTGGGGCGGTACGGCGGCACCGCTGAGGTTGTCCATGAGGTAGCGCCGCAGGCCGTCGGGTGTGAGCACCTGCTCCGGGTCGGGACCGATGCCGAAGATGAAGCCGTCGGCTCGACCGCCGGCGCGCAGGAACTTGCCGCTGGTTGCGGTGACCAGGTGGTCACCGACGGTGCCCTTGCCGAACGGGATGCGCCGCATCGTGTTGGGCACGTGGTGGTAGAAGCCGGGGAAGAACCGGAAGCCGTGCTCGCCGGGCAGGTCGCGTCGGCCGCCGCGGGCGGTGCCGCGGACCGGGATGCTTCGCGCCTTGCCGCCCCAGGCGCTCGGCTCGTAGACGGTGACCTTGAAGCCGCGTTCGGCCAGCTCATGGGCGGCCGTCAGACCCGCCATGCCTCCCCCGAAGACCGCGACCTTGCGGCCGGGACGCTTCGCGAACGCCGGAGCGGCGCCGAACGCGACCGAGGCCCCGGCCGCGCCGCCGAGCACGGTACGACGGGTGACGGGGGGCAGGTGAAAGGCAGAGGTCATGCCGCGGGTCCTCACATGGGGTGACGGGGCTCACATGGACAGATCTACTGTGCCAACGACGCTGTCACGGTCCGGTTACGCAGCGTTTCTGCCGTGGCCGCCCCGCGACGTACGCTTGGTGGCGCCCCGTCCCCGATCTCCACCTGAGGTGCACCCGCGTGACCACCACCGGTCCTGACCAGCTGCTCACCCCGGCGCCGGACTCCGTCTTCCCTCGTCTGGAGCCACGCCTGTCCTCGGTGCAGAAGCCGATCCAGTACGTCGGGGGCGAGCTGAACTCGACCGTCAAGGAGTGGAACTGCGGCGCGCAGACCGATGACGGCGTCACGGTGCGGTGGGCGCTGATGTATCCCGACGCCTACGAGGTCGGTCTGCCCAACCAGGGCGTCCAGATCCTCTATGAAGTGCTCAACGAGCGTGACTGGATCGTCGCCGAGCGGACCTACTCGGTGTGGTCCGACATGGAGAAGGTGATGCGTGAGGGTGACGCCGAGGGCCCGATTCCGCAGTTCACCGTCGATGCCCACCGGCCGGTGCGTGCGTTCGACTTCTTCGGGCTGAGCTTCTCCACCGAGCTCGGCTACACCAACATGCTCAACGCGCTTTCGCTCGCGCAGATCCCGATGCACGCCGTCGACCGTGGCGACGACGACCCGGTCGTGCTCTCGGGCGGCCACGCGTCGTTCAACCCGGAGCCGATTGCCGACTTCATCGACGCCGCGGTGCTCGGTGACGGCGAGGAGATCGTGCTCAAGATCTCCGAGGTCGCCCGCGAGTGGAAGCGTGACGTCGCGGCCGGTGTGGTGTTCGGCGACGGACGCAGTGCGCGCGACGAGTTGCTCTTCCGGCTGGCGTCCAGCGGCGCGGTCTACGTGCCGAAGTTCTACGACGTCTCGTACGACGAGCAGACCGGCCAGATCGCCGCCGTCGTACCCAACCGCGCTGGGGTGCCGGCTCGGATCAGCAAGCACACGTTGATGGACCTCGACGCCTGGCCCTATCCGGCCAAGCCACTGGTGCCGCTGGCAGAGACAGTGCACGAGCGGTTCTCCGTGGAGATCTTCCGCGGCTGCACCCGTGGGTGCCGCTTCTGCCAGGCCGGCATGATCACCCGTCCGGTGCGCGAGCGGTCGATCAACACCATCGGCGCGATGGTCGAGAACGGCGTACGCAAGTCGGGCTTCGACGAGGTCGGCCTGCTGTCGCTCTCGAGCGCCGACCACACCGAGATCGGTGACGTCGCCAAGGGCTTGGCCGACCGCTACGAAGGTTCCAACGTGTCGTTGTCGTTGCCGTCGACGCGGGTTGACGCCTTCAACATCTCGCTCGCCAACGAGTTCTCCCGCAACGGTCGCCGGTCGGGGCTCACCTTCGCGCCCGAAGGCGGCTCGGAGCGGATGCGCAAGGTGATCAACAAGATGGTCACCGAGGAAGACCTGATCCGCACCGTCGCGACGGCCTACTCCCACGGCTGGCGGCAGGTGAAGCTCTACTTCATGTGTGGTCTGCCCACCGAGACCGACGAAGACGTGTTGCAGATCGCCGACCTCGCGAAGAAGGTGATCGCCAAGGGGCGTGAGGTGTCGGGTCGCAACGACATCCGGTGCACCGTGTCGATCGGTGGCTTCGTCCCGAAGGCGCACACGCCGTTCCAGTGGGCGGCGCAGCTCGACCCCGAGACCACCGACGAACGGCTGCGCAAGCTCCGTGACGAGGTGCGCGCCGACAAGAAGTTTGCCCGTGCGATCGGCTTCCGCTACCACGACGGCAAGCCGGGCATGATCGAGGGACTTCTCTCCCGCGGCGACCGCCGCGTCGGTCGGATCATCGAAGAGGTGTGGCGCGACGGCGGCCGGTTCGACGGCTGGAGTGAGCACTTCTCCTTCGACCGCTGGCGCGCCGCCAGCGAGCGAGCACTCGAAGGCACCGGCATCGACCTCGAGTGGTTCACCACGCGCGAGCGCGAGTACGACGAGGTGCTGCCCTGGGACCACCTCGACTCGGGCCTCGACAAGGACTGGCTCTGGGGTGACTGGGAGGATGCGCTGGCCGCGGCCGACGGCGAGGACATCGAGATCGAGGACTGCCGCTGGACGCCCTGCTACGACTGCGGCGTGTGCCCGGAGATGGGCACGGAGATCCAGATCGGTCCCACCGGGCAGAAGCTGTTGCCGCTCAGCGTGGTCTGAGCGCCCCCTGCGCGTGTGCGTGATTCCCCGCACAGGTGGGTACGTCGTCACTTTGATACGGAGGTTTCAGTCTCAAAGTGCCGACGGTCCCCACAAAGTCGGGCCACGCTCGCGCC
>JBEBTI010000027.1:0-21996 GCA_040393845.1 Nocardioides daejeonensis
TGCGAGCCGGCGTACAGCATGTTGCGCAGCACCTCGGTGGTCATCACGACCACCGGCGCCTCTCCGTTGATCGTGTTGTCGCCGGTGAGCAGACCGACCTGGTCAGGGCCATAACGGGCGACGAGGTCCTGGTACTTCTGGTTGCTCAGCGCCTTGATCGGCGTGGTGTAGAAGCACTTGCGTCCGGTCGCCAACGCCAGATGTACGGCGAACTCCCCCACCACGGTCTTGCCGGAGCCGGTCGGCGCAGCGACCAGCACGCCTTTGCCGTCCTCGACCTCACGGCAGGCGCGCAGCTGGAAGTCGTCGAGCTCGAAGGGATGCAGGTCGACGAACTCGGCCAACGCCGGGTGCGCCTGCTTGGCACGCATCCGCGCATAGCCCTCGGCAGGCGAGTCGCTCATGCAAACACCCGCAGCGCACCCGGATCGGCCTCGACGGTCAACGGCAGCGCGCCGAAACGCTCCCCGTCGGCATAGCCGGTGATCTGCGGGGCGGCGACGGTGACGCGCCGGACCAGATGATGTTCGTACTGGGGATGGTTCACGTGGGTGCCCTTGAACAGTTTGGGATAGGTACGGACCAGTTCGGGCTTGGAGACCGGCTTGATGATCACCACGTCGAGCAGGCCGTCGTCGAGCCGGGCGCCGTGGGTGATCCGCAGACCGCCGCCGAACGAGGGACCGTTGCCGACCGCGACCAGCATCGCATCGACGGCGTACTCGCGGTCGTCGAGATCGAGCAGGTAACGGATCGGCCGGAACGTGCGCAGCTCGGCAACGGTGGCGAGGTTGTAGCGCATCTGTCCGCGTGGCCAGGTCATCCGGTTGGCGCGCTCGTTGACGACCGCGTCGAAGCCGGCGGCCAGCACGCTGACGAACCACCGGGAACCGGCCCGGGCCAGGTCGATGTCGCGCGTGCGGTCGGCCAGGATCATGTCTGCGGCCGCAACCGGATCCTTCAACGGCACCCCGAGGGTGCGTGCGACGTCGTTGCCGGTGCCTGCCGGCACGATGCCCAGCGGCACTGCGGTGCCGGCCAGCGCCTGCGTGGCCAGGTGCACCATGCCGTCACCGCCGACCACGACCAGCCCGTCGCACCCGTCGGCGACCGCCTCACGTGCCAGCGCCTCGGCCGACGCGCCGTCGTCACTGACCAGCACGCGCACCCGACGCCCGGCCTCGCGCAGCCGGGCCACCGCGTGACCGGTGGCCGCACGTCCACGTCCCCTGCCAGCGGTCGGGTTGGCGAGTACGACGATCTCTCCGGTTGGCACGCTCCGACCCTACCTGTCGTGCCCGCGTCAGTCCTCGCGCAACGAGCCGAGCCGGATCGCCGCCACGAAGTGGGCGGGTCGGGCGCCGACGGCCCGGGCAACACGTTCGAGCACACTCAGCACCCGGGCGGCGCTGAACGACGAGCCGGGGACCAGTGCGGTGAGCCGGTCGTCGACCTCCACGAGCACCACCTCACCGAGTCGCCACTGCTGGTGGACCTCTTCGCGCAGGGCGTTCTGAGCCACCGCGGTCGGCCAGGCCTGGTCGATGGCGAGCAGGTCGCAGGCAACCGTGCCGCGCTCGGCCTGCAGCTCGCCGCGCAGGTGGTGGCCGCCCCGCTCGAGCCCGCCGGCACACCAGGTGATCTCCGAGGTGCCGAGCCAGTCGGGCAGGTCGAACGGGTCGACGGGATTCACAGGGGTGAGACCTCATCGTCGGCCACCTGGGGCGCCGCTGCGGCCTTGCGCTCCCGGCGACGGTCGATCACCCGGGTGATCGCCTCCGAGACGAGGAAGAGCACGGTCATCGTGAGCGCCAGCGCCGACATCGCGAACGGGTCGGTCGAGGGAGTTGCGACCGCGGCGAACACGAAGGTGCCGAGGATGATCCAGGGTCGGTAGCGACCGATGGTGCGGCCCTTGAGCACACCGGCGAGGTTGAGCATCACCACGAACAGTGGGATCTCCATCGCGATCCCGAAGACCAACAGCATCCGGGTGAGGAACGAGAAGTACTCGCCGAACTCCAACAGGTTCTTCATGCCCTCGGGGGTGAAGCTGATCAACACCTCGAGGCCCTTGGGAAGCACGAAGTAGCCGAGCGCCACGCCGCCCATGAACAGCGGGCCGGCGACCGCGGCGAACAGGCGCGACCACTTGCGCTCCCGCGGGTGCAGGCCCGGCAACAGGAAGCCCCACAACTGGTAGAGCCAGTAGGGGCTGCTCACCACGATCGCGGCGATGCCACACAACTTCAGGTTGAGCATCAGCGGCCCAGTCGCACCCCGGACGTAGGCCTCGGTCTCCACCTCGGCGTCGAGCGCGACGCGGGCCTGGTTGTAGGGCTCGAGGACCAGGTCGAGCAGGTCGTCGTAGAAGAACAGCGCGACGAAGAAGCTCACGACCAACACGAGCACCGAGCGCATCAGGCGCGCCCGCAACTCACGGAAATGGTCGGTGAGCGCCATCCGACCGTCGGCGCCGACGGGGTGCTTGGGTCTGCCGCGGAACAGGTCCGCGACGCCGGCCAGGCTCAAGTCAGTTGGTGTTGTCGCGCCGCGGCTCGGGGTCGACGATGCCCTCCGAGCGCTCGGGCTGACCCAACTCACGCGCAGCACCGGGGGTGGTGTCGTCGTCATCGTCGTGGAGGCCCTTGGTCTCGGCCTTGAAGATGCGCAGGGCGCGACCGCTGCCCCGGGCCAGCTCGGGCAACTTGGCTGCTCCGAAGAGCAGGATGATCACGGCCAGGATGATGAGCAACTCGGGTGTGCCGAGCCCTCCGATGAGCTGCGCCGTCATGGAAGTCCTCACGTGTTTTGCCTGCAGTGGTCCGAACTCGGCACCAGTCTACGCGGCCCGGGTTGCCATCACCGCGTTGAGGGACAAAGCGGCGTTGAGTCGCTGCGGATCGCGTGGCGGCACCGTGCCTGTCGTGGTCCCCCGCGTGGCGGTGCCGGCCGGCAGGGACACCGCGACCGGGCTCGTCCCGGCCACCGCGACAAGTTTGTCGAGGAGCCGGTCGATCCGGTCGGACGGCAGGTCGTCGGCGCCCTGCAGCACCCGGAGCGCCACCACCAGACTCGTCGCCTCGGCCGCGCTCAGCCGCATCGGGGTGGTGAGGAAGTCGGCGTTGGAGATCCGCACGATGCCTTCGCCGTCGAGCGCGTCGAGGTCGACCTCAACCAGATCGCCCGGCAACAACCCCGGCAGTCCGCAATAGATCAGCACCCGCAGGTCGGCCACCAACTGGGCCGGCGTGGTGTCGAGCGCGGCCGCGACCTCGGCGACCGGCAGATCGCCCCGCCGGGCGACAAGGGGTACGACGGCCAACAACCTGGCCACCTGGGCGCGGGCGGTCATCAGGCGGCCAACCACTGCACGAGACGGCGTACGACGGACTCACGCAACCAGGCCGGACCCTCGACCACCGCGTCGGCACCCAGAGCGGCGACGTCGTCGCCGAGATCGACCGCTGCGACGTCACGCAGGTGCAGCCGGTCCCAGCTGCTGCCGCGGTCGGGGCCGACCACGTCGTCGTCCACGCAGACCGCCGTACGCCGCAACTGCGGTCCGGCGCCACGGCGCACCAGCACGGTGGCGTCGGTGCGTCGCTCGTCGACCGGCCGGAGGCGGTGCAGCACTGCTCGGAGGTCGATCCCGGCAGGCGTGTCGTAGGCGTCACCGGCCCCGCGTCGGGTCGGCACTCCGACGATGCGGGAGAGCCGGAACACTCGTTCGGCGCCGAGGTGGTGGTCGCGACCGACGAGGTACCAGACGCCGGCCGAGGAGAGCATGCCCCACGGTTCGACCACCCGGCGGCGCGTCGGTGAGACACCGCCGGTGCGGTGCTCGAAGGAGACCACCGCACGGTCGACGACGCAGCGCCACAACACGGCGAAGGCCGGATCGGGTGCCGCCAGCCCGGGCACCGGGATGTCGTCCGCCGGGGCGGACACCGCAGCGCCGGCAGCGACCAGCTTGCGCACCGCGTCGTGCACCTCGCCGGCCGGGCCGGGGTGTTGCCACACCTTGGTGGCGAGACCGAGCAGCACGGCTTCGGCAGTGGTGAGCGCGATCGCAGGGAGCGCGAACTCGTCCGGACGCACGCGGTAGCCGACCTCGTCGCACCAGACGTCGAGGTGGTCGGTCGCGATCGGGACGCCGAGGGCCCGCAACTCGTCCTTGTCGCGGTCGAACATGCGCTCGAAGGCGGTGTCGCCCAGTGGTGCGTAGTCGGGAAGCGCAGCGCGGATCCGTGCCTTGGACACGGATCCGCGCTGCGTCTTGAGGAGGATCAGCAGGTTGAGCAGTCGCTCGCTCTTCTTCACTGGAGCCTCCCGGATTGCTTGCTCAGGCGACGCCGAGCACGTCGACGACGAAGACCAGATCGGAGTTCGGCGGGATGTCCTCGCCGGAACCCTTCTCGCCGTACCCCTTGTCAGAGGGGATCACCAGCAGCACGCGGCTGCCTTCGGTGACACCCTCGAGACCCGCGTCCCAACCGTCGATGACCTGACCGACGCCCGCGGTGAGCGGAGCGTTGCCGAGCACCGGGAGGTCGGCCGACCAGTTGTCGTCGAAGGACTTCTTCTTGCCCCACACGGCACCGAGGTAGCGCATCGCGACCAGCGAGCCCTGCTTGATCGCCGGGCCGTCACCCTCGACGAGGGTGTCGACGACCAGCTTGTTGCCGGCCCGACGGCGCGCGTCGGTGAAGTCGAGACCGGTCACCTTGCCGTCGGCCTCGACGACGGTGGGCAGACCCTTGGACGGAGCAACCGCTGCCGCGGTGTCGACGCTCGGACGCACCTTCGAGACGATGTCAACGATGAAGACGGTGGTGTCGTTGTTGCCCAGACCCAGATCGGCACCGCCGTAGCTGTAGGCCTTCTCACCGGGGGCGCTGACCATCACGCGGCTGCCGACCTCGTGGCCGATCACGGCCTGTTCGAGCGCCGGGACGCTCTCACCTTGGGTGAACCGGATCAGCTCGGGGGTCGCGATCACCTCGTCGTCGGCTGCGGCCGACTCGGTGTCGCCCTGCTGCTCGGCGCGGCGCTCCTTGCGCTCCTGACGGCGCTCGCGGCGGGTCTTGCGATCACTCGACGGCTCTTCGGAGGCCCCGTCACTGGCCTCGTCGCTCGCGCCGTCGGACGGGTCAGCAGAAGGATCCTCGGTGGCCTCGTCGCCCGGCGTCACCCAGCTGCTCAGCACCTGCTCACCGGTGAAGCCGTTGCCGATGTAGATGTTGACGAACGCCGCGTCACCGCTCTCCACGACGTCCCCGTCGCCGTCGGTGAGGACGTCGACCTCGGTGTCGGTGACGACGTACGGCGCGTCGTAGGTGACCTCGGGGAGCTCGCCGTAGGCGCCGGTCACCTGGACCGAACCCTTGGCCTCAGGCTCCGAGTCGGACCCGCAAGCAGCGAGGCCGGCGGTCAGCAGACAGACAACGGCCAAGGTGGAGGAAACGCGACGCAAAGGATTCAACCCATCGATTCGGCGGACACAGCGCCCAAAGCCTAGAACATCGAGGAAGCCGACGTGGTCGGTCATCCACAGGTCGTCACATGCCGTCGATCAGCCGCTGCACGCGTTCGTCGCTGGAGCGGAACGGGTCCTTGCAGAGCACGGTGCGCTGGGCCTGGTCGTTGAGCTTGAGGTGGACCCAGTCGACGGTGAAGTCACGTCGGCGTTCCTGCGCCTTCTTGATGAAGTCGCCGCGCAATTTGGCGCGGGTGTCCTGCGGCGGCACCGACTTGGCCCGGAAGATGGCCAGGTCATCGGTCACCCGGGCGACGGCGCCACGGCGTTCGAGGAGGTAGTAGAGCCCGCGGTCGCGACGGATGTCGTGGTAGGCGAGGTCGAGCTGGGCCACCCTCGCGTGTCCGAGCGGCAGACCGTGGGTGGAGCGATAGCGGTCGATCAGCTTCCACTTGATCACCCAGTCGAGCTCACGCTCCACCAGGGAGAGGTCCTCCGACTCGATCGCCTTCAGCCCGCGCTCCCACAGGTCGAGGGTGCGGTCGATCACCGGGTCGTGCAACTGTCGCCGGTCGACGAAGTCGCGGGCCCGGGAGAGGTATTCGGCCTGGATGTCGAGGGCACTCGCCTCGCGTCCGTTGGCGAGGCGGACCTTCTTGCGTCCGGTCATGTCGTGAGCGATCTCGCGGATCGCCCGGATCGGGTTCTCCATCGTGAGGTCGCGCATCACCACGCCCTCCTCGATCATCCGCAGCACCAGGTCACAGCTGGCCACCTTGAGCAGGGTGGTGGTCTCGCTCATGTTGGAGTCACCGACGATCACGTGCAGACGGCGGTAGCGCTCGGCGTCGGCATGCGGCTCGTCGCGGGTGTTGATGATCGGTCGGCTGCGAGTGGTGGCGCTGGAGACTCCTTCCCAGATGTGTTCGGCGCGCTGGCTGACCGAGTACGACGCCCCACGTGGGGTCTGCACGACCTTGCCGGCCCCGACCAGGATCTGCCGCGTCACCAGGAACGGGATCAGCACGTCGGCGAGGCGGCTGAACTCCCCCGCCCGGCCGACCAGATAGTTCTCGTGGCAGCCGTAGGAGTTGCCGGCCGAGTCGGTGTTGTTCTTGAACAGATAGATGTCGCCCGCGATGCCTTCGTCGTGCAGACGTCGTTCGGCGTCGATCAGCAGACCCTCGAGGGTGCGTTCGCCGGCCTTGTCGTGGGTGACGAGCTCGACCACGTCGTCGCACTCCGGCGTCGCGTACTCGGGGTGACTGCCGACGTCGAGATAGAGCCGTGCCCCGTTGCGCAGGAAGACGTTGCTGCTGCGTCCCCACGAGACGACCTTGCGGAAGAGGTAGCGCGCGACCTCGTCAGGACTGAGGCGTCGCTGCCCCTTGAAGGTGCAGGTGACGCCGTACTCGTTCTCGATCCCGAAGATCCGGCGGTCCATGACGCAACCCTACGGCGTTGCTGGTGGGCGCGGGCGCTCTTGGCCCGACACGCCCAATCCAGCAACGCGATTCGCTCGATGCGGTCAGTCGTCCCCGGGCGCCGGAGGCGGTGCGGGGGGCGCGTTCGGCGGAGGTGCGATCGGCGGCACGCCCGACGGTCCACCGGTCAACGGGTCCTCCAGCGGCGGGGTCGATCCACTGACGGTGTCGGTCGGGTCGTTCGGGTCGTCGGTGCCGCTGTTCGCGGGCGGCGCCGACACGGCAGAGTCTTCGGCTCGTGCCTGGTCGGGCGTCTCGGCACCTCGGTCGCTGAGCGTGTCGGCGAGCCAGGCCGGCGTCATCCGACGGAACTTGCGAGGCTGGGTGCGGGTGCGGTCGAGCACCGCCACCTCGAGGTCGTCGGCCGGGATCACCCGATCACTGCTCTCGGAGTGCCCCAGCGCCGCCACCGCGACGTGCAGCGCGTCCTCGAGGGACGCGCCCGGACGGTAGTGCTCCTTGAGGTGCTTGCCGACGACGTCAGCGGCACCCCCCATCACGGCATAGCCGTGCTCGTCGGCGACCATGCCCTCGTAGGTCAGTCGGAAGATCCGGTCGTCCTCGGGCTCGTCGCCGATCTCAGCGACGAAGAGCTCCACCTCATAGGGCTTCTCGCCCGCGCTGGAGAAGATCGTGCCGAGCGTCTGCGCATAGGCGCCGGCGATGCCCTGGCCGGTGACGTCGCGCCGGTCGTAGGCAAAACCACGCATGTCGGCCAGCCGGACGCCGGCGATCCGCAGGTTCTCGAACTCGTTGTAGCGACCGACCGCGGCGAAGGCGATCCGGTCGTAGAGCTCGGAGATCTTGTGCAGCGCCTGCGACGGGTTCTCCGAGACCAGGAGTACGCCGTCGGCGTACTGCAGCGCGACCAGGGAGCGACCGCGCGAGACGCCCTTGCGGGCGAAGTCGGCGCGGTCCTTCATCAACTGCTCGGGCGAGACGTAGTAGGGCGTGCTCATCGGTTGTTCTCCTGGGTGAGGCTCGCGACCGGACCGTCGGGCCGTTGCATGCGCCCGGCGACGACGAGGTCGGCGACCTCGGCCACTTCGGCATCACTCAGGCGTCGGCCGCCTTCGGCGGTGATCACGTGCACCACCGGGAAGATCCGCCGGGCCAGGTCGGGACCGCCGGTCGCGGAGTCGTCGTCGGCGGCGTCGTACAACGCCTGCACCAACGCCGTCACGCACCCGGTCTGGTCGAGGTCGTCACGGTAGAGCTTCTTGAGCGAGCCGCGGGCAAACAGCGAGCCCGAGCCGACGGCGTGGAAGGCGGTCTCCTCATAGCGGCCGCCGGTGACGTCGTAGGAGAAGATCCGGCCCTGCTCGGCCCGCTCGTCCCAGCCGGCGAAGAGCGGCACCACGGCCAGACCCTGCATCGCCATGCCGAGGTTGCCGCGAATCAGCGCAGCCAGGCGGTTGGCCTTGCCGTCGACGGAGAGTGTGGTGCCCTCGATCTTCTCGTAGTGCTCGAGCTCGGTGGCAAACAGGCGCACCATCTCGACGGCCAGGCCCGCCGTCCCGGCGATGCCGGCGCAACTGAACTCGTCGGTCGGGAAGACCTTCTCGATGTCTCGCTGGGCGATGATGTTGCCCATCGTCGCGCGCCGGTCACCGGCCATCACCACGCCGCCGGCGAAGGTGGCCGCGACGATCGTGGTGCCGTGCGGCGCCAGGTCGCCGGCCGAGCCGGTCGGCAGCGACCGCGTCGATGGCAGCAGGTCGGGCGCCTGGTGCGAGAGGAAGTCGGCGAAGGAGGAGCTGCCGGGGGTGAGGAACGACTGTGGGAGCCGGGCACCGGCACCGGGGACCGTGCTCATTCGCCGCCCTTCTGGATGAAGGACTTCACGAAGTCCTCGGCGTTGGTCTCGAGCACGTCGTCGATCTCGTCGAGGATCGCGTCGATGTCCTCATCGAGCTGTTCCTTGCGCTCGGCGACACCGGCTGCCGGCTCCACCGATTCGTCGACAGTCTCCTCCGACGACTTCTTGGGGTGCTTCTGCTCCTGGGCCATGTGATCACCCTATCCACCCGCGCCCACAACGGCCGGGCATCACCGCGCAGTGAGTGCCCGGAAGAGTTCTTCGGCGCTCGTGCACCGGTCGATCAGGTCGCCGACGTGGGCCCTGGTGCCGCGCATCGGGTCGTTCGTCGGCACCCGTTGCAACGACTCGTGGCCGGGCAGGTCGAAGATCACCGAGTCCCACGACGCGGCCGAGATGCCGTCGCCGAACTTGGCGAGGACCTTGCCGCGGAAGTAGGCGCGGGTGTCCTCGGGCGGTTCGTGCATGGCCGCTTCGACGGTGGTGTCGTCCAGCAGACGCTCGATACGGCCGCGACCGACCAACCGCTGGTAGAGGCCCTTCTCCGGCCGGATGTCGGCATACTGCAGGTCGATCAGGTGCAGCTTCGGGTCATCCCAGTCGAGGCCGTCGCGTGAGCGGTACTGCTCGAGGAGCTTCAGCTTGGCGACCCAGTCGAGTTCGGTCGCGCACTCCATCGGGTCGCGCTCGAGGCGGGTCAGCACGGATTCCCAACGTTGCAACACGTCCGCGGTCTGCGCGTCGACGTCCGAACCCATCGTGTCGTCGACATACTTGCGGGCGAGGTCGAGATATTCCATCTGCAGTTGTACGCCGGTCAGGTCGCGGCCGTCGCGGAGCCGCACCAGCTGGCGACAGGTCGGGTCGTGCGAGACAGCGCGCAGGGACGCGACCGGCGTGTCGACCGAGAGGTCGGTGGTGAAGTAGCCGGCCTCGATCATCGCCAACACCAGTGACGTCGTACCGACCTTGAGGTAGGTGGAGATCTCGGCGAGGTTCGCGTCGCCGATGATCACGTGCAGGCGGCGGTACTTCTCCGGGTCGGCGTGCGGTT
The DNA here is from genome assembly GCA_040393845.1 of Nocardioides daejeonensis. Classification (GTDB taxonomy): domain Bacteria; phylum Actinomycetota; class Actinomycetes; order Propionibacteriales; family Nocardioidaceae; genus Nocardioides; species Nocardioides daejeonensis_A. The sequence continues at coordinate 9,837 of JBEBTI010000027.1, forward strand.
CGTCGCGGGTGTTGATGATCGGGCGCTTGAGCGTCGTCTCGAGGCCGACCTCGACCTCGAAGAAGTCGGCACGCTGGCTGATCTGGAACTCGTGGCGCCGACCGTCCTGGCCGATGCCGACCCGACCGGCTCCGCAGACCACCTGGCGCGAGACGAAGAACGGCGTCAGGTGCCGCACGATGTCGGCAAACGGCGTGGAGCGCCGCATCAGGTAGTTCTCGTGAGCGCCGTAGGAGGCGCCCTTGTTGTCGGTGTTGTTCTTGTAGAGCACGATCGGCGCGGCACCCGGCACCCGGTTGGCGCGCGCCGCGGCGTCGAGCATCACCTGCTCCCCCGCCTTGTCCCACCTCACGATGTCCAACGGCGTCGAGACCTCGGGCGTGGAGTATTCGGGGTGGGCGTGGTCGACGTAGAGCCGCGCACCGTTGGTGAGGATCACGTTGGCCAGGCCGAGGTCTTCGTCGGTCAACTGGCTGGCGTCGGCCACCTGTCGTGACATGTCGAAGCCCCGGGCGTCGCGCAGCGGCGACTCCTCCTCGAAGTCCCATCGGGCCCGACGGGCTCGCGAGCTTGCCGCGGCGTAGGCATTGACGACCTGCGAGGAGGCCACCATCGGGTTGGCCTGCGGATCTCCTTGGACCGAGATGCCGTATTCGACTTCGGTGCCCATGATCCGTCTGACGCTCATACTTGTGAGCCTACCCACTCCCCGCTTGACTGGTCCGATGAGTTGGTGGGAAGAACGCGTCGTTCCGAGTCTGGTCGACACCGCACTGCGCGGTCGGGAGATCGGCGCCTGGCGGGAACGCTGCTGCGCCGGGCTCACCGGACGGGTCCTGGAGATCGGGTTCGGGAGTGGACTCAACGTCAGGTTCTGTCCGCCCGAGGTCACGTCGGTGGATGCGGTCGAGCCCTCGGATCGTGGCTGGGCCATGTCTGCCCGACGTCGTGAAACCGCCTCTGTGCCGATCAACCGGGTCGGACTCGACGGGCAACGGCTCGACGCCGACGACTCGTCGTACGACGCGGTGCTGTGCACCTTCAGCCTCTGCACCATCCCCGACCCTGCACGCGCGTTGGCCGAGGTACGGCGGGTGCTGCGGCCGGGCGGGCACCTGCACCTCCTCGAGCACGGCCTCGCCGACGACCCGAAGGTCCGCCGCTGGCAGCACCGTCTCGAGCCGATCCAACGCCGCGTCGCCGGCGGCTGTCACCTGACCCGCGATCCGGTCGACCTGGTCAGACATGCCGGGCTGCACCTTGAGCAGTCCGAGCACGCCTACCTCCTCTCGAGCCGCCTCACCGCCCCGATGACCTGGGGCACGCTCGCCACCGCAGTGCGCTGATGGTTCCCGGCGCGGACAGTGCAATCGCCGCTCCTGGGCGGAAGCCCGGCAACCAAGATGTTTGAATGTCGGCCATGCGTTCTCGGAAATCTCGCATGGTCACCCGCTTGGCGGCTGCCAGCCTCGGACTGGTCCTTCTGACGGCCTGCACCTCGGACGAGGATGACGAGGTTGACGGCGTGCCCACGGCGGCCACAGGTGCCACGCTCGCTGGACCTGATGTCGCGCCGACGCCGGTGCAGCAGGCATGGTCGGACCTCTATGCGACGACGGTGGACGACCTGCGAGACGACGACGGCCTGTTCGACCTGCCCCCGAAGCAGTGCTTTCGCGGTGAGCGCGGCACCCGGCTGGTGCTGAGCAAGACCGCGCCGAGGAACCTCGACGGCTACGACCATCGGGTGATCCTGGGCCTGACCCGCGGGAGCTGCCGCGCAGAGGACGCCACGATCGAGGTGCGCTGGTCGTGGGAGTTCGGCGCGAAGCTGGTCAAGGGTCAGCAACTGGTACGACGAGTGCCTGCGCTGCGCGAACAGTTCTGGCGCGATGCGCACGGCGATCTCGAACTGGACGCCTTCGACATCGGCCAGAACCTGCAGATCCACTTCGAGGATGACGGACGTTATCCCGCGACGTACACGCAGAAGGACGCCCGTCGCGACGACTCGTACCTGACCAAGGGCCTCACCTTCACCTACCACGCGGAGGACGACGGGACGAGCTACCGGCTCTGTGTCACGCACCCGACCGGCGCATGGCGGACCCAGGAGTCCGGCCTGCTGCCCACCGCGGTGGGCGACGAGGGTGACTGCTCCTTCGACCGCCAGGCGCCCGACAGCACGGCGGGTCTGCTGGTCGACGCCGAGCGGTTGATCGCCCAGTTCGAGGTGCCGCCCGGCGACACCCCCCGCACCTGCGACGACCTACCTGACACCACGACGCTGGTCAACGACGGTGTGCTGTCGCCGGGCAACACCGTTGCCGACTGCGCGACGCGCGAATACGAGGCGAAGGTGTGCGTCGAGAACAGCGGCAGCGGCAACTGGCTCGCTCTGGGTGACGGCTATCTGGAGTGGGAGACCGGCACCGGCACCTGCAAGGTCGCTGGCCTCGCCAAGCGCGTCAATGCTCGCGACATCTGGACCAGGTCCGAAGCTTCCTGAGCCCGGCCCCGGACCTCACAGGTATTGGCCGGTGTTGGGGACGGTGTCGATGGAGCGGCCGGGTTCGGTGCCCTGCTTGCCGGTGATCAGGGTGCGGATGAAGACGATGCGCTCGCCCTTCTTGCCGGAGATGCGAGCCCAGTCGTCAGGGTTGGTGGTGTTGGGGAGATCCTCGTTCTCCTTGAACTCGTCGACGCAGGCCTGCAGCAGGTGGACGACGCGCAGACCCTTCTGGTCGTGGTCGAGGAGATCCTTGATCGCCATCTTCTTGGCGCGGTCGACGATGTTCTGGATCATCGCGCCGGAGTTGAAGTCCTTGAAGTAGAGCACTTCCTTGTCACCGTTGGCGTAGGTGACCTCGAGGAAACGGTTCTCCTCGGTCTCGGTGTACATCCGCTCGACCGTGGCGCGGATCATCGCATCCACACAGGCCTGTCGGTCGTTGCCGAACTCGGCCAGGTCGTCGGCGTGCAACGGGAGCGTGGTGGTGAGGTACTTGCTGAAGATGTCGCGGGCCGACTCGGCATCGGGGCGCTCGATCTTGATCTTCACGTCGAGACGTCCGGGACGCAGGATCGCCGGGTCGATCATGTCCTCACGGTTGGAGGCACCGATCACCAGGACGTTCTCGAGCAGCTCGACACCGTCGAGCTCGCTCAACAACTGCGGGACGATGGTGTTCTCCACGTCGGAGGAGACACCCGAGCCGCGGGTGCGGAACAGTGAGTCCATCTCGTCGAAGAACACGATCACCGGGGTGCCTTCGCTGGCCTTCTCCCGGGCCCGCTGGAAGACCAGCCGGATGTGGCGTTCGGTCTCGCCGACGTACTTGTTGAGCAGCTCGGGGCCCTTGATGTTGAGGAAGTAGGACTTGCCGGAGCTTCCGGTCTTGCTGGCCACCTTCTTGGCCAGCGAGTTGGCGACCGCCTTGGCGATCAGTGTCTTGCCGCAGCCGGGCGGACCGTAGAGCAGCACGCCCTTCGGCGGCTTGAGCTCGTGCTCCTTGAACAGCTCGGGGTGCAGGTAGGGCAGCTCGACGGCGTCGTGGATCGCCTCGATCTGGCCGGCCAGGCCACCGATGCTGCTGTAGTCGATGTCGGGCACCTCTTCGAGGACCAACTCCTCGACCTCCGACTTCGGCACCACCTCATAGACGTGGCCGGTGCGCGAGTCGAGCAGCAACGAGTCGCCGGCGCGCAGGGTTTGACCGCGCAGCGAGTCGGCAATGTGTACGACGCGCTCCTCGTCGGCGTGGGAGATCACCAGCAGGCGGTCGCCGTCAGCGAGGTGCTCCTTGAGCATCACCACTTCACCGAGCTGTTCGAAGTCGAACGCGGCGACCACGTTCATCGCCTCGTTGAGCATGACCTCCTGGCCGCGGCGCAGCTCGTCGACCTCGACGTCGGGGCTGACGTGCACGCGCAGCTTGCGGCCGCTGGCCATCACGTCGACCGAGCCGTCGTCGTTGCCAGAGAGGAAGGTGCCGAAGCCGGCCGGCGGTTGGGCCAGCTGGTCGATCTCTTCCTTGAGGCTGACGATCTGGTCGCGCGCATCACGCAGCGTCTGGGCGAGCCGCTCGTTCTGCGCGGTCATCGCCGCGAGTGAACGCTGCGTCTCGGTGAGCCGCTGTTCGATCAGACCACCCCGCGAGGGTGAGCGCTCCAGTTGGCGGCGCAGGTCCTCGACCTCTGCCTCCAGGAACCGCACCTGATTGATGAGTTCCGCCGGGCTCCGCTGGCCATCCGTTGCCGACATGTGCGTCACCTCCTCGTATCCGTGACCTTACCCATCAGGGCAACGAACGGAAGGGGAAACGCGCGCCGGTCGGACACAAGTTGGTCACGGGGCGCGAGCACACGTCGTACGACGTCAGGCGTCGAAGGACTCCTGCTCCACCTGGGGCGGGAGGTCGGCCGGGCGCGGGCCGGTGTAGTCGACGCCGTACGCGCCGGGGGCGGGGCGACGCTTCTTGCGGGGCGCGGACTGGCCCGGTGCCATCCGGCGGGCGGTGACCAGGAAGGCGGTGTGGCCGATCATCTTGTGGCCCGGTCGCACGGCGAGGCCCTCGACGTGCCAGTCGCGCACCAGCGACTCCCACGGCTGCGGGTCGGTGAACCCGCCGTGGGCGCGCACGGTCTCGACGAAGCGGGACAGCTGGGTGGTGGTGGCGACGTAGGCGACCAGGATCCCGCCGGGCAGCAGGGCCTCCGCGACAGCGTCGACGCACTCCCACGGGGCGAGCATGTCGAGGATCACCCGGTCGACGCGTTGGCCGGAGCGGGGCAGCTCCTCCTGCAGGTCGCCGAGTTGCAGCGTCCAGGCCGGGTGGTCGCCGCCGAAGAACTGGGTGACGTTCTGCCGGGCGACGTCGGCGAACTCCTCGCGGCGCTCCCACGAGAGCACCTGGCCGTGCGGGCCGACGGCGCGCAGCAGCGAGCAGGTGAGCGCACCGGAGCCGACGCCGGCCTCGACCACGCGGGCGCCCGGGAAGATGTCGGCCATCGCGACGATCTGGGCGGCGTCCTTGGGGTAGACCACGGCCGCGCCGCGTGGCATGGAGACCACGAACTCGGAGAGCAGCGGGCGGAAGACGAGGTATTCGCCGCCCGCCGACGAGGTCACCGAGAAGCCTTCGTCGCGACCGATCAGCTCGTCGTGCTCGATGTGGCCGCGGTTGCTGAAGAATCGCTTGCCGGCGACCAGTTCGAAGTTGTGGCGGCGGCCCTTCTGGTCGGTGAGCCGGATCCACTCCCCCTCCCGCAACGGGCCGCGGTGGACGCCGGACCAGGCCTGCTCCGGGACGTCGGGCACGGTCTGGGGGTCACTCATCGTTGCTCCTGTGGTGCGGGTGCGTGTGCGTCATGCGCGGAAGGCTTCGTCGACGTCGGCGGTGGACAGCACGCCGAAGATCCCGCCGGCCTCGTCGACGAGGAGGTATTCGTGGGCGGGGTTGCGGGTGATCGCGCGGATCAGGTCTTCCCCGAGGATCTGCACCGGCAGCGACATGCCCTGCTCGAGGGAGCGGGCCACCGACGAGACCGGCACCCACGGTCGTCGTTCGTCGGGTACGGCGAGCAGTGCGGTCTCGTTGACGACGCCGTCGGGTGCGCCGTCGGTGGTCAGCGTGACGATCGCGCCGGCGCCGGCCTCCTGGGCACGTCGTACGGACTCGGCGACCGACAGGTCGGACGGCACCGTGAGGGTGCGGCGGGCCAGGTCACGCGCGACGATCGACGGCAGGCGTCGGCGGATCCGGGCACTGCGCATCGCCGCGCTCGCGCCCATCCAGAGGAAGGCGGCGATCAGCACGGCCAGGACGTTGTCGAACAGGGTCGGCGTGATGCCGGTGAGGGCTTCCATCACGAACGGCCAGGCCAGCACAGCGACGGCGGTGATGCGTCCGCCCCAACCGGCGGCGATGGTGCCGCGGTGCTGGTTGCCGGTGAGCCGCCACACGGCCGACTTGAGCACCCGGCCGCCGTCGAGCGGCAGTCCGGGCACGAGGTTGAGTGCGCCGACCAGCAGGTTGGCGGCCATCAGGCCCTGGAAGGCGAGGCGGAGCAGGCCGTCGGGCGAGATCATCCACAGTGGGATGGCGATCAGACCGACCGCGATCGAGGTCAGCGGGCCGACGACGGAGATCCAGAACTCCTCGCCGGGGCGTCGTGACTCACCTTCGATGGTGGTGGCTCCGCCGAGGAAGTGCAGGGTGATCGAGTCGACCGGGTGGCCGTAGCGCTGCGCCATCAGGGCGTGCGACGCCTCGTGCAGCAGCACGGAGAGATAGAGCAGCACTGCGAAGGCGAGCCCGGCGACGTACTTCCAGCCGCCCAGACCCGGCTGCACGTCTTCGACGACGGGTGCGAGCACGAAGGAGATCAGCGCCGCGATCAGGAACCACGAGCTGGTGATCAGCACGTCGACGCCGGCGATCTGGCCGACCCGGAAGGTGCCGGGCGGCCGCGGTCGGCGGTTCCGGTCCTGGGTGGTCACGTCGTCGGGCACGTGCAGAACCTATCCGATCTACTCCACTCCCGATGTCTCCCCTTCCGGGTAGAGCACGCACGCCACCTCGGCCTCCCCCGCCGTCCGGAGGGCCGGATCGACGCCTTCGCGGAACTGCACCACGGCGGCGCCGCCCTCGACGGTGAGCGACTCGACGCCCGCCCACAAGGGCTCGTCCGCGTCCTCGGCGCGGATCGCCTCCAGCCACTCGACGGTGCGGGCCGGGTCGCGGGTGGCGATCTGCACCCGCTTGCTGGGGGTGTCGAGCTTGGCCAGGTCGCCCATCAGGTGCTTCTCGGCGGCGAACGCCTCCGGGCCGCGGCGCAGCCAGTGCTCCTCGACCAGCACCCGCAGGTCGCGCGACTCCCAGCCGCACTCGCCGGTGGCCACCGGGCACCGCGGGTGGAAGGAACAGCCCAGCGGAGGGGCTGCGGCGTCGGGGATCTCGCCACGCGGCAGATCGCGGGGTACGGCGAGGTCCGGGTCGGGCTCGGGGATCGCCTTGAGCAGGGCGCGCGTGTAGGGGTGACGCGGGTTGGCGAAGATCTCGGCGGTCGGGCCGACCTCAACGACCCGGCCGAGATACATGATCGCGATCCGGTCGCAGAAGAACTTGGCGGTGGCGAGGTCGTGGGTGATGTAGACGTAGCTGAGGTCGAGGTCGTCGCGCAGGTCGATCATCAGCTGCAGGATCTTGGCGCGCACGCTCATGTCGAGCATCGACACGGGCTCGTCGGCGATCAGCACCTCGGGGTTGAGCACGATCGCCCGGGCGATCACCGCCCGTTGCTTCTGGCCACCGGAGAGGTCGGAGGGGTACTTGCCGAGGAACTGCTCCGCCGGGCTGAGCCCGACCCGCTCCAAGGTCTCGGCGACCCGGGTGCGCAGCTCGGCACCGGTGGCGACGCCGTGGATCTTGAGCGGGTGCCCGACCGCGGTCTCGATCGTCATCGTCGGGTTGAGCGCGGCGTGCGGGTCCTGGAAGACCATCTGCAGGTCGGTGCGCAGTTGTCGCAGCGCCGTCCCGCGCAGCGCGTGCACGTCCTTGACGGTGCCGCCGCGCTGGTGGTGGCGGATGTGTCCCTCGGTTGCCGGCGCCATCCCGAGCAGCGCCCGGCCGAGGGTGGTCTTGCCACTGCCCGACTCCCCCACCACGCCGAGCACCTCGCCGCGGTGCAGGGTGAGGCTGACCCCGTCGACGGCGCGCACGGTGCGGGTGCCGATGCCGAAGAGTCGGCGCAGCGCACTGCTGCCGAGCTCGAAGTGCACCGACAGGTCGTCGACCTCGATCACGGGGTCGGTCAGGACGCGGGGCGGGGTGGCGTCAGGCTTCGTCGGCAACGAGGATCTCCTCCCTCCGCAGCGGCGCGCGTTCGGCGTCGGTCAGCTCAGCCGCCGTACCCGCTTCGAGTTCGGCGTGCCAGCACTCGACCGTCGTACCGGCCCGGGTGACCAGGCGGCGCGGTGCCCGGCTGGCGCAGACCGCCATCGCGTCGGGGCACCGCGGGTGGAAGTGGCAGCCCGACGGCGGGTCGACCAGGTCAGGTGGGGCGCCGGGGATGTGCTCGAGACCGGTGGTGCGCAAGGAGATGGTGGAGCGCAGCAGTTCGCGGGTGTAGGGGTGGCGCGGGTTGCGGAACACCTCGCGGGCGTCGCCGATCTCGACGATCTCGCCGGCATACATCACCGCGACCCGGTCACACGCCTCGGCGACGATGCCGAGGTTGTGGGTGATCAGCAGCAGCGACGTGTCGAAGTCGCGGCGCAGGTCGTGCAGGATCCGGATGATCTGGGCCTCGACCAGTACGTCGAGGGCGGTGGTCGGTTCGTCGGCGACCACGAACGCCGGGCGCAGCACCAGACCGAGGCCGATCATCAGCCGTTGCCGCATGCCGCCGGAGAACTCGTGCGGGTAGGCGCGGTAGCGGGTCGGCGGTATCCCCATCAGCCGCAGCACTTCGAGACTGCGGCGCTCGATCTCGGCCTTGCCGATCCGGCGTTCGTGGGTGCGGAGGGTCTCCTCGAAGTGCTCCGAGATGCGCATCAGCGGGTTGAGCCGGGTCAGCGGCTCCTGGAAGATCATCCCGAGCTCGCGGCCGCGCAGCCTGTTGCGTTCTCTCGGCTTCATGGCGAGCAGGTCCTTGCCGCGGAAGCGGAGTTCGCCGTCGCGCTGCGCGCCGTCGGGCAACAAGCCCAGCAGTCCGCGGCCGAGGGTCGACTTGCCGCAACCGGACTCGCCGACCAGGCCGAGGATCTCGCCGGGACGCAGGTCGAAGGTGACGCCGTCGACAGCGCGCACCGGTCCGGACGGCGAGCCATACCAGACCCGCAGGTCCTTGACCTCGAGGATGGGCTGGTCACTCATGCACGACCTCCTTGGGGGTGTGCGGCGGCATCGTCACCTTGGCGGTCTTGCGTTTGCGCAAGGCCGGGTTGAGCGTCTCGTTGAGTCCTTCGCCGATCAGGGTGAGGCCGATGATCAGCAGCACGATCGCGACGCCGGGATAGAACCCCTGCCACCACGCGCCGGCGCCGATGTCGTCGAGTGCACGGGAGAGGTCGAAGCCCCACTCGGCGGCCTCGTCGGGCTGGATGCCGTAGCCGAGGAACCCGAGTCCGGCCAGGGTTCCGATCGCGTCGGCGGCGTTGAGGGTGCCGATCACCGGCACCGACTGGATCACGTTGCCGAAGAGGTAGCGCCCCATGATCGTGGTGTCCTTCGCACCGATAGCGCGGGCTGCCTCGACGTACGTCGCCTCGCGTGCCGACACGGTGGTGTTGCGCACGACGCGGAAGTATTGCGGGATGTAGATGACGGTCAGGCTGAGCGCTGCCGCGAGGACGCCGCCACCCAGCTTCTCGCGGAAGAGGAAGGCAAACACCAACGCCAGCAGGAGCGAGGGGAACGCATACATCGCGTCCATCAGGAAGACCAGCAGCCGGTCGACCCACCGGCCGACGTACCCCGAGACCAGGCCGAGTGGGACGCCGATCACCAGTGAGAAGGCCAGCGACAGCAGCACCACCTCGAGCGCTGTGCGCGCTCCCCAGATGGTGTGGCTGAAGACGTCTAGGAACATGTCGTTGGTGCCGAACCAGTAGGTGCCGTCGGGCGCCTGGTTCTTGGGGATCGGCTCGCCGTTGAGGCTCTGCTCGTCGAACCCGGTCGGTGCCAGCCACGGCGCGAAGATCGCGCAGATCACGAACACGGCGGTGATCAGGATGCCGATGATCAGCAGCCATTTCGCCATCCCGCTGGTGTTGCGCAACATCAGTACCTCACCCTCGGGTCGATCAGGGCGTTGATGATGTCGACGATCAGGCTGACCACGACCACGATCACGGCCAGGAAGGTGACGATCCCCTGCACGGCGGCGTAGTCGCGACGGGTCATGTATTCGATCAGCTCCTTGCCGAGCCCGGGCCAGTTGAAGGTCTTCTCGGTCAGCACCGCACCCGACAGGGTGAGCGCGGCCTGGAGGCCGATCACGGTGACCACCGGCACCAGGGCGTTGCGGAAGGCGTGCCGTCGTACGACGCGTCCCTCCTTGATGCCGCGGGCGCGGGCGGCTTCGACGTAGTCACCCTTCAACGTCTGCAACACGTTGACCCGCACCAGGCGGATGAAGACCCCGGAGAGCATCAGCCCGAGGGCGAAGCACGGCAGGGCATGGTGGATCGCGACGTCGACGACGGCCGGCAGGTCACCGGCCAGCATCGCGTCGACGAAGATGATGTGGGTGACGATCGGCACCGTGGCGAGGGTGGTGTCGTTGGCGATGCCGGCGGTCGGCCAGCCGGTCGGGGCGACCAGCACGATCAGCATCAGGCCGGTCCAGAAGATCGGCGCGGCGTAGGTGATGATGCCGAAGATCCGGATGAAGACGTCGAAGGCGGAGTCGCGCATCCGCCCGGCAAGCAGGCCGAGCGGGATGCCGATGAGCAGCGCGATGATGAAGGCCCCGACTGCGAGGCTCAGCGTCGCGCCGCCCTTCTCGACGATCACCGACGTCACCGACTGGTTGTCGCTGAGTGTGGTGCCGAGGTCGAAGCGGAGCAGGTCGGCGAAGTAGTCGAGGTATTGCTCCCACAACGGGCGGTCCAACCCGGCGCGGGAGCGCCGCGCGTCCTTCTCCGCTTCGCTGACCTTGTCGCCGACTGCTGCCGAGATCGGGTCGCCCGGGATCACCCGGAGCATCAGGAACACCAGGCTGGTGAGCAACCAGATCATCGGCAGCATCAGCAGCAGCCGTTGGACGACGTACTTGGGCAGTGAACCGCTAGCGCTGCTCATCGACCCACTTCCTGTGCGAACCGCCTGGCATCACTCCGTTGCGTCGTCGCTCGCTGTCGCGTCGTCGGTGCCGCTGGCGTCGTCGTCTCCGGCGGTCTTCACCATCCAGAGCCGGAAGATGTACGTCGGGTCGAGCGTCTCCTCGACGCCGGTGACTCCGTCGACTGCCACGGCGACGTTCTTGCCGTTCCAGCTGGGGATCAGCGGCACGTCTTCGGCAGTGATGTCCTGGAGCTGGCCGATGATCTCTTCGCGGGCTCCGGTGTCGGTCTCGGCGAGCTCCTGGGTGAGCAGGTCGTTGACCTCGGGGTTGGAATAGTTGTTGGCGAAGAAGCCGCCGTCACGCAGGAACGGCGTGAGGTAGTTGTCGGCGTCCAGGATGTCGGGGTACCAGCCGAGCACGAAGATGTCGTAGGCGTTCTTCTTGTAGAGGGTCTGGTATTCCTCCCACTCCGCGGAGTCGAGCTTGACCTTGAACAGCCCACTCGCCTCGAGCTGGTTCTTCAGCTCGGTGGCCTCGTCGATGGTGTTGGGGCCGTAGTGGTCGGGGTTCCAGCCCATCGTGATGTCGACGGGGGTCTTCACGCCCGCGTCCGCGAGGACCGCCTTGGCTGCTTCGACGTCGGGCTCGGGGTAGAGGTCGGCGAAGGAGTCCTTCTGCCCGCCGAAGCCGGGCGGGACGATCGAGTACGCCGGCTCCACCGTGCCGTCGTACGCGCGCTCGGCGATCCGGTCGCGGTCGATGATGTGCGCGGCCGCCTGACGTACGGCGAGTTCGCCGCCGGCCTCGGTGCCGAGCTGCCAGACCCAGTAGCGGAACTCGGAGCCGCCGCCGGTGATCACGTTGACGCCGTCGGCGGACTCGAGATCGGTGAGCTCGGTCGGGCTCAGGGTGCGCCAGGCGACGTCGACCTTCTTGTTCTCGATGGCGGTCTTGAGGCCGGCGGAGTTGTCGTAGCTGTTGATGTAGATCGTCTTGGAGGCGGGCTCCTTGGTGCCGGTGTAGCTGTCGTTGGCCTCGAGCACGGTGAGCTGCTTGGGGCGGTACTGCGCGAGCGTGTAGGGCCCGGAGCCGATCACGGCCTTGTCGTCCTGCAGCTTGTCGGCGGGGAACGTCTCCTCGTCGACGATGGAGGTGGTCGCGGTGGTGAGCACCTTGAGGAACGTCGTGTCGGGCGCGTTGAGGTGGAAGATCACCGTCGCGTCGTCGGGCGTCTCAACGGCGCCGTCGGCGAGGCCCGGGGACTCGGTGTCGCCGTTGGCGATCGAGCCGAGCAGCACCGAGGAGCCGTTGGGGTCGGCGATCTCGATGTTGCGCTGCATGGAGAAGAGCACGTCGGAGGAGGTGAGCT